>JAQCHP010000047.1 GCA_027619595.1 Planctomycetota bacterium
GCAAATGCGGTCGAGTGCGTTGCTGCTGGAGGCTCGTGAGGTGCTTGATTCTGGGATCCTTGGACCGATCACTATGGCGCGCGCATGGAATATCCAAGGCAAGCGAGATTTGTCACCTGTCCCTGATAGCCAAGCTCCAGCCGGTGTTGACTACGACCGTTGGCTCGGTCCCGCACCCCAGCGCCCGTTTAACGTCAAACGATTTCACAAGACGTGGCGCTCGTTTCGTGATTATGGCAATGGCGATTTCGGAGATGACGGAGCGCACGATCTCGATATGGCTCGTTGGGGGCTCAACGCGAACGCACTCCCGGTACGCATCACGGCCCACGGTGGCAACCTGTTCGAAACCGGCTTTCGAGAATACCCCGACAACATGTTAGTCGCGTTTGAATATGCCGACGGCCGGGTGCTGAGCTATGAAGAACGCGTTGGGTTCAGCTATGGCCAAAACGGAACCGACAGTAGCGACGTGTTCTACGGCACCGAAGGGTATATGGTGTTTTCGCGGCGTGGATTCTTCCGTTGCTACCTGGGTAAGGGTCCGAAGGAAGAGCCGGGTCCAGCCTCCGGCAAGCCAGGGCGAGTTGGTGTGCACGTTCCGTCGCATATCGAAAACTTCATCAGTTGCGTCCGGTCCCGCGAAGAGACGAACGCAGGTCCAGAAGTCGCGCACCATACGTGTGCACTGATTCATCTGGGGGAAATCGCGTATCGTACGCGTACGGTACTAGAATTTGACCCGCAAACCGAACGAATCACCAACAGCGAACAGGCACAGGCGATGATGGCGAAAGTGTACCGTAAGCCGTACGAATTACCGTCGGTGGTCTGATCCTGCTCTGCCAGGTCATTCCCTCGGCCTCGGCTGACGGGTGGCAGAATCGGCGTGTGCTCAACGATTTGGGGAGATGTTCAGCGGGCGACACGCCCCGCGCTCCTGCCCGATTCCAGGGCCGTGATTTCCGCGCGCGTGCAGTGGCCGAAGTCTCCCGGAACGGAATGTTTGAGGCAACTGGCTGCCGTCGCGAATTCGATCAATTCCGAGTGGGACTTCCCTTCCAGAAGTCCGGCGATCAAGGCACCGCTAAATGCGTCCCCTGCCCCGATCCGATCAACGACTCGGATGTCGTATCGGCGCGAAATGACGCTCGTGCCGCGATTCCAGATGGCGGACGCAATATTGGTTTCATCCGACGTGTCGCCACTACGCACAGTAAATACTACGTGCGAGAGATTGTAACGTTGGGCGAGTTGTTCCATCGGGGCGTGATAGCGATTGATACTAAAGAGGTCGGCGCCTAAGGATTCCTGCGTTTGCACGTCAAGAAGTTGCCGAGCATGTTCCTCGTTGACAATCAACACATCGAGCATCGGGACAATCTCCTGCATGACTCGGCTCGCCTCTTCCAATGACCACAGGGCGCTGCGATAACTGATATCGCAGCTTACGGGGACCCCGAGCGACTTGGCCACGCGGCATCCTTCGATGGTGAGCTGTGCCAATTCGGTCGAGAGGGCCGGTGCCGTTCCGGTGAAGTGGAGCCAGTCCATCCCTTGGAGGACGGTTGCCCAGTCGATGTCGCCACGCACCAGTCGCGCAAAGGCGCTGTCCTTGCGATCGTAAATCACCTGCGAAGCGCGATGAGCTGCGCCAAGCTCGACGTACAGGATGCCCAAACGCGACGCCGCACGACGTAGGACATGTTCGGTGTGTAAGCCGAACCGGCGCATGTAGTTGATACACGCTTGGCCAATGGCATGGTCAGGAACCGCTGACAAGACATGTGCCTCGTGTCCGAGGTCTGCTAAGACGAGACCAGCATTGGCTTCGCCCCCCGTAAAAGTGACATGGAGTTGTTGAGCTTGGACAAACCGTTCGTGTCCGGGTGTTGTATAGCGGGCGAGCAACTCGCCGAAGAGGAGTACTTTCTTGGGGACTGTCATAAACCTGGAATCTCGACGGGGGTTAAGGAACGTTTTGCTGCTTAGTTGCGAAAATGACCTGCGCCGGGTTGATGGCCTGGTACTTGGATTTGTTGGCAGTAATTTCGAACGCCTGGGGGACCGACTCGATGCCGGGCAATTGATGCCGAATGGTCGATTTTAGTTCGACACGACCAGATGCCACCAGCCTGACGGTGTGTGCGAGATGGGCTTGCGTGCTGATATCGGGGAATAGGTAACGAAGGCTTCGTTCTCGCAAGAAATCGATGTCGACCTCCAAGGGGGCTCCGAACCAAGAAACGCCGATTACCTTTCCGCCCGACCGGACCATTTCGAGTGCTTGCCGTTGAGTTTGTGTACCGGCCAGTCCCTGCCGAGGGCTCCCGCCAGCACATTCAAAGACGACGTCGACTCCGATCCCTTCGGTCAGTTCGCGGACAACTTCAACTACGTTGCAATTCTTGGCGTTGAGGGCGATATCAGCGCCAAGTTCGCGGGAGACCTGGCACGATTCGTCTCGCACGTCGACGGTAATGAGTCGCCCCGCACCACTCAGTCGAGCGATTTGCAGGCATTCCAAACCCATGCTCCCTTGCCCGATGATGGCCACCGAGTCGCCAATTTGAATATCGGCGGTTTCGACCGAGGCCACGCTATCGCTGAGCGATTGCAGGCAAGCCGCTTCGCTGTCCGAAATGCAATCGTCTACTTTTACTAAAGAGTTTTCTGGGAGGATCGCGTATTCGCTAAAACAACCGGGGAGGTCGAATCCGATCACAGGGCCCTTGCGGCATCGATGACTCATTTCCGACAGACATTGACCACATTGCCCGCAGGGTAACTTGGCGCGCGCTGCAACACGATCCCCCACCTGAAATCGTGTGACGGAAGGGTGTACCTCGACGATGCGTGCGCAAAACTCATGTCCGAAAAGTTGCACTGGCGCTTCGGTTTCAAGGCGACGCTTGATGCGGTCGTAGGCCAGCGTCGGGATGCCCTGCGCCAGTTGTGCTTCGGTGACACTTGGTTGAACGCATAACGGTTCTACCAGAACATGCCGCGGAGTAACTTGCGGAACGGGGACCTCATCCATTCGCAGGTCACCAAACCCGTAAAATCGCCAAGCCTTCATGAATTGTTGCCTGTGTATCGGAGTGTTATGGTCGTCGTCATTTACAGATGGCGTCGACAGAATTTTTGAATGGCATGGCAGTCAGGCGGAACCATCCCTCGACGTCCCCCTGCTGAATGAACTACTTCGGCCACAAAGAAATCGCCTTGCGTATTGAAGGCGATATCGTGTGGCGCGAAAAAGTCGCCGGCCGCAGTCGGCGTGCTCCCGCCGCCGAACCGTCCCAACAATTTGCCGGTCGCGTCCAGTATACTAACACGTCCACCCGTCGATTGTGGGCTTGGGGCGGACGTCCCGGGCCACATACCGGCCAGATATCCCAGTTCGGCCACCATGACGTTGCCTTCACGGTCAAACGCGAGTTGGCAGGGGCGAGCGATGTCCTCCCAAATATCGACAAGCGTGCCCGAGGGTGAAAATATTTGGATGCGGCTATTTTCGCGGTCCGCGACGTATACCGCCCCGTTACTGGCGATGGCTATCCCGTGCGGAACGTGAAACTGGCCGGGCTCGGAGCCTGGTTCGCCCCACGAACCGATGAGTTTTCCCTCGGGCGAAAAATGATGAATTCGCGCATTGCCATACCCATCCGATACGTAGAACGTCCCGTCAGCAGCCACGGCTACATTCGTAGGAAAGTAAAACGGAGGCCCTGCTCGGCGTATTGTGCGATAATCGATACTCGTAGCGCCGGTGTTCGAGGGGACTCCACTCGTACCAATGGTGAACTTATGTTCATAATCGGGAGAGAATACCTTCACCGTATGATCGAGATCGTCGGTGCAGTAGAAATTCCCATGCGCGTCAATTGTCAGGCCGTGCGGACGTGCAAAACATCCGGTTCCCCAGGTGTATAGCAACGCGCCCTGACCGTTGAAGACGAATACCTGGTCGGGCTGACGAGCAAATACGTGCACGCGATCGTGCGCGTCGACTGCCACGGCTGTCACTTCCACCCAGCCGACGTCGGCGGATGGTTGGGGCCACGGAGTCACAACATCGAAGCCAAAGGAACCGCAGTCGCAGATCGGGACGGAGCTCGGCTGATACATGGGATCACAGTTCCTGGGGCAGGCTACGGATTTGATTGAGGAACAGTGCAAGAACGCATTTTCATGACGAAAAATGCTTCGTGGCCATCGTCCATCGGGATACTGATTTTGGCAATCGGGGTTACCAGAGTCAAGCAGGCTCGAAGTGACCTCGAAGTATAGTTGTAACGTTTTCGACGGCTGAAGGGTCGCCAGCAAAATCTGCATTGAATAGGTGTTTGTCCGCTCGATAAGTCCCCCATGCCGTATAAATCGGTATTGCAGATGCTAGCGTTTGGGCGTTGCTGGCACTGCCAGGATGCGCAAGGGAATGCGCCGTTCAACCACAGCGTAATGGATTACGGAAATGCCAATGAGACACCTTCGCATCTCGTGGCGGCAATTTGCGGTGTCGGTATCCGCTATGGCGCTTACAACCCTGTTGGCGGCAACGGTAGAGGCGGAGTCGCCCCGTGCCGGGACGAACGCATCCGACGACGCACAGGGACTGGCCGAGCGTGTGGAAGAACTTGAACGGCAGAACGCTGAATTGCGCGAGCAGTACCGCCGTTTGCCACCGATCCAGTCGGCCTCCTGGGAACGGTCGAGCTATCTGGGGGCGGCGGAGGGCGCGGCCGGGGATAGTTCCGATATTGAGTCGGCCGTAGAGAGGTACATGCAGGCCCGAGAAGAGCAGGAAGAAGCTGAGAAAAAGGAGAAGGAGAGCCAAGGTTACGAGGTCGGAAGTGATCTCGGGATGACCGCCAAGTGGAATCACGGGTTGGAACTGTCGACCAAGAACAAAGATTTTCGCGTTCACGTGGGGGGCCGCACGCAGTTCGATTCCTCCTGGTTTGACGTAGAAAACAACGTACAAAACAACATCAACATCCCATATCAGGATGGCGTAGATTTCCGCCGCGCCCGCCTCCGTGTCGACGGGACGATGTACGAGGTGATCGATTGGGCTGCCGAATACGATTTTGTCAACGCAGTGCGCGTGCGAAACTCAACGGACAATGGAGTTGCTGATCACCCAATTACCGGGTTTACCGACCTTTGGTGGACGATTAAACAACTTCCCATCCTAGGAAATGTGCGCGTCGGCAATCAGAAAGAGGCCATTGGTTTCGAGCACTTGGTGAGCAGTCGCTTTTTGCCCTTCATGGAACGATCGTACAATCAAGATACATTCTATGGCGGTGCATTTAACGGGTTCACGCCAGGTATCCAGGCTTTCAATACGTACGACGAAGAATACGGCACGTGGGCGTTAGGCGTATTCAAGCCTGTGGATAATGTATTTGCTACCAATGCGCACGACGAAGACTATGCCGTGACCGGGCGCATGACGCGGCTCTTATGGTATTGCGACGACGGACGCGGTTTGTTGCATGTGGGAAGCTCATTTCGGCAGTTCAGCACCGTCAATGACCGCATTCGCTATCGTGCCCGAGATGCGGTACGATCGGGCATTGCTTCCGTATGGCCAATCCCGGGCGACACAGGGACACTTTTGGGAACGGATGGCCAATTTCTCAATACCGAACTCGTCGCCGTCAATGGTCCGTGGACCTTCCAGTCGGAATATCTCGTTAGCTACATGGATGACGCACAATTGGCCACGGCCCCTCCGGGACCCAACGTCGGTACTGTCAACTATCACGGTGGATATGCCCAGCTCATGTACTTTATCACCGGAGAACACGACCACTATAACCGGAAGACAGGCGTATTCGAACGGGTAACGCCTCGGGAGAATTTCTTCTTAGTGGATACGCCCGATGGAAGCATGTTGGGTCGCGGAGCGTGGCAGGTGGGTGCGCGTTATAACTACCTCGATCTCAACGATAATGGACTGAATGGCGGTATCTTGCACAACGGCACGGTCGGGCTCAATTGGTTCCTCAATCCCAACATGAAGGTGCAATTTAACTACATGTTAACCCACCGCGACGCACCGTTGGCGGCTGGACTGGGTGACGGCTGGATCAATGGTTGGGGAATCCGCGTGGCGAACGATTTTTAATCGGGCGTAACGTCCTGGCGAAGGAAGTAGGTCAAGAAGACGTTCATTTTGGAGTAGGATCATGCTGGCAAGAATCTGTAATGTGATTGCATTGTTCATGCTAGTGAACGGTGTCCTGTTGAGCGGAACAACGGCTTGGGCCAAACCCGCGTGTTGCCATACTTCGAATTGCCCTTCGCATCGATGTGTGGTGAAACACGAATCGGAGCCGGTAAAAAAGGTCGTCTACGAGGTCAAGTGCGTGCCGGTCTGCGAGCATCATCCCGCCAAATTTTTGGATTGTGATTGCTGTCCCGTTTGCAAACTTCATTACAAGAAGGTGTTGATCAAACGCGAAATCGTGGTTCGTCACGAATGCAAGACAACCTGCGAGCCTGTGCCGGTGAATTCTTGCGGTTGTGGATCTTGTGGTTCGTGCGGACACTAGGCGAACGGTCAACACGCGGCCAACACCCACGCAGGTTGGCTGCTGAGCGCGTGTAGTAACCGTTCAGCGGCCCTCCGCGCCACGCCGTAGCGGATTTATTTTGCGTACGAAAGGATCGGGCCTGAGCCGGATTGGTAAAGTGAGAAAAGAGAAATTCTCATCGGAAACACTGAGTCGGGGCTAGAGGAATGCTCCTTTTTCGTTGTTGCAATTTCAACCAAACCCCAGTTTTTTGCTAAATAAATCAGCTACGGCGTTGCCCTCCGGGCGGCAAACGGTTACAGCTCACTGCTTTCCGTGCGTGATCTACACGCTTCCATGTCCACCGTTATGGCGCAAAACTCAAGCTTAAGAACAGTTTCGTTTGCGGCCCGTTCGCGTACAACTCTGGGGACGGTTACCTTTGCTTTGATCTCCGACTTTGACCAGAATCGGTGATCCGCTTTGTCGCAGGTGATGCGCGTTGTCTGCGTTTCACAAGTCGGCGGCCACGCTACCAGTTAGGCAAGATATTTAGGAGACCGCCATGGATATTTTGAATTGGTGGGCGAGGTCGGGATGGGGGTCGCGGGTGAGTGCCGGTCTGGTACTCTGGTGCGTCGCGGTTTCTGGTTCCTTGGTTTCTGATTCCCGGGCAGCCGTTCCGGAAGGGGAAAACGCGCCAGCAGTACGGCATTTTCGACTCGTCTATGGTGCAACGATCGACCAGCTTCCGGTCGGCGCAAAGGCCCGTGTGTGGGTCCCGGTGCCTCCTGCCGACCATGAGCAATCTGTCGAACTCATTTTGGCGCGCACGCCATCGAAGTCGCAAATGACCCGTGAGCAAAAATTCGGGAATCCGCTCATCTACTTCGAAGCCGTGGCGGATGAGCGGGGTACAATCGCGATTGACATTGGATACCGAATTACGCGTCGCGAACTTACCCCTGCCACTTGGGAGTCGGTCCCCCGAACGAAGGGCGAACTGCATTTGCAGCCGTCACATTTCATTCCAGTGGACGGGCGGGTTCTCAAACGATTGATGGGGGACAAGTTCGTTGTGCAAGTCGCGGGTTTGCCGCGGGCGAGGCAGCTCTATGACGCGGTCGATAACCTGATGAAATACGGTAAACCGGAAGGGCAACCATGGGGACGCGGAGATGCTTTATGGGCCTGCGATTCTCACTACGGCAATTGCACGGACTTTCACAGCATATTCATTGGTGCCTGTCGTGACCTTAAGATTCCCGCCAAATTTGAGATGGGGTTTTCGATTCCCGAACAGCGGGGCGCTGGTAAGGTCAGCGGGTAACCATTGCTGGGCCAAATTCCTCGACGAAGGACGGTGGGTACCTGTCGATATTTCTGAGGCGGACAAGCACCTCGAACAGAAGCCATACTATTTCGGCAATCTCACGGCGGATCGCCTGAAGTTGACAGAAGGGAGAGACCTGGAACTCGTCCCAGCTCCGGCTCACGGTCCCGTGAATTTCCTGGTTCATCCCTACGTGGAAGTGGACGGCGAGCCGCACAAGAAGTTCACGCAACGCTGTACGTATCAAGACGAGTAACGGTGCACTTAAGTGTAGGTAAGAAGATTACCTACATCTACGGTGCCCCCTTCCGAATGCGAGCCACTTTTTCCAAGACTGCGTCGATCGAGTATTGGAGTTGAGATCGACTGGAGTTGTTATGTAATTCGGACTCCAGTTGCTGAAGCACATCCGTCAGCGGGTGGAATCCATAGCTGCCAAAGGCACCCTTGAGTTGATGGGCCAAACGCCGCGCCTCGGCTAGGTCGTGACGCTCGACGGCCACTTGCAAGCCTTGCATGCGTTCCGGCAAGGCATCCACGAACATCTCAATTAGCTCGGCGAAGTCTTCGTCGTGTCCGAATTCGGAAAAAATCGGTGCTTCCGTCGTGTGTGGCATTGGGAACTCGCAAAGATGTGGTACGCATTGGTAGAAGGGACGAATTGGGTGCGCGTGTTGAACGCGGGTAACGTTAGACTGCGCTCGAAAGTTCGTTGAGTCTGTGGAGTGAACTCTTGAACGGTATGTTGGAATCATCGTGTAGATCGGTGCCAACTCGCAAGAGATCGTCGAAGCAGCGTTCAAAGGATTCTACGATTGCGGGGTCGAATTGTGTGCCGGACCCGCTAATAATGACTTGCTTGGCCTGCTCCGGCGGAATGGGTTCCTTGTAAGGTCTCGCCGAAGTGATTGCATCGAAGACATCCACCACGCTCACGATGCGTGCGGCCAATGGAATGTCGTCCCCTGGCAGGCTGTCAGGATACCCTAAGCCATCAAACCTTTCGTGGTGAGAGCGAGCGATCTCGACTGCCATACCCAAGAACCCACCGTATTCACAGTTGGCCACCGCTTCCTCAAGGATTTCGGATCCGATCTGCGTGTGGGTTCGCATGATTTCGAACTCAGTCCGAGTCAGTGGTCCAGGCTTCAGTAGGATGGCGTCGGGGATTCCAACCTTTCCAATGTCGTGGAGTGGACTGGAGCGATAGAGATCTGTCAGGAACTGCGGAGTGATCTGATCGACATAGGGTCCGCGATCCGCCATCGCCAACGCGACCTGATGCGCATAGGCTCGAATGCGAAGCAAATGCCGGCCTGTTTCGTTGTCTCTCGACTCGGCGACTTTGGCCAATGCGAAGACAGTCACGTCCTGAGTTGCCAGCAGTTCGTTCACGCGGTCACGAGCAATCCGATCGATCATGGTTTGGTTGTTGTGCAACCGGTCCGCGATGGAATTGGCCTCACGGATTGCCGACTGCAGGCGACAGTGAAGACGTACGCGGGAGGACAATTCGAAAGGATCAAAGGGCTTAATGACATAATTGTCCGCACCTGAGGCGTAGCCCTCCAGTTGCTCGCTGCGTGACCCCTTGCCACTTACGATGATGATGTTCAAATCGCTTTGATCTGCGATCCGCTTCATGTGCCGGCAGACGTCGTACCCACTGATTCCAGGTAACATGAGATCAAGCAGAACAACGGAGGGTCGTTCAAGTCGAACTAGTTCGATCCCTTCTTCACCAGTTTCGGCGTGCAAGAGAGTGTATTCGTCGTCCAGGACATGTCTTACCAGCGCATGGATCGACGGATCGTCATCCACGACCAAGACGGTACTAGGTGCGAAGTGCACAAGTTGTGAGCCCAGTTTAGTGTTCACGGAAACTTACAGGATGTGGGGAAATGGGAACGAGGCGTTGAGTGTCAGCACTGCTATCCCAGGAACTCCGTTCCCTTGCTGATGCGGCGTTGTCGATTTTTCGGGACGGAAGTGGTGCTTCGAACGTGCAAGCTACCGCCGCGACGGTCATCCCAAGGACCGCGGCTCCCAAGCTGGTAAGTGTCGGAAATGCTCGGTTCGCGGTAACGCGGTGCAAAATCATGCCGTGTGAAACCTCTTGAAAGAGTTGGGGGCTCCTAGAAAAGCTTGCTATTCGATTCGAACGACGGAGCCAGAATCGCTGTCGCTAACCCGCAGTTACAACGATAAGAGACCGCGAAGCGGGAGAATTGTTCTGGCCGTTGGAATCGGACCGTAAGAATTGCGGACAATGGAGGAGGATACTCGAGTTTCCAAGTGCGTTTTTGCGGTGGAAGTCATCGATCGAGATCAGGGACGCACTGAATCGATCCCCGGGCGGGGTCGAACCAAGGGACAACGGGCGCACTGTCCGAAACGGCGGCGAATTCCAGGTCTTGCCGGTGGCCAATGGCAATTAGGTTGCGGCCACCCTGGCTCTCAGCAAACTGTTCTGCCAACTGCTGCGGAGCCAATTCGTTGCGAAGATCGATGGAACTGGCGAGCCATGTGGTCTCGGCCATTCGGCTCGCGTCGTCGAATTCCCAGGTCGACGGATTGGTCTGGCGAAGTTGCGTTATCAACGCACCGGCAAACAAGACATCCTCCCGCGTGACTTGGCCGTCCGTGCCAGCGCAGACCAGATACAATCGATTGGGTGTTCGTGTAAGGAGTTGCACGAGTAGCGAAATATTGAGGAAAGAACCGACCAGTACACGGTCGGCTTCCCGGCAGCGAAGCAGCGCTTTGGTGCCGTTTGTGGTGGTCATGATCAGTGATCGGCCGGCGACGATTGACGGAGTAAACTGTCCCGGAGAATTTCCCAGGTCGAATCCTGGCAATGGCTGTCCATGCCGTTCCCCAACCAGCAAGGAGTTGGGGGTGTCTAAGGCGATTCTGCGAGCTTCATCCACCTCCAGGACTGGGATGACCTGTGTCGCGCCGTTGGCAAGGGCCTGCACGATGCAGGTGGTGGCCCTTAGAATGTCAGCAACAACTGCGGTAGCTCCGGCCAATTGGCGCGGAATCAGGTGATCTGGCAGAAAATACGTATGGACGAAGATTGGCATCGTGGTATTTTCATTGGGCAAGGTGGTGGCTGGGCTCCGACGGGAGCGTCTGTAAATTCTGGTGGCTCGGCAGGTTAATCGGAAGGGAGGAATACGGGGAGGAAAGAGGAAGGTTCCGAAGTCTGGGATAGGGGAGAAGGCTGAGACATCGAGAAGCCAGGGATGTTCAAAAAACGATGCTAGGGATGGCTGGGCAAGTGCGGTCGTAACGGGTTTGATGAGCCGGCCTCGCGGAGTGCGTGGACCGATCGAGTTGAGAAGGGAAAATGAAATGCCTGTCGATAAATCGGCCGACCGGGTGCAGCGGATGTTCGCCGAGATCGCCGGTGGTTACGACCGAATGAATCACTTGTTATCGCTCAATATTGATCGATATTGGCGTTGGCGGACGGTACGTTCCCTCCCTTTGGATAGCGACGGGCCAGTACTCGATGTTTGTACGGGGACGGGCGACTTAGCGCTCGCCTTCTGGAAGGCCTATCGCGGTCGCGTACCGGTCGTGGCAACTGATTTTTGTGCTGAGATGTTAGTGCATGGTGAAGCCAAAAAGCGGCGTCGGGGTATCGGTGACGAAGTGCAGTTTTTGGAAGCCGATACGGAATGCCTGCCGTTCGAATCTGATCACTTTCAACTTGTGACCGTGGCGTTTGGTCTGCGAAATGTTTCGGACACCGATCGCGGGTTAAGGGAAATGGCTCGCGTGTGTCGGCCGGGTGGCCGTGTCGCCGTACTTGAGTTTTCACTGCCGAGGCTACAGCCATTTCGCGCTGTCTATGGTTGGTACTTCCGACATGTGCTACCGCGACTCGGTCAATGGCTCATGCGGAATCAACAGAACGCCTACAGCTACTTGCCCGAGAGTGTGCATGAGTTTCCCGAAGGTCGCGCTATGTTAAATCGACTCGAACAGGCGGGACTTCGCGGTTGTCGTGAGATCCGCCTCACGTTTGGTGTGGCGACTTTGTACATTGGCGAGAAGTTGGCCAGCGAACATCGTGGTGCCGTTGACTGCGATATCGTTGATCGTGATGTCGTTTCTTCACTGCAGGGAGTGACAGCCACGTGAAGATTGTGGTGGCAATGACCGGTGCCAGTGGAGCCGCCTTCGCAGCGAGGCTGCTGGACGTATTGGATCAGCAGCAGCATGATGTGCATTTGATTATCAGCGAATCTGCCGGTTTGGTTTTTCAAGAGGAGTTAGGGTTGCGGATCGACGTACGGCAGTTGGATCCGTGCGAATTTGTGTTGCAGTGCCGACGGGCCTTGGAACCCTGGGGGGGCACGCAGACAAGTTCGATCCAATTGCAGCCTCCCCAATTGCAACCGCGTGGAACGTTGCGCTACTATCAGGCGAACGACTTTATGGCCCCCATTGCGAGTGGATCGTATCTGACCGACGGGATGGTCGTTTGTCCCTGTTCTGGTGGCACCTTGAGTTCCATCGTGCACGGGTTGGGGAATAATTTGATCCATCGTGCGGCCGATGTGCATTTAAAAGAGCGCCGACGGCTGATCGTGGTTCCGCGGGAGACTCCCCTCTCAGCCATACAATTGGAGAATATGCGCCGATTGGCCGAAGCCGGTGCCGTTGTGATGCCAGCCATGCCAGGGTGGTATCACGGAGTGCGAGGCGTGATGGATTTGATCGACTTTATGGTGGCGCGTATCCTGGACCAGCTGGAGATTCCACACGAGCTGGTTCGGCGCTGGGGAACTCAGATGGAGTTGTCATGAATTCGATCAGCGCCCTGTTATCCATGATTCGCTTTAGTCACACTCTGTTCGCCCTGCCCTTTGCCGTCCTGTCGGCCATTTGGGCCTGGGCCACGCCGTTTCCCAACCAGCAGGCCGTACCCTTCCGATGGCAGCAGGTCGTAGGAATCGTATGCTGTATGGTTTTTGCGAGAATCGCCGCAATGGCGTTTAACCGGCTTGTCGATCGCCATATCGACGCACTCAATCCCCGTACGAACACACGTCATTTACCGGCAGGCACTTTGACGGTAAAGAGCGTGTTTTGGTTAACGTGTTTCAGCTCAGTGGGCTTCATTGCGTCATGTTTTTGGTTCTGGCCGAATCCCTGGCCTGTGTGTTTGTGTATACCAGTCCTCCTGTTCTTGTTGGGATATAGCTATGCCAAGCGGTTCACGGCATGGTCGCACTACTGGTTGGGTGCTGCGCTGTGGCTAGCACCGCTGTGTGCTTGGATCGCGATTCGGGGCGAGGTACTCTGGGGAAATCCTGCGGATCTCCTGCCGGCAGCGGCCCTGGGTCTAGCGGTGTTCCTATGGGTGGGTGGTTTTGATGTGATCTATGCGTGTCAAGACGTGGAGTTTGACCGTCGTCACGGCTTGCATAGTCTTCCGGTTCGATGGGGCGTTCTGGGCGCACTTCGCGGTGCGGCATTGTCGCACCTCCTGATGCTGATTACCCTGGCTGTACTACCATTCGCGTTTCCACAACTCGGCCTGCATTGGATCTACCTTTCGGGGATCGTCTTGGTGGCTGCATTGATCGCGTTTGAGCATTTTCTCGTACGTCCTGATGACTTGTCGCGTGTAAATTTAGCGTTTTTTCACGTGAATGTTGTCATCAGTCTCGGATTGCTCGTTGTGGGAACGCTCGACGTCATTTGGTAGCGTGCAGCCAGTAAATTGATTCAAAAAATTCATGCAAAGACATATCGGAGCGAGGGAAGTGGTATGACGGTGACCGAAAAGCAGGTAATGCAGATCGAAGAAAAGGTACTGGCCGGTGAACGGTTGTCGCTGGAGGATGGTATTGCGCTGTACGATCCCTCGTTGCCGTTGCATACGCTGGGGCGCTGGGCCAATAGGGTGCGTGAACGATGGAACGGGAACGTCGCCTACTACAACATCAATACCCATTTGAATCCCACCAATGTGTGTGTTTATCGGTGTACCTTTTGCGCGTTTCGATCGGATCTGCGTGATCCGAAGGGGTACGCTATGTCGGACGAGCAGATCTTGGCGCGAGGGCAAGAAGCTGTGGATCACGGCTGTACGGAAATGCACATCGTCGGCGGATTGCATCACCAAAGAGATTATGAGTGGTATGTCAATATTATCCGTATTTTGCACCAGGCCTATCCGACGTTACACCTTAAGGCTTGGACAGCGGTTGAGATCAATTGGTTCGAATTCCTCACGAAAAAGTCGATACGGGCTATTTTGGAGGATATGCTGGAAGCCGGGTTGGGAAGCATGCCGGGTGGTGGTGCCGAAATATTTCATCCGGAAATTCGTGGTCAAATCTGTGAACATAAGGCCGATTCAGCCAAATGGTTCGACGTACATCGTACGGCGCACCAACTGGGCCTTCGCACGAACTGTACGATGTTGTACGGGCATCTGGAAAATTCCTTTCATCGAATCGATCACCTCCTTCGCTTACGAGAATTGCAGGACGAAACGGGGGGCTTCCAGACTTTTATTCCGCTCGCCTTTCATCCGGAAAATACAGGGCTGGCTCATATCGAGAAGCCCTCGGCGCTCATGGACCTGCGCACCATGGCTGTCTGTCGACTGATGCTGGACAATATCCAGCACATGAAGGCGTATTGGATTATGCTTGGTATTGGTACGGCTCAAGCAGCGCTTGCTTACGGCGCGGATGACTTGGACGGCACGGTGCGACACGAATTGATCTACCATGACGCTGGAGCAACAACACCGGAATTGCTGGGCGTCGAAGAGATCCAACGATTGATCTTGGAAGCGGGACGCGATCCCGTTGAACGTGATACGCTCTATCGTCATGTGCAACGCCATCCCGATCAACCACATGCCTGGTCGGTTGTGTTACCTGCCGAAGTGACTGCTGCCGATGCAGACGTTCGCACTGCTTCTGCGTGAATGGTGACCCGATTGATTCCAGCGGAAGGAACGTCAATGAATGCCTTCGAAGCGACCAACTCTTATTTCCACCAGGCGGCGGATCGGTTAGAGATTTCGGCCGCCATGCGGACCCTTTTGATTACTGCGAAACGGGAGTTGCGGGTCGAGGTGCCGGTGGAAATGGACAACGGAGAACTCCACACATTCATTGGCTACCGTGTGCAGCACGACAACGCACGCGGCCCGTACAAGGGCGGCCTGCGGTATCATCAAGAAGTCGATATTGACGAGGTCCGTGCGCTGGCCTCGCTCATGACCTGGAAGACAGCCGTCATGGACCTCCCCTTCGGCGGGGCGAAGGGGGGAATTGCCGTGAATCCGCGGCAACTGAGCCGACGCGAGTTGGAACGTCTCACGCGAGTTTTTGTCGACCAAATTCATGATGTGATCGGTCCCGATAAAGATATTCCGGCTCCCGATATGGGCACCGATGCGGAGGTCATGGCGTGGATGATGAGTCAATACAGCAAGTATCACGGGTTTAGTCCGGGTGTTGTGACTAGTAAACCCGTCGAGTATTACGGTATGCCTGGGCGAGAAGAAGCTACGGGTCGCGGCGTTGGCGTGTTGACAATGAAGATGACCGGTCGAGCAGGGCGCAAACCAAGCTTGACGCGTGTTGCGGTACAAGGGTTTGGTAACGTGGGGACGCATACGGCCAAACTCTTGTCCGAAGCAGAGTTTCGCGTCGTCGCGATTGGCGATGCGTCGGGTGGCTTCCACCGTGCGGACGGTATCGATATTGGGGCCGCCATACGCTACGTCAACGCGCATGACCACAGCTTGGCCGGCTTTACCGAAGCCGACCCCATCACGAACGAGCAATTGCTCGAGCTGGATGTCGATATCCTCATCCCAGCGGCGTTAGGTGCCGTCATTCATGCCGGAAACGCGGCCAAGATTCGTGCACGTACGATCATTGAGGCCGCCAACGCGCCGGTACTTCCCGAGGCCGATCGGATTCTAGAAGCACAAGGGGTCACCGTGCTGCCCGATATCTTGGCCAATGCCGGCGGGGTTTCTGCGAGCTATTTCGAGTGGGTGCAGAATCGTCAGCACTATCGGTGGTCACTCGATCGAGTACGGCAGGAGTTGGATGCGCTCATGTTGCGTGCTTTCGATCAAGTCTGGGATACCGCTCGTGAGCACCATGTGTCGCTGAGGGTTGCCGCCTTCATGATTGGAATTCGACGCGTCCATCGGGCCACGCAATTGTCCGGTATTGGTTAATCCGATCTCAGATCGACAATAAGGTTATAGTTGTCACGATTTCTGGGTGAAATCGCCCATCGCTGCGCGTACAAATGTCTTTGTTCCATTAGAACAAGAATTCATCGAGCCGCAGGCAACCGAGGATAGCGACGCCCTAAGGTGCCATAGAAAAGCGATCCCAAAGCCGAGATTGCTAACCCGGTGGGTTCCGGCACCCTGAAATCTTCAAGGGTTCCGAGGAAACCGCGCACCCCACATCTCGGGTTGGAGCCACTCGACGCCACTGATATAATGCGTGCCGACTACCACGCCGTCGATGTTCGCGCTACCGATAGACTTGCAATCCGGGAGAATTTGAACTGTGTCGGAGATTAAGGGGCTCATTGTGCGGGTGATGGACAATGGAGACGTGCTGACCGATATTTCGGTGGACCGACTGCGACATGTCCTCCAAGATGACCGTGTGAAGATTTCATGTAACGGGCACACTACGTTCCGATTGCTGTCGCACGATCATGGAGAAGCTCCCGGCACGCTCGTGGCGACGCTCGGTAACAGTGGTTTTCTGGAAGTCGCGCTCACTGGGGACGACGCAAGTCGGTTTCTTGGTTTGAGGCCAGGGATGTCGGTGACAGTGCGATGGTAATGTCGCGCGAAAATTCAGAAGATTCTCCGGAAGACTTGGCACGCTGGGACCGCGAAGAAGTCTGGCATGCGTTCACGCAAATGTCGGAATATACACCGTGGATCATTGAATCTGCCCAAGGTTGTTGGTTGACCGACATCCATGGTCGGCGTTACCTGGATGGTGTCAGTAGCCTGTGGTGCAATGTACATGGGCACCGTCATCCGCAGGTCGATCGGGCAGTCCGCGAACAACTTGAGCGAGTCGCCCACGTGACGTCGCTGGGCATGTCAAATCCCACCACGATTCGATTGGCTCACCGGTTGGTCGAGCTTTCTCCGGTGGGATTGCAGCATGTGTTCTTTTCGGACAGTGGTGCATCGGCAGTTGAAGTTGCCGTGAAGATGGCCTTTCAATACTGGCAGCAGCGTTCCGAGCCGCGTCCGGAAAAAACCAGATTTATTGCACTTGATCAAGCCTACCATGGTGACACGCTGGGGAGTGTGAGCATCGGTGGTGTGGCGCGATTTCATGAAATGTTTCGGCCCCTCCTGTTTGATGTACTCCGTCTGCCAGCACCCGACACCTATCGTTTGCCTCCAGGCGTTAGCGCCGACGAGGCCTGTGATTACTACTTGGGGCAATTGGAGGCGATGCTGAAAGAGCACCATGGGCAGGTGGCAGCCATGGTCATCGAACCGCTGGTACAGGGGGCGGCTGGAATGATCATGCAGCCGCGCGGTTTCTTGCGAGGGGTACGCGAGCTCACGCGTCGTTACGAAGTCTTGCTCGTGGCTGACGAAGTGGCCGTCGGCATGGGACGTACGGGGACGATGTTCGCTTGCGAGCAAGAAGATGTTTCGCCCGATTTATTGTGTGTCGCCAAAGGGATCACCGGCGGCTACTTACCGCTTGCTGCTACGCTCGCGACCACCGAAATTTGGCGGGCGTTCCTCGGTCGTTATGATGAATACAAGACGTTCTTTCATGGCCATACGTACGGAGGAAACCCGTTGGGGGCGGCGGCCGCAATCGCTACACTTGATGTATTCGAACAAGAAAAAACGCTGGAACAGCTGCCGATAAAAATGGAGCGATTGGCGCTTCATTTGCGCCGCATTGCTGAACTCCCCGCCGTGGGTGATACCCGCCAATGTGGGATGATCGGTGCCGTTGAACTCGTACGCGACAAAGGAACTAAGGAACCACATCCTTGGCACGAAAGACGTGGCATGCAGGTCTGTGAAACGCTACGTGGTGAAGGTGTTTGGCTACGCCCATTAGGCAATGTCCTGGTGGTCATGCCCCCGTTGTCGATTTCGTTGGACGAGATCGACTTGATTGGGAACGCAATTCACAAGGTGCTTCTGTAACAGCACCGCCAGCGTGCGGAAGAATGTGCGGAATACTCAGATTTCAAAGTTGGGGCCTTTGACTTTTCGCACGCGCATGTTCAACGCTTCCACCAGGAGCGAAAACGCCATCGCAAAATAGATGTATCCCTTGCCGACGTGGGTGCCGAGGCCTTCCGCTACGAGCATCACGCCGATCAGGATGAGGAAGCTCAGTGCGAGCATCTTGATCGTAGGGTTCCGATGCACAAATTCTGATACCGTTCCGGCAAACGTCATCATGACCCCCACGGAGAGCACGACGGCTAGGATCATGACCCATATTTCCTGCGCCATGCCTACGGCGGTAATGATCGAATCGAGTGAAAAAATAACGTCCATAACGAGAATTTGTGTGATGGCAGACGAAAAGGTGGTTGCCCGACCAGTCGCATTGTTTTGATGTTGGGGATCGGTTTCGGCGTGGATCTCATGGACGGTTTTCGCGATGAGAAAGATGCCACCCACCAGCATGATCACATCGCGCCAAGAAATACCGTTCACTAAGTCGCGTTGATGCGATTCCATACTTAACGGCAGCCAATGGATTGGTAAGCCATAGTCCGTGAGCAGCAAAAATGGCTGGTCTAATTGCATGATCTGTTGAATTACCAGTAGCAGCAGGATGCGTAGGATCATCGCGACGCCCAGCCCAAAGCGGCGGGCTCGAGCGCGTTGTTCTGGCGGAAGGTTTCCGGTCACGATGGAAATGACGACGATATTGTCAATTCCCAAGACGATTTCCATGGCGGTCAAGGCCACCAGGGCAATGAGTGCTTCCATCACAATGAGGATTCCTTAGGAGGTGCGCTAGGGCGTGGTGCGTACTTGCCAGCCCAGGACTCGCCATGGTTTTTGCGATCCGCTGCCGCCACGCTGCAACGCCAAAATGGTTTCTTGGTCCCAAGGCCGATCTGCTCGTGTGCTCGACACATGGATCGGTAGATTCACCACCCGGACGTTACCTCCTGGCGGCTGATCAATGGTTCCCGAGACATTCCAACGAAAGTGACTGGCCAATTGTAAGGCGGTGTTCCACGGTTCTTGGGCGGTGAATTTATCCATCGACTCACGCAATTCTTCACTGTCCCGGTAAAGATTCTGCAGGCTTACGGGGTCGTTACTGCGATGGAGGGGGTTGAGGCTTTGTTGATGAAGCAACAGGGTGTCCCCGTGCCGAACGAGTTCCATCAAAGTGTTTGTATAGGCTAACGCTTCGTGTTCGAGGATTCGAGCGGTAGTTACTGCACGTACAATCGCCCAGGAGCCGAAAAAGCAGGCACACACAATCCCCGTCGCCGCCCAGCGACTTCCCGTCAGCCAGTCGTTGGCTGCTATGCGACGTAGTGCCATCACTCCCATAGCCACCGCAACAAACGGGAGTGACCAGAGGACCATATGAGCATGTGCCAGGGCGCATGCGATTCCCACCACGAAGGTTGCAACGGCCAGGAAGCTAACCGTTCGATACTGAGTGCATTCGGTACTCAAATCGGAA
This sequence comes from Planctomycetota bacterium, assembly GCA_027619595.1. GTDB lineage: Bacteria > Planctomycetota > Planctomycetia > Pirellulales > Pirellulaceae > JAQCHP01. The sequence continues at coordinate 19,590 of JAQCHP010000047.1, forward strand.
CTGACGAAGCTTTTTACGCGATCCCTAGACACTTTTGGCTCCCGTTCATCAACGAAAATCGGTGTGGATTACCGTCCAACTTTGAGGCCTTCTTGTTTCTCCAGGACCGCGCGGCGGGCCGCATATCTCCCACGGAAATTGCTGTAGGGATCAAAGGTTTGGACACGATCCGGGCCCGCTGTGCGTGACAGAGATGTCTTGGAGCAAGACTGAACCAGAGCGAGCCAAAGGAGGTCAGGACCCAGGCCGAGAAAGTTCTTTTCTCCTACCTCGTGTTTCAGGCCACCGCGGAACGCGTTCTTGGAGATGGGCGCCGTATGCAAGGAGAACATCGTAAAGCAAACCATGATCCATCCGGTCCAGATGGCAAACAGAATTCGCCCCGTCTGTTCGACCGGAAGCTTAAATTTGATGCGATGTTTCGACAATTGTTCCGCGGTAGCCCGGAAGATCGCATAGGTCACGCAAAAGATGATCCACATGCTGAGGAAGTCCCAGACGTAGGTATATTCCGGCACCTGTTTGGTCAAGTAATCGGCCAAAATCTCCCAGCCATTGGCTGCGACGAGCCCCGCCAGGACGGCATGGATGAGCGACAAGGCATTATTCCACAGGCCTTCGTTCCACAGCATCGCCGTGGTGATCAGGAAGACAACCAATAGAAGCAGGGTTAGTGTCATAGGGTATCGCAGCAGGGAGAAGGAAATTCAAACTGAATGTTAGGGTGTTGGAGACGTAGGTGTGTGTGCGGACTCAGGTGCGTGGCACAACGTTGAATTAGGCATGTCGTTCGCTATTCCTTGAGGGCACGTTGCAGTTCCGCGAGTGACGTGATACCTCGTGCGACGAGCAAAATGCCTTCTTCCTGCAGCGAACGATGTTTACCTTGTCGAGCAATCTGTCGCAAGACCTCCAGTTTGGGTTGATTCATCAAAGCTTCTTGAATCGCTGGAGTGATGATCAGTAGCTCAAAAATAGCAGTGCGCCCCAAGTAGCCGATGCCATCGCATTCTTTGCAGACCTCGTCGTTGCGGGTTTCTTCGGTCCGTTCCGGTGGCTTATAAAAGGCCTCTACGCGGCCGACCGGCAGCCCGAGTTTCTTAAGAAGCTCCGCAGACGGTTTGTACGAAGCCTTACACGTTTCACACAGTTTTCGCACGAGGCGTTGGTTGAGCACGGCCTTCACGACCGGTACGAATTCCTCTGCCGGTACCTTCAACAGCAAGACTCGCAGTAACGCCTCAATTGCATCCTTGGCCCGCACGGAAGTCACGATTAGTTTTCCGCTTTTGGCGGCTTGGCACATCATGGTGACCGTTTCGACATCAGGGATCACCGGCATCACGATCGCATCCGGGTCCTTGCGCATGATCGTTAGCAAAAACTTGTCAGGCTTGGGACCGGTAGACTTGTCATATTTCTCGATGGAGACGTTTTCCACCGAAAGTTCGTCTTCGTCTTTCTCGTAGATAGCGACGAAGTCATTCATGAATCGGTCGGTGGTTCTCAGCGCGGCACTCATTCCCGTACTAAGCCCGCCGCTGGGCAAGGAACAGAACACCACGATCCCCTCTTTCTGTCGCAGGACTTCCGTGATCTGTTCTTGCATCTTGTCGCGCATTCCGGCGTCGGTGAGCGTTTTTAAGGCATCGGTTGGACGTGCCAAATGCCAGAGGACTCGTTCACCCGTCTTTGTGCCCTGGGTAACAATTCGCGTCATGATTTTTTTGTTGTCAAAATCGGCGCGAAACACCCCTTCTTGTCGAATGCGACGCTGATCAGGTTTGAGGTTCGCCAGCAACTTAAGAACGGTGAGCATTAATTCTCCCGGTTCCTTCTCCTGGTTGTCTGCCTCATGCCAGACACCGTCAATCTGATATCGTACGTTCACTTTTTCCGCGTCGTAGTCGAGCATGACCTTGTCGACGCGACGTCCGTAGGCATCTGCCAGCAATTCCTTGGCATGCAGGAATCCCTCCGACTGACGAGCCCGAATGAGGTTGGATTGGTTTTCTTGTTCGTTGGACCCTCCCAACGCATGAAAGACGACTGCCGGACCTCGTTCGTGCATCTCACGCGTTTGCACTTGCAGTTTCATGCCCATCTTGTTCAAGGTGGTGGCTGTGACAAACCACAGATGTTCACCCGTAAGGACTTTTTCGTGCGGCGGTAATTGTGCATTGCGCTGCACGACATAGACAATCGCGGGGACCAGCCAAGAGATCGCTAAAAGGGACCCGCCCACAGCAAACAGCGGAATCTTCAGGGCTAAGAAGAGGGCCACGAAAAACGGAAAAAAGATCGCAGGATTCCACACGAAGTGTTGCAGGTCGTGCCGTTGCGAATCCTTGTTGACCCATTCCAAGAAACTGATCCAACACAGAAGTAACACCCAGATGACGGCTAGTTTGATCCAGCTGAGATACCCACCAGGACCACGAAGCACTTCCTGGTCCACTTGTGCGATCAGCCAGTTCATGCCTGGCATCGCCGTAGAGCACCAGGCATCAACTCCAGGTAAAAGCCAGGTATCGACGATCCCAAACACACGTACCAGCATCACAGAATTCCCGGTTGTCTAACGTCAATGCCCTTCAGGGCCATCTTGAGAGCTTCAATATTGGGGGCGGCAGAGAACGCGGTTTCGCGATCAATGAGTTCTTGGTCGATAAGACTCTTCAAGCTCATCGTAAAGTCCTGCATCCCCTCCTCGATACCAATCCGAATCGCATCGGATAGCTTACTGTCTTCCGCTTCCAAGATGAGCTTACGAATCGTTGGATTGAAGATCATGACTTCGCAGGTGGGGACGCGCGGCACACCGGGTCGAATCGAGGGGAGCAATTTTTGTGCAACGACCCCCTTCATGTTCATGGCAATGGCGCTGCGTAAAGACGCATGTTGTTCTTCCGGGAACAGGTCGAGAATACGACCGATACACGAAGCTGCCGTTGAGGCGTGAATTGTTCCGAACACCAAGTGCCCGGTTTCGGCCGCTTGGAGTGCCGTGGAGAATGTTTCCTCGTCACGCATTTCTCCCAACAGGATGATGTCGGGGTCCTCACGCACGGCTTGTCGCATGCCGTGACCAAAGTCCTTGACGTCAATACCAACTTCACGCTGGTTGATAAGGCATTTGTCTTCCGTGTAAACGAATTCTACGGGATCTTCCAGCGTCAGGATGTGTTTGCGGTAATTTTGGTTGATCCAATTCAACATGGAGGCGATCGTCGTTGTCTTGCCGGAACCTGTTGGGCCGGCGAGCAACACCATGCCCTGGTCGTACTTGCAGAGTCCTTCCATCGACTCGGGCAGAAACAACCCCTTAAAGTCGGGGATGCTATTGCTTACGCGTCGAGCGACCATGCCAACTTGCCCCATGGCTTGCAGCACGTTGACGCGAAAACGCCAGTATTCGCCGTCGACCTCCATGCGGTGTGCAAAGTCCGAACCGCCGTTTTCCATGAACTGGGCACGATGCCGTTCGTTCATCATGGGGAAAATCAGATTGACCATTTCCTCGGCGTCGATTGGACCACGATTGAGCGGCCGCAAGGTCCCCTTCACGCGGACCATCGGAGGTCGGCCGACCTTCAAATGCAGATCGCTGGCCGCCTGTTTCACGCAGGCACGAAACAACTTGTCAATTTCAAGCGGTACATGGTCTCGTACAAAGGTACTAAGGACCGGGTCTGGGGTGGACATGATTTCTGCTCTGCTTCTGCTCGTTTCTTGCACGCAATGGAAGGAGTTCCGTCCTGTCCATCGGTTGGAAGCGTACTCGTGCGACGCTCCCCGAATTGACTCTATTGTAACAGGCGGCGGGGCTCCGGCATGCGGACAGGGATCCCTTGCTGAGCCAAGCACGCCTTGGTTTCTTGGATCGAATAGTGGCCAAAATGGAATATACTGGCCGCCAGGACTGCGTCGGCCTCCCCCTGCAGGATCGCGTCTGCCAGGTGTTGCGGGTTTCCGGCACCGCCACTGGCCACCACCGGAATTGAGACAGCTCGACTCACGGCCGACGTAATTTCCAGGTCATAGCCGTCGCAGGTGCCATCCCGGTCCATGCTGGTGAGCACGATCTCGCCAGCCCCCAGCTCCTGTACTTGCCGAGCCCACGCCACAGCTTCCAGTCCGGTGGGGATTCGGCCACCGTTAACATGGACTTCCCAGACGAGGTGGTCGCCGTACCGTACCCGCTTGGGGTCGATGTTGACCACAATACATTGGCTACCGAACCGGTCTGCCGCTTCCCGTACGAAGCCGGGATTACGACAAGCCGTTGAGTTGATGGAGACTTTATCGCATCCGGCCGATAAAAGTGCCCGGATGTCTTCCAACGTGCGGATGCCGCCGCCAACTGTCAGCGGCATGAATACCTGCTCGGCTGTGCGACTTACGACGTCGAGCATGATTCCGCGGCCTTCGTGACTTGCGGTGATATCCAGGAAAACGAGTTCGTCAGCGCCATCCTGCTCATACCGGGCAGCCACCTGGACAGGATCCCCGGCATCGCGAAGGTTCAAAAAGTTGGTCCCTTTGACGACTCGTCCGCGATTTACGTCGAGGCAGGGGATAATCCGTTTCGCCAGCATATCGTTTGTCGGAAGCCTTGACTTGCCAATAGGTTACCGTAACCGCCGACGGTCTTCGCCGCAGGCGGTTCACTCTAAATTGCCAACCCCAGTTCGGTCAACCAGAGGATGGGCCGATGGCTAGGATCGAACCGATTCCCGTAGGACGGGACAACTGGGGAGCGACTCCAAGAAGGCCTGCCCATAACGCTTTGTTTCGACGCGTGGGTCCAAGAGAACCACCACGCCGTGGTCGCGGTGACTGCGGATGAGACGACCGAATCCCTGCCGCATCTTGATAATCGCTGCAGGTAACTGGTGGTCTCGAAATGGATTACCGCCGTTGGCTCGTAAGGCTTCCAGTCGTGCTTGTAAAAGGGGTCGATCGGGGACACTGAATGGCAATTTGGGAATGATCACCGTTTGCAAGGCGTCGCCGGGTACGTCGACCCCTTGCCAAAAGCTGTCGGTTCCTAATAAGACGCTACGTGGATTTTCCTTAAATTTGTCCACCATTTGCGTGCGCGGCATGCCGTCGGCTTGATTGAGGAGCACGAGCTGTCGATCGTCGGCCCAGGCCGCCAAGGCACGAGCGGTCTTGCGGAGCGATTCATAGCTCGTAAACAGTACAAATGCGTGGCCGTCGGTTCTTTCGGCATACCGCCGGATCATGTTCACGCAGCACGTCTCAAACGCATCTCGGTTGTCCGTCGGGTCTGGCATGTCAGTGACCAAAATGATCTTCGCTTGCCGCGTGTAGTCGAACGGGCTACCAACCTGTAGTTTTTCGCACTGCTGAATGCCAATACGCTGTTGCGTGTACCCAAAATCGGGAGTCCGGCCGACCGCTAACGTGGCACTTGTCAATGTCACACTTGGGACTTTATTAAACAGCTGTGCACGCAGCAGTTCACTGACGTACAGCGGAGACGCAACTAACGAAACCTTCTGCTGCCCGCGACGTGTCCATTCCTGTTCCAACCAGTACACACCGCTATCAATGGTTTGTCGCGTCCACGCGTCCAGGTCGAGGGCCAAGCTTTGCAGGCGATCGGTCGCAGAGACCAAGTCTTGTCGCGCTGAAACTTCGAGGACTTCGGCTGCTTGGGCAATTTTCTTGCAACAAAGGGCAAGTGCCGGAGTCAGAAGATTCTCGAACAGGCCAGGTTCTGTTATGCGGCCATTATGTCCCGATCGATCGGCCAGCCAATCTCCCAGGTTGCCAAAGAATTCGTCCGATGCGATCTGACACTGGAGGACCATTTCCTGAAATTCGCTTAATCCATAATGTCCCAATAATCCGCGTTGGGTTTGCTGATTGTAAAGTCGATTCAAAGTGTAGTCGACCTGGCCGGACGTAACCCGCAACCCCAAGTGGTCACTGGCGACATCCTCAATCGTATGGGCTTCGTCCAGAATCACGGCATCGTATTCTGGCAGCAGACTGACGTCGTGCTCGCGCAGTGCCAAATCACTAAAAAACAGGGCGTGATTCACAATCAGAATCTGTGCATGTTCTGCGCGACGCCTAGCGGAAAAGTAAAAGCATTTGTCATACGTGGGACAGTTGCGTCCCAGGCAATTTCCACGGTCGCTTGCCACTTCGTCCCACACCGCGAAGGGAGGCCGCTGCGGTAAGTCGGCTAAGGAACCATCGGTCGTCGCACGCGACCATTCCCGCAAATCGTAGAGCTGCCGTTGCTGTTGTGGATCGACATACAAGGTGGACGATTTTTCCACTGCCTGTCCTAACCGGCGGAGACTGAGATAGTTTTGTCGCCCTTTGACCAGCACAAAGCTGAATTCCAAAGGTAGGATGCTGTTAAGAAACGGCAAGTCCTTCCCCACAATTTGCTCTTGCAGACTAATCGTATGGGTTGAGATGACAACGCGCGGCGCCCGCTTGCCTTCCGGCTGCTGTCGAGTCACATGCAGTATGGCGGGCACGAGATAGGCAAAACTTTTGCCCACGCCGGTACCTGCTTCCGCTAGTAAATGGTGCGAGCCTTGCAAGGCGGCCGCCACAGCGCGCGCCATCTGTAGTTGTTCCGGACGCTGTTCATAGCCCGGCAATCGGCGGGCGATCAAGCCGTCCTGTCCAAGCACATCGTCCGGTGTCATGGCCATGTTTTATCTTGTAGGGATGCCGTACGAACGGCAGTTCTTGGGGTGCATTCGAATAGGTTGTTTCGCAGTGTGCGAACCTGTACGATGATTCGACGCAATGATCACCATAACGGCTGGCCCCACTACGTTCCAAGGAGGACTGTGGAGAAATGTCAGTTGAATTCGATTGTCCCAGCTGCGGCGGCCGCTTGCGAACTCCCGATGGCAGCGAAGGTAGAAAAGCCAAATGTCCGAAGTGTGAGGCGATTGTGGACATTCCAGCGGAACCGATGACCCCAATAAGTCGACCAGTGTCGCCCGTCGTTGTTCCCGCGTCCGGATCGTCCACGCTTCGCACCGATCGATCGATGTTGGGGCCAGGAGGGGAATCCACCTCGATTTCTGACTTCTCACCGCGACACGCGGACCCTGCCAATCCCTATGCGGCACCGTCGATTCATCCGTCGATCAGGCCGGCAGACCTCACCACCGCCGGCGACACCGACGTGGGAAGTATGCTGTCGAGCGCGTGGGCAAGTTTTCGACGCGCACCAGGGATTTTGATTGGCGCGATGCTATTGGCAGGCCTGCTTAGCAGTCCGCCCAGCATGCTCGGGCGGACTCTACTGGAATTCGCCGCTAGTGATACCGGCGAAAATGGACTTGTGCTCGGCATTATCGGAATGCTTGTGGTGATTGGCAGCTACCCATTACAGATTTGGATGCAGTTAGGACAGATGCGGATTGCCCTGGGTGCGGCGCGTGGAGAAGACGTGCGAATCGGCACACTTTTTTCCTGCGGCGGTCGCATTCTCCCATGCATCGGAGCCTATCTTGTTATCGGCGCGCTATTCGTCCTATCAGCGATCCCAGCCGCGATTGTTGGGGCCATGGAGATGAATCTTTTATTGATCGTCGGCATATTGATCCTATTATTGGTATTTTCGTACTTTTCAGTCGCCTGCTGGCCATTTATGTTGCTGATCCTGGAAGGCAGGGCCGGCGCCCTCAATTGCTTAGTTGCCGCGACGCGGCTCACGAAAGGACATCGGTTTACCACATTCATCCTGATGATCGTAAGCGCTTGTATCGTCGTAGCAGGGTTTCTGGCGCTACTGGTCGGCCTGCTAGTTGCGTTGCCTTTTGTCTCAGTGCTGTGGGCGGTGTTTTATTCGAGATTGGTGGGAGTGCCGACCGTAGCCGCTAACGATCAATCGTTTTAGAAGGTTTTGCGAGTTGGAATGTCGCTTTGAGTTGTGATCGCGGCATGGTCGTGGTTCGCTCCGCGAACCATGTTTTCCGCCCGACGTTAGTTTGCTTGGCACGAGCCATCCGCAGTTGGGCCACTCATTTTCGCTGCGATCGCGGCATGGTCGTGGTTCGCTCCGCGAACCATGTTTTCCGCCCGACGTTGGCTTGCTTGGCACGAGCCATCCGCATTTGGGCCACTCATTTTCGCTGCGATCGCGGAGCGATCGGCGACCATGCACGCCGGCCGGGCTAATCAATCGATGAGGTCGCGCATGGGACTGCTGGCGTTTGCATACCGTCGTTTGGGAATCCGACCGGCAAGATAGGCGGCCCGTCCAGCGATCGCCGCATGATACATCGCGGTTGCCATCGTAGGTGGATGAGCGGCATGTGCAATTGCTGTGTTGAGCAGGACCCCATCCGCGCCTAACTCAAAGGCAATCGCTACATCACTAGCGGTTCCCACGCCCGCATCGACGATCATCGGATAATGGGGATCCCCTTCCTTGAGGTACTCTCGACAGATACTGATGCTGTTCGCGTTGAGGATCCCCTGCCCTGACCCGATCGGACTACCCGCTGGCATGACTGCCAAGGCACCGGCTTCCTTTAATTGACGGGCCATCACAGGATCGTCGTTCGTGTAACAAAGGACCTGAAAACCATCGGCCACCAAACGTTCCGTGGCACGCAACGTTTCTAGTGGATGAGGCAATAGAGTCTTACTGTCGCCCAGTACCTCCAACTTCACCCAGTTGGCGCCAGCGTTGTTAAGCCCGCGCAAGATTTCACGGCCTAAGCGGGCCGTGCGAACCGCTTCGTCGGCCGTATAACACCCTGCCGTATTGGGTAGCAGTGTTAGACGGTCAAGGTCCAAAGCATCGAGCAGGTTCTTTCCCTGTCGATCGTATAATCGTTCACGCCGCACGGCGACGGTAATACACTCCGCGCGCGAACACGCTAAGGACTCCACCATGACATCGGTTGTGTCGTAGAGCCCCGTCCCCACGATCAACCGGTTGGAAAACACGTGTCCACCCAGCCGCAGGGGCTCGTCGGCAAATGAATCGTGACACGAAGCAGCAGGATTGGCTGTCAATGGAGATTCCAATTTGAAGAGCAAACAAACGAGCCTAGTACGGCAGTCGGGCTTCAGTTACGGGGCAGTTCGGCGCGGACCACCTCAGCCTCCGCCGACCAACGTCACAATTTCCACCGCGTCGCCCGCCACAAGGCGATGCTCCGCATGATGCTCCCGCGGAATCAATTCTCCATTGACTTCCACTGCCACCGGTCGATGCTGCAATTCCAAACGTGCCAATAATGACGTGAGGGACTCCCCGCCATGAATTTCGGTCGGCAGCCCATTGAGTGAGACTTGCACGGATAGATCTTTCATCATGGGAATTTGGTTCACGGGCGTCTGGTGTGCGGAGAAAATTTGGTGTGCGGAAACAACTGCAGTGAACGCTGAGTCAAATACCTACGGAATTCTAGTTTGCCGCCACGCCGGTCGCCAGCTAGAGGCCGTGTGACCGATCGCAATTTGGTCGCTGCTCAGGGTGGCCCAGGGGTAGCACTTTGGACAAAATCTGCTAAAACCGGCCTGTCGCTTACGTTTTTTATTTTTCCTTGGATGGAAGGTGTTATCGGATGGCTACGAACGATGCTCTGGGCCGGAAACTCAATATGGCCTTGGTCGGCGGGGGGCAAGGGGCGTTTATCGGACGGGTTCACTGCACCGCGGCTGTGTTAGACAATCGCGCGTCACTCGTGGCGGGGGCCCTTTCGTCCGATCCGGCGCGTGCTAAGGCGTCGGCGCCCGATTACGACATTCCTGCCGAACGAGCCTACGGTTCCTACCGAGAGATGTTGGACTCGGAATTGAAGCGACCTGTCGGCGAGCGAATTGACTTTGTGTCGGTCGCAACTCCCAATCATACACATTACGAAATTGCCAAGGCGGCAGTCGAGGCCGGGTTCAACGTGATTTGTGACAAGCCAATGACCTTCGACTTGTCACAAGCCGAATCACTGGCGGCCGCTGTCGATAAATCCGACGTTGTCTTTGCGGTAACGCATAACTACACCGGTTACCCACTCGTTCGGCAGGCACGCGAGATGATCGTGAGCGGTGAACTGGGCGAAATCAACGCCGTTCGGGCTTTCTACATACAGGGTTGGTTGCGGGATCCTCTCGAATCGATGGATCAAAAGCAAGCTGCATGGCGGACCGATCCGGCGCGCAGTGGCGCGGCAGGATGTTTTGGGGATATCGCTACGCACGCGTATAACCTAGCTCGTTACATGACCGGACTACTCCCAGAGAGTATCAGTTGTCATCTCAAGACGTTCGTTCCCGGACGCCGACTCGACGACTATGGTACGGCAGTCATACGGTTCGAAAACGGCGGACTAGGGACCGTGACCGCCTCCCAAATCAGTCACGGACGTGAGAACGATCTCTTTATTGAAATCGACGGCACAAAAGGTGCACTGCAATGGAGGCAAGAAGAACCCAATGCCATGACCTTCCGGCAGAATGGCAAGCCGCATCAAATCTATACGCGGAATCCAAATGCTCCGTACATGAACGCTTCCGGTGCTTCCGCTTGCCGCTTGCCCAGCGGACACCCCGAGGCCTTTTTTGAGGCCTTTGCGAACGTCTATCGCAGTGCGTATGACGCGATGGTTGATCGCGCCACTGGAAAGAAGATGGATCGAGTCAATACGATTTATCCGAACGTGCACGACGGCGTGGACGGAATGAATTTTATCCAGCAGTGTGTCGCGAGCAGTCAGGCAAACGGTGCCTGGCTGCCGCTGAAGCATGCACGTGCTCGACGCTGAACGGAAGCGATCCTACGGGCTATTTGAGGCGAGTTCGATTGATCCGTTTTTTGGCGAGTTCTGCATAATTCTTGGTGCGGAGTGTTTTGCCTGTTTCCAGATTCAATCCGCAGGAAACGCAGATTACGGATTCAGGTGCTAACGTTGCATTGCATTCTGGACAACTATCTTTGGTCTTTTCTTGGTCGTATCCGATCTCGTCGAGAAGGGCGGAAAGGCCATGTGGATCGTCGCCCGGGGAGCTGGCCATCGCCGGAACCACGAGTCCCTTGCCACAAGCTGGGCATTTGACTTGTTTGCCGGCAAATTTTACCGGCGCAGCAATCTTCTTGCCGCAGGCACATGCGATGGCGAGGGTACCCGATGTGGTTGGGGCGGCAGGACTGGTCCCCGTGCGCTCCCGCGAGGTCCCGGTACGGTCGTTCGACGGAACCGCGCCAATTACCAACACCTGACTGCAGGCCGGGCACTTCGCCTTCTTGCCTTTTAACTCGTCCTTCGCGGCAAACGACTTACCACACGAACACTTAACCTGAATTGCCATTAAGATCCTCTTCGATGTCCGATTGTTCCGTCCCCTTATTTATTCCGTGAACCTGTCCGTCGTTCACGGGATCTGTCTTGTCTATATTCTAATTCATCTTGCAAGTTTGGGCAGATGGATAATGACCCGTCGGCCGGTCGACCTGAGGGAAATTTTGGTTATGAATAAAAAGCAGCTGATGGCGTTAGGGATCCCTGAGGATTGTGTACCGGCGGCAATTTCCTGCATTCATCAGGCGGCTGAGGACCATTTACTACGAGAATTGAAACCGAAGCGAGTGATTCCGGAGGTCGTGGCCAATCCCGAGTCCTATCTAGGGGATCCGGTTTTAGGGGGACTTGCGCAGGCGATCGTGGATCATTTTGCCATGGAATTCGACAAGCCGCCAATCCCTTATCGCCAGTGGGGGGAGGATATTGATGCGGCATCCAAGCAGCAGATGCGTGATGCGTGTTCGTTGCCCATTGCTTACGCTGCGGCGCTGATGCCCGACGCGCATGTTGGATACGGATTGCCGATTGGTGGTGTACTTGCCTGCGAGAATGCGGTAGTACCTTATGCGGTGGGGGTCGATATTGCCTGTCGCATGCGTCTGACAATTACCGATTTACCGGTCGACCGACTGGTGAAAAACGATTCCGCCGATTGTCAATCGCTTGACCTAGCGCTTCAGCAAGGGACGCGATTTGGTACGGGTCGGGTATGGGAGCGACCTTTCGATCATGACGTACTGGATGAAGATTGGACGGTTACGGCAGTTACGCGGGAGATGCGGGATACGGCCCGCAAACAGTTGGGAACGAGCGGTTCGGGGAACCATTTTGTGGAGTGGGGAATTGTAGCCTTGCCAGCGGACGACTTAGGGCTTGCGGCGGGTCGATATGTCGCATTGTTAAGCCATAGTGGAAGTCGCGGAGCCGGTGCGCGCGTGTGCCAGCGATATACGGACATCGCCCAGCGCAAGCTCCCGGCGCGGTTTCGCAATGACAAGCGGTTGAAGCACTTGGCGTGGTTGACAATGGACGGCGAAGATGGTCAAGAGTATTGGCAAGCCATGAATCTGATGGGTCGTTATGCGGCAGCGAATCACGAAGTAATTCACCGGAACGTAACGCGTCTGGCCGGAGCCGCTGCCTTGAGCACGATTGAAAACCACCATAATTTCGCTTGGCAAGAAGAATACCAGGGGAAAACGGTGGTAGTACATCGCAAAGGCGCCACTCCGGCGGGCATGGGAGTGTTAGGTGTGATTCCGGGGAGTATGGCGGACCCGGCCTATCTTGTGCGTGGTCGCGGCAACGTTGCCAGTCTTAATTCCGCGTCGCATGGCGCTGGGCGACGGATGTCACGCACGGCCGCCAAGAACGAATTTCGCTGGAAGCCCTGGCACGAACATCTGGCCAAAAAGAATGTACGTTTATTGGCCGGTGGACTGGATGAAGTGCCGGGTGCGTACAAGGACATTCGAGAAGTGATGGCCGCGCAACGGGACTTGGTCGATATCGTGGGGACGTTTGAACCACGGATTGTGATGATGTGTGGCGATGGTAGTCGTGCAGAAGACTGAGTGCTGTTTGCGGCGGCGGCTCGATCAATTACCATACACCCGCACCATCCTGGCCGGATGGCGGAATGGCAGACGCAGGGGACTTAAAATCCCCCGGGGGGTTACTCCTGTGCGGGTTCGAGTCCCGCTCCGGCCACTCACGTCATGCGTCGCACTGCCTCGCATATCTTCGCGTAACGGACTGTCCTGTAAGGCTTTACGAGATGGTCCTTCTGGCCGGATGTCCCCCGGGCACAAATATCTGTGCATTCGTTTAATGGCAAGTCGAAGGCGACCGCGTTCAATATCGACACCAAGATCAAAAAAGTTTCTCCGCAGCGAGCGGGATAATATGCTCGATTCGTTGCCACAGTGGGACTTACCCGTTGAGCTAGACACTGCCGCCTCTCTTACCCTCTCACCGATCGCGAAAATGCCGGGGGCTCTTCACTAGCACGACGCGCGAGCGAGTGAACATACTCAAACCGAATGAAACG
>JAQCHP010000224.1 GCA_027619595.1 Planctomycetota bacterium
CTCACTTTACCAATCTGGCTCAGGCCCGATCTTTTCGTACGCTAAATAAATCAGCTACGGCGTTGCCCGCAGGGCGACACAAGGTCTTGCACCGCGAGTTGCTGGCTTCTGGAATCACACACACCTCAGGAATAAGTACTTGCAAAATCTTGCAGACCATGACACTGAGTGTGATCTCAAGTAACTCTGGGAATAACGCGATTCATTTGCCGCCCTCCGGGCTCATCGGTTTGAGTGTCTGCTATCCGGCGGCTTACGCCGCCGGCAGGGATGTTCCGCCCTCCGGGCTAATGAAAAACCGCGCGACGAATATTCCCAGAAATTAACGTGGCATTTTCGTTCTTGCAATTTCAATAGGGCCGCACTCTTAACGCAAAATACATCAGCTACGGCGTTGCTCAGAGGCCCGACATCACCTCTGTCGAAGTCGACTGTCCACGGTGACTGTCGTCTAGTACACTTCTCCGCATGAACGAGAAAAATGAGTCGGCAGCGGACGTACATCTTTTCACAGACGGTGGTTGCAGTGGCAATCCAGGTCCGGGAGGCTGGGCCTTCGTACTCCGTCATCTCAAGACTGGCAAGGAGATGGAGGAATCGGGAGCACAACCCGATACGACCAACAATCGCATGGAGCTATTGGCCGTCATTCGCGGCCTGCAAGCGCTCAAGAGACCGTGCCGCGTCAATCTGTACACCGACAGCGTGTATGTGGGAAAGGGGATCGAGGAGTGGATGCCCAAATGGAAAAAAAATGGCTGGCGACGCCGCGAAGGGTCGAAATGGTGCCCGATCAAGAACGAAGAATTGTGGAGGGAACTCGACCAACTCCTGGGCGTACACCGCATCCAATACTTTCGCGTCGCCGGACACAGCGGCCATCCCGAAAACGAACGGTGTGATGAACTCGCCGTCGCAGCTTACCAACATTTGCGGTAGCTAACGGGCCGCCAGATGGCGAATTCGCTCGGCCAAGATCACCTGTGCGACGGGGATCGCGCAACCCGCCATCAAATAGCCGATCACCAAGAATTCCCCTTCTCCTCCGAACCGCATCGTTGTACCGATGACCATATACACGATCCACATTGCACCGATGGCGATCGGCAGGGCGCCCCATTTCACAAACAGACTCAATACCGCCGCCAGGTGGATTAGCATCAGATATTGCGAGACGGACCACACGATCCAGCGGACCTCGAATTCGTTCAAGATGCTCCACGACTGTGGGTCGCGCTCGCAAACAACCATTGCCATCCCCGCGGCAAAGAACAAGACGCTGGGAATCAGCGTAAGCACGGCCCCACAAAATTTCGACCAAACGATCGAGGCGATCCCTTGGGGGATCAAGACGAGATTCGTTAGGGTTTGCCATTTTACCTCTTCGGCAAACAGGCGTGTAGCGAGCGACGCGCCGAGGATCCCAGCCATGCCGAGGCTTGCGACCATCAGACCCCAACCATTTTCCCCCCATGCAATCTCGTGGTCGAAATACCGTTGAAATCCACATACCGCAGCAAACACGACCAAAAACAGGACGCACTGGCCCACGATTATGCCGCGTCCTCCGGCGTGAAAGTGAAAATCTTTCCAACTAATCGCATTCCGCCAGACTCTGCCTGGCGCGAATAGATTCGTACCACGGCGGCGGAACCAAGTAATTGACAACGGACGCATCGGCGCTATCGCCTTCTCGTTGCGAGTACAGGGATCGAACGCGGCCCAGGCCAGGATCCATAGAACCGCGCCTACCAACGCATTACTAACGGTCTGTAGGTTGACGAGCGAACGCATACCGCCCGTAGTCGCGAGTTGGCTCAACTGGAAAAAGGCCGTGGTTCGGTACATAAACCATTGAAACGATTCCGTTATAGAAAAAAATGCTCCGTCACGCGCAATCCATTGTGAATCTGCCAAACCTTCCGTCATCAGTCGCAAGAGTGACGGACCGATGAAATAGATTGCCAAGAGGCTCGTCGCGAAGAAGGATGCACGTTGCGAGCTGCCGCATACAACGGATGCCAAGAGCCCCAAGTTGGCCGCAACCATAAGAACGCGAGCAATGCGACGTAGGCACCCACAATCTGCGGCCAGGAGACCCCCCCGAGCGTGATGGCCAACATCACAAAGGGTATTTGCGACAGCAGCAACACGATCGCCAGCAGAAAGCGGGGCAGGAATTTTCCGCACAATAATGTGACTCCATTGACCCCGGCCATCTTCAGGAGACCGAGCGTCATTTCTTCTTTCTCTTCGCTTATGGCGCTGGCGAATAGCCCGACCGACGCCAAGAGAATAAAGAAAAAATCAACGAAGCAAAGACTAACAAACAGTTGTAGGCCGGGGGCATCGTTGTACTGCGACATCTGGTGCGCCATCACCAACATGTAGTAGGTAAAACCCAACAGAAAAAGGCGAAAAAGGTGTGTGCGGAGGGACCGATCGTCCACGCGCATGGAACGATTCGTCAATGCAAACAACCTTGCTAGTGATTCCATGGCCGACGCTGCCCCTTGATTCTAACGACTTGCGTAAATCATGCCTGCCTTCATTGTCGCCTTTCGCTCCGCGAAAGGATCGTAGTGTCGCCTTTCGCTCCGCGAAAGTACTTCTTTTCGCGGAGCGAAAAGCGACACTGACCAATCACGAGTGCGCCGCTAAGGACCGAATCTTGCGTAGTATGAGTCGTTGCAAGACCAACGTGCCGACTATCCACGTTGACGCGCTGATCAGCCAGTAAAAGTAGATCCATGCCATTCCACCACCAAACCGTCCAAAGAAAAACATCCCGATCAGCATCTGTTCTATTACCGATATCATGATGTAGGCTACAAACCCCATCGGGAGCGCTCCCCATTTGATGTATAGGCTCAGCCAGGCCGTAAGGTGCAGGAATCCGACGAATCGCGCGAGATAAACAAAAAATCCCGCAACAGCCATCCTTAGCTCAGGTAACGACCCATTTAAACGGCACCCGAGATATATCACCAAGCCGATCAGGAACAGACCCACGGCCGGCAGCAAAGGAATCGCTGACCCACACATTTTGCTCAACAGCGTCCGTCCTAGTGGTTGCGGTAGCATGACAAGCGCCGACAGCGTTTGTTGTTGCACTTCGTCAGCGAAGATGCGCACCGAGAGAAAACTAGCTTGCAATACCCCGACGATGCAAGTGATCGTCATCAACGTTCCGGCCACCGTCTCCCAACTAATCGATCCCATTCCCAATCCGTTTGCACCGAAATAGATGGTACTTCCTCCCGCAGCGATGGCTGCACCCAGATAAAGCGCCGTTAACCCCCACAGGGCCAATCGTCCTCCAGAAGTAAAGTGGAAATCCTTCCACATAATCGCGGAATCCCACACTCGACCCGGTCCCCGAAAGCGGAATCGTCGCCGACCATTGCCTGGCACAGTCAGCGTTGCCATCTTGCGTTCCGGCGCCGTCGCTACTTCCAACTGCGTACACCGCGCAAACGCCATCCAGGCCAATCCAAAAAAACCAATCCACCGATTGCATTTGAGATCGTTTGCAGGTTCAGCAGCGTGCGGTCGCCACCGGTAAATAAAATGCCATTCATTCTCACAAAGGCATTTGTTCCTATCAATGCGGCACAGCAACCCTTTACAGACGCCACCACCACTCCATTGGGATTGAGCCAACCATAGTCGCCAAGCACCTCAGCGAATCCACCGACGAGAAACGGTCCAAACCAATAGGTGCACAGAATGACGATGGCCAGGATCGCAGCTGCAGAAGTGCGGTTCGCCACGACCGAACAAAACATTCCAATTCCAGCGTTTAACAGCAAGAAGCTGACCAAACAGGTGAATGACGCAATGATCTGCATTAGCGACACGCCTCCGAGCGTTACGCACAGCATTACAAACGGCAATTCTGCCAACAACAGCGTCATTGCGGTGACGAGACGTGGAATGCATTTTCCCAACAGCAGCGCCACGGGATGAATCCCCGCCATTTTCAGCAAACCGAGCGTCATTTCTTCCTTTTCTTCCGTGATCGCGCCACAAAACAATCCAAGGTTGGCGCCCAAGATAAACAAGAGATTGAGATAGCTCAGACTCGAAAACATGCCCAATCCGGCCGCGTCCATGAATCCAGCCTGAAACGAAAACATCAAGAGAATCAGGTAGGCGAACAGCAAAAAGGCGCAACGAAACCCATGCACGTAGAGTGACCGATTATCCACCCGTAAACAACGATCCATCAACGCGCTGACACCTTGAACCATTAGGAAACTCCCCCTTCGGTGAGGTCCATAAATGCCTGATTCAGGTGTCGCTGTGATGGTGTGCACGCGACGACAATTAGCTCTTGCGCCAACATCCCCCGCAACAACCCGCCCGCATGAGTGTCGGTACGTTCCATGGTGACTTGAAATTCTGGCTTACCTGGGACAGGTTCGACGTTGGACACGCCGGGAATGGCCTGGAGAACTGTTGCGGCATGTTCGGGTGGAGCGGCCAAGCGTACCAGGTAGGTCACAAGTGGTCGGCGATCTTCCAAGAGCGAATCCATCGCGCCAGAATATTTGATCGCGCCGCGATCGATAATCGTTACACTGTCACAGAGCTCGGCGAGTTCGCTTAGGATGTGCGACGAGATGAAGATCGTCTTCCCCATGGCTTGTAAGGCACGCAAAATATCCATAAGTTCGATGCGAGCCCGAGGATCGAGCCCCGAAGCGGGTTCATCGAGCAACAACAGATCGGGATCGTTGACCAGGACGCGTGCCAAGCTTACTCGCTGTTGCATACCGCGGGACAAGCCTTGGATCAGACTCCCACTGCGCATCGTCATATCGGTGAGTTCCAAAACATCCTTGATCACGCGATCACGAGCCCGAGATCGGATGCCGTATGCGGCGGCGAAAAAGTCGAGGTACTCAAATACTGTCATTTGTCGGTATCGGGCATGTAGCCTAAACGCTTACGAACGGCCCGGACATCGGCTACGGCATCTTGGCCGAACACACGGACGGTGCCTGTCTGCGGCGCAAGTAAGGTACACACGAGCTTGAGGGTCGTCGTCTTACCCGCGCCGTTCGGCCCGACAAATCCATGAAGTTGACCTGGTAGCACACAAAACGCAATATTGGACAGTGCGCGCCGGTCACGGAACGTATGGCTGACGTTGGCAATTTCAATCACGGGAGCGTCGGACATGTACTCTCCTTACGGAATTTCGGCGCGCAGCTCATAGGCGACGAGCTGTCTTTGCAGGGGAAAACGTGGATTGGTAATCCGCCAGCTCTCTGGCGCTTTCGTAACAATAAACAGTCGCAGCTCATTCTTTGGCAGTGCGTATTCTTCCACTGCGTCCAGGTTTCGCACGTTCAATGACTCGGTGACCACCATCGGCAACAGCGACGTCAGTTGATTTTCGGCATCTTCGTTCGACTTCTGACTGTATGGCCGATATTGACGTTGTTCGCTCTCCAGGTAATTGCGAAGATTCGAAAGAAAAGACAGGGACAGGACGCCTGGATTCTGCACATCGGCCGATATTTGGAAAACCTTGTCACCAGTTAGGGCGATTCCGCTAATTTCGGCGGAAGCGTCTAGTCCATGGAGAGAACACTTCCCATCCTCAACGGTACCCTCTGCAGACCGATTCATTGCCAATCCGTCGATCTTCAAATCGGGTCCTGTCACGCGTGCGACGTGCGAATAGGACCGCGATGAAAACAAGGGGATATCGATCGTCATTCCCCCTTCGGTGCCTCCGTCAATTGTCCCTTCCACATATTCGTCAGCGTTTTGAAGCAAGCGAAATTGATGCCCTTCTCCGGCGTA
>JAQCHP010000048.1 GCA_027619595.1 Planctomycetota bacterium
TCGCCCTGTATCACAACCTCGGAGCACTACCCGAAAGGAAATTTACCCACGAATTCTTCTGAAGAGGCAGAAAAGTAGGTCATAACCAGGCAGAAGGGAAACCGGAAATTTTTACAGCCTTAGTTTGCCTCACCTTTGTGTCGAGCCGCAGCCAACTGCTGCGACCGTGTCAGGCTGTCGGCGGTGACACGTGCGAACGCTTGGGCAGCCATCACGGTAAAAAAGACTACCACCAGAACAACGCACCCTCGATACAAGACGATCTCCGGATCTGCGTCACAGACAACATTCCAAAGAGTCGCCACGGCGGCCGCCAAGAGGCTGCTCAAACCGGACCAATTGGCGGAAAGCGAGCTATTTGGACATGTTGAAGGGGCCTTTACGGGCGCTGATCGCACACGGCTCGGTAGCTTTGAAGCGGCGCAACACGGAACACTTTTTCTCGACGAAATCAGCGAGATGTCGCGGGGACTCCAAGCAAAACTCCTACGAGTCCTCGAAGCTGGCGAAATCCAACGGCTAGGCAGTGATCAGCGACAACATGTCGACGTGCGAGTCCTGGCGGCCACCAACCGCGACCTGCGAGTTGAGATCGACCGAAAGCGATTTCGCGCAGATCTTTTTTACCGAATCAACGTTCTTCACATTCACTTGCCACCGTTACGAGAACGTCCTGAAGATATTCCGCCGCTCGTCGATTTCTTCGTGCGGCAGTATCGACATGAGAGTGTCTCGGACGTCCAAGGGGTCGCACCTCAGGTTTTGGAAACGTTGATGGAATACCATTGGCCCGGCAACATCCGCGAACTGCGCAATGTAATCCATCGCGCTTGCATTCTGTGTAAGACAGGAGTCTTGCAGGTAGGCGACATCGCGACGAGAGAACTTAGCGATCGACCGGCCGAATTGGGAGATTTTCGAGACTTAAGCCTGGCAGAAATGGAGCGTCGTGCGATTCGACACGCCTTGCGCAAACATGCCGGGAATAAGACGGCCGCCGCCCGTCATTTGGGAGTCACGTCCCGAACACTTCACAATAAGCTCAACCGCGATGTCGAGCTGCGCAAAGCTTCTTAGTCGATCCGGAGCCACGATCACCCACGGCGCTCGGTCTGGATCAGTCTGGTAGCCCTTCGTCCGTTGGTTCGGTCAACCACGCTGTCAGTACAACTCCCACCAAACAATAGACTCCGGCAACTGCGGCGCCGACCAGCGCAATTTTCGCGGGATTCGGCGGAGTGGCAGCGGCAAACGTCAACGTGAACCAAGCAGCCGCCGTACCCAAGATGCGTCCGCCAATATTCGCGGCAAAACTTTCGCCCGTCCCGCGCAAATGAAGAGGAAAAACTCGCGGAATATAGTTTCCCCAGAAACTAAATTGCCCTACTACGATCAACCCGACCACAAACGCTCCCATTTTGATCATGGTCAGGGAGCCCTCGTCGCCCAGCGAGCGGCTAATCCACCAAAAGAACGCCGGTACGATGAGGAGTGACGGAATTTGAAACAGTCGCAAGAGAGCACGTCGGCTGACGATCTTGACCGCCAAAAACGCCAGCAAGAATCTTCCGCAAAGACCGCCGATCTCTTGCAAGATCGTTACTTTTGCCACGGCTTCATCACTCGCGTTACGCGCGATCTGTTTCAATTTCGCTTCTGGAGGCAGAGCAGACTGGTTCTTTTCTGCGACAGACACGACAAGATCGGCAGCCGCTTTTGCTTCCGCCTTGATCTGAGCGTGGCCCGAAAGAATCTGAGGCAGTTGTTGAATCGCGCCAAACGCCATTCCATAGCTCGCTCCAAAAATCAAGGTCGTCATCATGGTGGTGCGCGCAAGTTGCGGACTAAAAAGGGCGGCGATACTGGGCCGCTTGAGCGACCCCGACTCACGTTTTTTCTGCCATTGGGGCGATTCCGGCAGAAATGGGCGAATGATGATCAAAGGGAGCGCTGGAATCACACCCGAAATGAGAGTATAGCGCCAAGCTTCGTGTCCGCCCTGGATCGCGGGTAGGTAATTGGCCCACTGCGCCGCCAACACGTTGGCAAATCCAACCAGCAGTCCACCAACGGACGAAAAAGCCTGCGTGTATCCGAGAACCTTCTCTCGTTGCTCGCCGTCTTCAAACAATTCTGCGAGCCAAGCCACGGCCGCCACAAACTCGACACATACGCCGATAAAGACCAAACAACGGAAGAAAAGAAGCTGGTAAAGGTTCGTACTGCACCCTGCAGCGCCGGCCGCAAATGCATAGAGCAAGATGCTCCATGTCAGAACACTTCGCCGCCCGAGCCGATCGGTAAGATATCCACCCAACAGACCAAACAATCCACCAGCAATTGCAGGCACAAAAAACAACGTGCGCGCCCAAGCGTTATAAGCCGGTGAACCGGGGACCAACAACGGAGCACCGTTTTCGCCTACGCCTCCCAAGGCAGCCAGAGCGGGCCTGATGATCAATGGGAGCATCAACAGTTCGTAGATATCGAATGCGAATCCGATCGATGCAATGGCACAGATTAGCCAGGTAACCGTGGTAAATGCATGCTTTTCCCGCATTAATGCGCCCCTGCCTCTTTAAGATTTGGTCCGAAGTTAAAGTTAATTGCCAAAACCGTGTCTATTCCTTTGCAGGCACATCGGCCGACTCGCCATCTTGAATCGAATACAATCGATTGCGATTGGCGATAAACAGGGTGTTCCCGGCGACAACGGGTGTGGTATAGACGGCACTTCCCATATTGATCTCTGCCAACAGGTCTTTGTCAGCGGCAAGTTTAAAAATGGAAATGTCGCCGTCTTCGTCGCCAATGTATACTTTGCCTTCGACGATCAGGGGTGACGCCCAGGACGCGGCCAACATATCGTGCGTCCAATGGGCCTTTCCCGATTTCGCATCCAGGCAATGAAACAACCCACTGAAATCAGCAATAAACAACAATCCCTTGTCGATCGCTACGGTTCCACAGCTACGATGCATGGTCGTTTCAAATTCGTTTGGATCGCTGCCGACATAGTGCCAGACGGCGGCTGAGTTCTTATTGTCCCGTTCCAAGTCACCGTCTTTCGCAACTAAAGCTTGTAATCGCTTGTGGGGGACTGGCTGCTTCGGATCTTTGGCGTTGTACACGATTGTAGGGCTGACGTCTCCACGTTTCGTTGGATCAATACACCAAAGATGTCCTGGACCTTCTCCGTGTTCGGGATCCTCACCTACCGCTACATACACGAGATCGTCGTAGATCACGGGTGTGGCAATGATATGATTGCGAGTGGCCAATCCACCCAATACATACAGCGAATCCTTGGGGTTGCAATCAAACTTCCAAAGCAGTTTCGACTTACCATTCTCACCGGCGGCGTCAAACGAATACAACCAACCATCTCCCCCACCGAAAATAACTTGCTGCACGCCCCCCAATTTCGCCAGCGCAGGCGACGACCATTGACCGTGCAAGATGTTTTCGCCGGGCGAATTATCGGTCCAGAGCACTTTACCGTCTCGACGATCAACACAAATAAAACTAGGAGCTCTTGTTTCCGGAATTGTAATATGACTCTCGTCGACGCCGTTTCCGGTGCAAATAAACAAATGATCGCCCAGCGCCGTTAAGGAACAGCTACACATATTGTGCTGAGAAACGTTAAGTTCCTTCATCATATTCAATTTCCAAACAACATCGGCCTCGGTCTCGGTCGCGTTGGCTTCGTCGGCAACCGGTCCATCGTTCTCTCCATCGCGAAAGCCTTCCGTATCCAAACAAAGAACCTCGCCGCGATTCGTGACGTACCACAATCGGTCGCCATCGACCAAGGGGGCTGCGCAAACTCCTTGATGTGGCCAATCGTGCACCCGCCCCGTGGAAAGTTTTTCGTTCGAGTGCTGCCACAGAAATCGCCCCGACTCCTGGTCAATACATAAGAGGACACCCAAATCAACCTTGTTCGGATAACGTTCGATATAGGCACCACCGTTGTTGGTCCCCACGTAGACCTTGCCATTGGCTACCACAGGATTACCGTAGGTTTCCGAACCCAAAGGGACTGACCAACGAATATTCTCACCCGCTTCAACGTCCCATCCTGTGGGAATATCCTTTCCAAAGGAGACGTTATTGCGGAGTGGCGAACCGCCCCACTGAGGCCAATCCCCTGGGCGAACCTGAAGCCCTTCGATGAACTTCAGCGATTGTTCCACAGCGGACGGCGGCTCAGCAGCTCCAGTGGGTCTTTCGCCCAAGTGACCCGCCAGCAATACCATAAAAATAAACGGACGATATCCCAAAAGAAAACGGCGCAATTCCATGAAACAGTCCTCAGCAGATAATTTGATAATTGAAGTTCAGTTGCGGTGACACTGACGCGCCGTGAAACCGACGCGCCGTGGCAAACGAGACGTTACGGATTCGGAGTTACTTCCACATTGTCAACGTAGAATTCTGCATCGGTAGCATTGCCAAACAGGCCAGGACTCCCCGTCACATTGGGCGTTTTGTCTGTCGCTTGGATCATCCACATCGATGGTTCTGCTCCCTCCCGAGGCCAGACCTTTCCTGACAATTGCACACCCTCCGACACGTTTTCAGCGCGCAACTTCATGCGATACCACGTCCCCGACTTCCAGACAAAGGGTACCGTTTCCGCGAAACGCAATTGCAAACGTGAGGTCCAGGAACGGAGTTGCAGTTCTTGCGACGCCAACATGGCTAAAGTGTAACGTTGGTTGATCACGCCCATGTCTGGCAGTTGTCCAGCACGATCGGTCGCCATCACGTCGGCCTGCACCGTATAGCCCGACATGCTGCTGCTTCCCATCCAACTTTGGCTGCGTGTCCCCTTGGGAATGGTACTGATCTTCACCAGTACTGGCTCTTTCTCCAGTAGCTTGGGCTGGTGACGGTAGGATGCGCCAATCCAGGTCGCTGGTACCTGATTGTTGGAAAAGTCGAATTTCCAAGGAAGAGGCGGAACGATTCTCACTCGATTCGAGCAAGCCAAGCCACCAGCACTAGCAGTAATCTTCGCAACACTCGCCACGGTCTCAGCCGGTGCATGAAAAATACCCGCTTGATCGACGGTCCCCGCTCCATCGACCGACAACTCCGCTTTGACATCTTGAACGTACTGTCCAAGAGCGTTAAAGCCACGGACCGTGAGTTTTTGTTTTTCCGAAGACTTCACCAACAATTCCACCGGAACCAATTGAAGTTGTGTAATTTTCTGATCGTTCCGAACAGGTGATTCCGGCAGAGACTTGGGCGAGTCGGTGTGCTCCACGATCGGGCTCTTGTTGCCGATGCAGTAGAGCGCAACATTCGTGGGGAGGTAAATCCTTCCATTGGCGATGGTGGGGGAACCAAGAATCTCCTCTGAGTTCAATCGCAATTGATGAACAACGTCGACTCCTTGTTCCGTTGGACGCAGTACATACCACCGGCCAGTTGCTTCCCCCACGAATATTTTCCCATCTCCGTAGACCATACTGCCAAACATGATCCGACCGAGCTTTTTCTTGGCGATTTCTTTTCCGGTCTTTGCGTCGACGATCCAGAGCGTGCCGCCATCGTCGACGGCATAAATGCGTCCATCGATCCACATCGGCTGGCAACGTCCAACGGTCCTAGCCGGTATTTTCCAGGTGAGGGACTTTTCGGCAATATTTCCTTGCGTACGTCCGTCAAAGGCAAACATCGCCCCAAGAATTGTCGTGTCGGATGAATTCTGCTCACTATGTCCGCAAAAGATCATCGAGTCATGCACAAGCGGCATCGTATTGATGCCGCGCGGCGACGCATCGTACTTCCAGATCACCTGACCGGTACGTGGCTGTAGCGCATAGACGGAACCATCGGAAGCGCCAAATACCATGGCAGCCTGCCCATTCAGTGTTGTGATGAACGGAGTGCTATACGTCGTATCCTCGGGGCGGACGCGTGTACTAGCAATCCAGACGGGTACGCCCGTAAGCTTGTCGAAAGCGACCAGGCGATGTGCGGGGACGGCATAGTCACCCCAACCGGTCATAACTCCGCTAATAATGACTAGGTCTTCGAAGACGATCGGCAGGTTCGTACGTCCCCCATAGGTGGACAACATCCCATACTCTTCGCTCATCGAATGCGACCAAACTTGCTGGCCCGTCTTCGCATTCAAACATTGGAAAAGGCAGCCCAAACCGAGCGAGTAGACGTGTCCAGTCGCGGGATCACCCACGGCACTGGACCATCCCACGCGTTCGGCCGGCGCGTCTGACAAAAAGACGTTATTGACAGCTTCCCATAACAGCTCTCCGGTTTCCGCATGAATGCAGGCAACCTTTTCGCCTTCTTGCGTCGTTTCGGGAAACGCGCGACAGATCACGTAGACGCGACCATCCATCACAATCGGGGTCGAGCGAGTAGCAAATTCAGTTTTGCGCCATACCAAATTTTCGCCTTTGAGTGTCCAGTGATCGGGTAGGTTTTTCTCCCTGGAAACGCCATTTTGTTCGGGACCGCGCCAGTGCGGCCAATCGGCCGCTTCTGCTGCAATCGGTATCAGCAGGAACAAGAAAGTCTTCATACTTCGGATGAAGTACGTACGAGAAAAAAGGGACTGGGTCATAACTGCCTTTCGAAAGCACGAGGTGGGAATCGCAGTATAACACGAGGGAGCGGGTTCAGCGAAGCTCCGACCGACAGTCAGAGCGGAGAATTAGCCTAGTTTCGCCAAAATTATTGGGGGCTCCGCGGCGAATTGGGCAACGCCACATTCTCCGGAGGCGGGTAAACTGCGCCGGGTGTCACGGCCGCGTGTGCGTGGTCCTTCCAGAAGGTCACGAAGTCGCTTGCGGGCTGCGACACGGCAGGATCGAAGACAACTCGCCGCAGTTCCTCTTTCTGTTCATGAAAGCTCTCGAAGTCGCGGGGGTCATTTGGTCCTTCAATGGGAGCTGGCCGATCGTAAACCACGGTCGCACCATTCTTCCCGTCAAGGTGGTACTGTGAAAGTCCAACCACACGGTCGCCCACATAAATGGCCTCGTTAAGTTCGTGCGTCACGATGAGCACGGTGTAAGGGGGCCGTTCGCCAGCGCGTTTAGCGGCGAGGTTCTCCTGGTACAGATGCAACAGCATGACCTGCAAGTCTTCGCGGGTCGATTCATCTAATGCGCCAAAGGGCTCGTCGAGTAGTAGTATCTGTGGCTTCATCACTAAGCTCTGCGCCACAGCAACTCGCTGCCGCATTCCGCCCGACATCTGGTGGGGGTACTGCTGAGCCGCGGCAGTCAGTCCCACCTTTTCCAACATAGCGTAGGCAAGCTCGCGGTGGACCTTGCGTATCGATCGCCACCGAGGGTACATAAAAGCACGAAACGGAAGCGATGTCTCGTCCAACATCAATCCAAATGCAACATTGTCGAGTGCTGTGAGGAAGTCGTAGAGACCGTAGTGCTGATACACGATCCCCACATCGCGGTGGGGCCGTAAGACACGATGTCCATTGGTCCAGATTTCTCCCTGCCGTGGTGGGTGTGTCCCAAGAATAGCGCGAAGCAAGGTCGACTTACCGCAGCCGCTGGGTCCCACTAAAGCCACCATCTGACCGGGAGAAATCTGCAACGATACCTGATTCAATATTTTCTTCTCGCCGTACCAATGCGAGACATTCCGGACCTCCAACGCCCAACGGTCGTCCACCCCAGGCGTCGCGGCATCTCCGACAGATCCTGCCGCAGCTTTCTCGTCGATCATCCGGCCACCCTTTGCTTATTTCGGTATTAACTCGTTAATGGTTCCCAAGTAGGAAACGACGAAGATACGGAAAATCATGAAAATCAACAGCCCAGCCACGGCAAGCCAGGTAGCCACTGCTGCTGCGACCGCTACGACCGCCCAAGCCGATTTGGCTCGATCCTCGTAGCCCCGAGAAAGATGCTTCAGCGATTCAACCAACGTTCCGGTCAATTCACCGGTCTGCAACACCTGCACAAAATCGTCCGGAAAACCTTGTGTTTCCCGAAATGCTTCGTGCAACTCTTTACCCTGTCGCAGACGGTCGTCAATCTGCTGGGCAAAGCCTTGGTAATAAACATTGCCCGTGGTCTCCAACGTGGTTTTTGCGATGGTTCGCGACGCCATATCCGAGTCGGCAATCATCGCCATCGACCAAGTCATATGGGCCATGATTTGGGCGATGATGGCCTGACCCAGCAAGGGAACTCGCAGCGCCAACCGCTGTACCTGTTGCCCAAACGCTCCTTCACCCGTGGCAAATTTCCAGGCCACCACGAAGGCGAAAACGATCACGCTCAATAGCCCGATGTAGATCAGGAGCCCTCGGGTCCCGACCAAACCGAAACCCAAAATATCGACATCCTGGCCAACCATTTGGCTGAGCGGCTGCATGGCCCAAATCAAAACGCCCACGATGAAGATGGCCGCCACCAGGTTGAACGCTGGCCAGAGAATCCCCATCAGATAGATCGACCGTAGCTTCACTAACCGATCGTAGTGGTCAGCCAGTTTGATCAGCACTTCCGGCAATTTCCCGCTTCGTTCCCCGACCCGGGCCATCGTCCGAAACAAGGCCGGAAAATAACGCCCTTGCGCCTGCACCGACTCCCCAAACGACGTCCCTTGCTGCAGTCGATCGTGGACATTCCCCATAACCCGATTGTAGGTCCCCTGAGCGTAAGAGAACTCCTGTTCACAAACCCGGCGAATGTCCAAACCCGCGCGGAGCGCCATTCCCATGCGGCGGCTCACGACGGACAACGCACGTAAGCTAATTTTTTCGGTGGATAGATGTAGGCCCATCAGCAGTCCCGAGGCAGTACGATTCAAGCAAATTTTTTCACCACAGCCTTATCCTGATTATCGTAGCCGCGTTGTGGCAGACAAGCCATGCCTTTAGAATCGCTCGGGGACAGACGATGAACCGACGAGAACCGACGGACAGCGCCATGAAGAGTTGGAACAGCGTCGCGATTGTCGGGGTGGGACTCCTGGGCGGGTCGATCGGGTTAGGGCTTTTGCGCCGACAACTTACGACTCGCGTGATTGGCATCGGGCGGAACGAAACGAGTTTACGACGGGCACGTGACCTGGGGGCTATTACCGAGTTCGCCACCGAATGGGACCACGAGCGGGAGTTACCTGATCTGGTAATCGTCTGTACTCCTGTGGGAACGGTGGCCCGAATCGTGCTGGAATTTGCCCGGCGAGCGAACGATCGAGTGGTAATTACCGATGTCGGCAGCACGAAAGTTGAGATCCTGCAGTCGATTGCAGCTGGATGGCCTGGGGGACCGGCGCAGTTTATCGGCAGTCATCCGCTGGCAGGAAGTGACAAGACGGGTCCGGAACACGCCGATGCCAATCTACTGCAGGGACGAACGGTCGTCGTCACTCCGGAAACAGCGACTCCCGCTCATGCCACGGACGAAGTTACGAGCCTGTGGACCGAATTGGGTGCACGTGTGCACGTAATGACGGCGGATGAACACGATCGGGCATTGGCCTGGGTCAGCCATTTGCCACATGTCGTCGCGGCAGCCCTGGCGGCGGTCACGCCGATTGAGCATCTGCCACTCGCTGCCAGTGGTTGGCGAGATACGACGCGCATTGCCGGAGGAGACACTTCGTTGTGGAGTCAAATCGTGGCCAGCAATCGAGAAAATCTACAGTTCACGCTCGAAGCGATCCAACAGCGTCTGCAAGAGCTGAACCAGGCATTATTACACAACGATCCTACCATTTGGGAACGTCTTTTGAACGAAGGAAGGGAACGTCGTGACTCTGTGGCAGATTGAAATCCGAACGCTTGCGGGTCAGCTTGACCGAGAAGCAGAACGCATTGCGACCGAGGCTCGCGAAATGGGAATCGAGGATTCCCTCCGGATTGCCACGCGCAGGGGGTTCTTATTGGAGGGGAATGTATCAATTGACGACCTTCGGACAACGGTCTGTCCATTGCTAGTTGATCCGCTGACCGAAGAGGTGCAAATCGACGCTGTTGGGAGTACCGTTTGGCAAGCGCCCCCGTGGCAAGACGCAGCGATGGTGTACGTGATTCCGCTGCCGGGGGTCATGGATCCGGTGGCGCAATCGACGGAGCAGGCTCTGTGTCATCGTGGACTCGACGTGGCGACGATGCGAACGTTTCGTCGCTATTGGGTGGGCAAGCTTTCGGCTGAGCAAAGGGAGCGACTTGCAGCGCGACTGCTGTTTAACGCTTCGATTGAACAAGCGGTTCATGGGCCGCTACAACTCGACCGTTTGGACTCGGGCGTATCCTATCGATTTCAACGCATCGAAATACCCCTGCGGGCGTCGACCAGCGACGATCAACTCGTACACCTCAGTCGCGAGGGGCAATTGTCGTTGTCCCTGATTGAAATGCAAACGATCCGCCAACATTTTTGCGAGCTTGACCGCGATCCTACCGACGTCGAACTGGAAACGATAGCCCAAACGTGGAGCGAGCATTGCAGCCACAAGACCCTGGGCGGCCGCATCCGTTACACCGACGAAAATGGAACACGCCAGTTCGAAAGTATGCTCAAAGAGACAATCTTCGCCGCCACGCAGCAAATCCGCTCCCGCCCAGGAACTGCTGATTGGTGCGTCAGTGTTTTTAAGGACAACGCGGGGATCATCGAATTTGACGACGAGTATTGCGTAACGTTCAAAGTTGAAACTCACAATCATCCGTCGGCAATTGAACCGTATGGCGGCGCGAATACCGGAATGGGCGGAGTGCTGCGCGATACGCTCGGCACGGGACTCGGCGCGAAACCGATCGCCAGCACCGATGTATTTTGCTTCGCTCCTCCCAACATGCGACAAGCGGACATCCCGGCCGGAGTATTGCATCCACGGCGAGTCATGCGGGGAGTCGTGGCGGGAGTGCGTGACTATGGCAACCGCATGGGAATTCCTACCGTAAACGGAGCTGTCTACTTCGATCCAAGGTACCTGGCAAATCCCTTGGTCTATTGTGGATCAGTCGGTTTGCTACCGCGAACTGCCGTCCCCAAACAACCGATGACCGGTGACTGGATCGTTTCCTTGGGCGGAAAGACGGGGCGGGACGGCATTCACGGAGCCACTTTCAGCTCCATCGAGCTCACCAGTGAAAGTGAAACGATTTCTGGTGGATCGGTGCAAATTGGCAATGCCATCACAGAAAAAATGTTGATGGACGTCCAACTTGCCGCCCGAGATCGAAAGTTGTTTCATGCAGTAACGGACTGTGGCGCAGGAGGGTATTCCAGTGCCGTAGGAGAAATGGGCGCTGAGTTGGGTGCTGAGGTTTGGCTCGACAAGATCCCCACCAAGTACAGTGGCCTCAGTTATACGGAACTTTGGATTTCCGAAGCGCAGGAACGAATGGTGTTGGCCGTACCTGCCGTCACGTGGGACGAGTTCCATGCGTTGGCCAGTTCCGAAGGAGTGGAAGCAACGATCATCGGCCGATTTACCGACACCCATCGTTTAGTCCTGAAGTACGATTCGGATCAAGTCGCGGACCTTTCGATGGAGTTCTTACACGATGGCCGTCCGCCGGTCGTGCGCGAAGCAACCTATCGATCGATTCCACCGGAGCGCCTGAAACTAAACACAATCCCCGTTACGAATCGTGAGAACGAACCGACGATTCGGCCGGCAGAAGCCGCCCTCTTGGGACTTTTAGGAAGCTGGAATATCGCCAGTAAGCACTGGATAATTCGTCAGTATGACCACGAGGTCCAGGGAGGCAGCGTCATCAAACCGATGGTCGGATTCGACGGTCCCAGTGACGCAGCGGTGGTCCGACCACGACTCGCATCACGTCAGGGGCTTGTCATTGCGTGTGGCATGAATCCTGCCTATGGCGACCTGGACCCTTACCATATGGCCGCCTGCGCAATTGATGAAGCGGTACGGAACTGTGTCGCCGTTGGTGCTGACCCGGATCGAATCGCCATTCTCGACAATTTTTGTTGGGGGAACACGCAACGTCCGGAAACACTGGGATCGCTGGTTCGAGCAGCCCTGGCGTGTCACGACGTGGCCATCGCTTTCGGCACCCCATTTATCAGTGGCAAGGACAGTCTCAACAATGAATTCACTTATCAGGACTCCGATGGACAAAGTCAAACGCTCACCATTCCGCCCTCCTTACTCATCAGTGCTGTGGGCCAAATCGATGACGTTCAACGATGTGTGACGATGGACGCCAAGGAACCTGGCAACGAGTTATACCTGGTAGGTACCACCAAGCTACACTTTGGCGGCGCTCATTACACGCAACTTCGAAAGGGGACCGGAGGGATCGTGCCTCAAGTGGATACGCAACACGCGCTGGCCACATTTCGCGGAATGCATGCTGCCATCCACGCAGGACTGGTTCGTGCCTGTCACGACTTGAGCGAAGGGGGTCTGGCGGTGGCCGCTGCTGAGATGGCGTTCGCCGGGCGACACGGGATTCAACTCGAATTTACCGACAAAATGTACGCCGACTGGGGGGCTCCCACGTCCGCGCGGCTTGAGCCTTGGGAAATTCTGTTATTTTCGGAGTCCCCTTCGCGGTTCCTCTGTGAGGTCTCGCCCCTTCAATCCGAGGCATTTCGGCAGGCGTTCCATGGGACCAGCGTTTGCCGGATCGGGAAAATTACCCAGGAACCACGTTTGCGACTCACTTCGGTCGAACCCAATTCGGATCCACCTACCGGAAACGGTTCTAAAACCCAATCCGATACAAGCCGAATTTTGATCGACCTACCGATCGAAGACCTTCGCCAAGCGTGGCACCAACCGCTCGATTTCGACACTACCGAAGTTGCCTAACGTGCGGTAATGTGGTCTTTGACATAAGTTTTTTGATAGAAACCATTCATTCGTGATGCCGGAAGGAAAATTTGAGGCATGGCCGCACCGCGTGTAATTGTTTTGCGTGCACCGGGCACGAACTGTGATGAAGAGACTGCGTACGCGTTCGAATTGGCTGGTGCAATTGCCCGACGGGTTCATGTGCATCAGTTACTCGAGCGCCCAGCAATTTTGGATGAATTCCAGGTTCTTTGTCTTCCGGGCGGTTTTAGTTATGGGGACGACATTGGCGCTGGCAGGATCCTGGCCGACCAACTGCAGTTGGGACTCGCAGAAGCAGTGCAACAGTTCCATGCACGCGACACGCTGATACTCGGAATCTGCAACGGATTTCAAGTTTTGTTACAGACAGGTCTCCTGGTATCACAAACGCCCCGACGAACCGCCAGTTTGACCTGGAACGATGGTGGGCGGTTTGAGGATCGCTGGGTCCGGTTGCAAGTTAAGTCCAACAAGAGCGTCTTCTTGAACGGATTGGACACCATGGAGTTGCCTATCGCACATGCCGAAGGCAAATTGATTCTGGCTGACACGCAAGTCGTGAACAACCTGACTCAAAAGGACCAAATCGCCCTGTGTTATACCCAAGTTGGTGATCAACAAGGCAACAATCACAACGACGTTGCGGGAGAAATCTTGCCCTATCCGATCAATCCCAATGGTTCCATGGGAAATATCGCTGGACTGTGCGACGAAACGGGCCGGGTGCTAGGACTCATGCCACATCCAGAACGTTTCTTAGACCCTCTGCATCATCCACGTTGGACCCGGTTCAAGTCTCCGCCATTACCGGTGGGGCGCGTCCTGTTTGAAAACGCGACGCGGTACTTCGCTTAGAGTCGCGGGCAACCGCAAGAGTTTGCCTTGTCACGCAATCGCACAAACACAACGAAGGCGGACTTCGACCATGGCCACGCAACCCCGCCCAACCCATTCGCTGCCATCGCCCAGCGAGCATCCCGATCGAATTATCGTGATCTACGACGGACAGTGCCGTTTTTGTCGTGCGGGTGTCGAGCAATTATGGCATTGGGATTGGTGGCACAAGTTGTCCTTCATTTCTCTGCATGAAGCGGAAGTCACGCGACGCTGGCCCCAATTGACCCACGCACAACTGATGGAACAAATGTATATTGTGACGCCGGACGGCGCATGCCTGGGCGGCGCG
This sequence comes from Planctomycetota bacterium, assembly GCA_027619595.1. Lineage (GTDB taxonomy): Bacteria > Planctomycetota > Planctomycetia > Pirellulales > Pirellulaceae > JAQCHP01. The sequence goes on from JAQCHP010000048.1 coordinate 14,024, forward strand.
AGCGCGGTCCGCTTTTTGGCGCGATATCTGCCGATTTTATGGCCCATGGCTCCTTGGATGCATCTTCCAGGCACACTCCCCATTTGGCAATTTTTGTACGGAATTGTCGCGAGATCGCGGTATCGCCTCGCAGGTCGGATTGCCGAGAATTGCGACGAAGGAACTTGCTCAGTGCACCTTGGTAAACACGGATCGCACGCGGTTGGCGGGCAGTCGATTCAGAAGGAAAGGCTCGCCCAGGAGGCAGCGTCCAAGGCAACACAAACGATGAGCCAGCCCCCTCACGATTGACCCTTGATGACGTCCCGCCATGCTACCGCTGGCATAGCGGCACTAGCTCGTTCTTCGCCACGATTCAAACGTTCGGTTGGCTCGCCGCCCGACCACGAGCGAATTGCCCTGGCGAAGCTGACGAAAAGCTGAATTTCGGAAACCGGGTAGACCGAAGAGGGTAAAGGCTTGCCTTTGCAATTCGGGGCCCTTAGCATCACAGCAAGGCATCGGAACACTCAAAAAGCTTATCTGGCCTGGAAAGGTCTGTCATGGCGTCCGACTTTCGACTCAAGGAACAACTTCCGAATCTCACCAATGAAATCGTCCGCACCTATTCGGAAGTCGGTACGATCAACCATCTGGGGCACTGTCCGCTGCCAAATTATGAGATGGTTGTTTCGTCGCTCGACGACTTGCGAGAGATCATTTTTCCGGGCTACCGACGGCGCGAAGGATTGCATATAGGTAACATTACGTACCACGTTGGCGATTTGATTGATGGACTGCACGATCGGCTCACCACCCAGATCGCTCGGGCACTGCGTCACGAAGATCGAGTACGGCCCGACGACGAACAAGCGATGAAGGAACGATCCGGGGGGAGCGACCAATCATCCTCTCGGGATCGCGTCGACTCCTGTGGCCGGGAAGAGGACACGGACTACGATGCCAAGGGACAGGCGATCACGATTGAATTCCTCAAGCGAATCCCCCAAATCCGTCGGCAGCTTGCGCTCGACGTGCGAGCCGCCTATGACGGCGACCCGGCGTGCCACAGTTTGGACGAGGTAATCTTCTGCTACCCAGGCCTCGAGGCGATTACAGTTTTTCGAATCGCGCACGAACTACGCAACCTGAACGTTCCGTTGATCCCCCGCATGATGAGCGAATATGCCCATCACCGAACGGGGATCGACATCAACCCTGGCGCAACGATCGGTGAACGTTTTTTCATCGACCATGGGACTGGGGTTGTGATCGGGGAAACCTGTGAGATTGGCGAACGAGTCAAGATTTATCAGGGGGTTACGTTGGGCGCACTGAGCTTCCCCACCGATGGCGCGGGGAATCTCTTGCGGGGACATAAGCGTCACCCGACGATCGGAGACCGGGTCGTCATTTACGCAAATGCCACGGTGCTCGGCGGAAAAACCGTGGTCGGCCACGATTCGGTCATCGGTTCGAGCGTTTGGTTGACGGAAAGTGTGGACCCTCATACGACCGTGCTGCTGGAAAAACCAAAGTTGCGACTGCGGTCCGACCAGCCCGACGAATGGAAGCCCGAAATGAACTACCAGATTTAGGAGCTACGGTACCCTTTCCGCATGAATTCGTTATCCTGATCTGTTTGGACGACAAATTCGTGAAACGGACAAGGAATTGTGCCATGGCGTCAATTGTCCCCCTGCGACGCGCGTTGATGAGCGTTAGCAATAAAGAGGGGTTGGTGGAGTTTGCCACTCAGCTGGCGTCTTGGGACGTGCAGATTTACAGTACGGGGGGCACGGCGCACGCGCTGCGGGAGGCCGGTCTCGCGGTCCAGGACATTGCTCCGTACACCGGATTTCCCGCCATCTTGGACGGTCGGGTGAAGACGCTCCACCCCAAAATCTTCGGTGGAATCCTGGCACGTCGCGACCGCCTCGATCATCTCAAGACACTGGAAGAACATGGAATCTTGGCGTGGGACCTCGTCGTAGTCAATCTGTACCCGTTTGAGGCGACCGTAGCGCGCGAAGGAACGACGGAAGCGGAGGCGATCGAACAGATCGACGTGGGTGGGCCGAGCATGATTCGGGCTGCTGCCAAGAATTTTGCCGCAGTCACCGTAGCGACGTCCCCGGGTGATTACGCTCCGATCCTGGCAGAATTGACCCAACATCAGGGGACCACTTCGACGTTGCGTCGCCACCTTGCGGCCCGAGCCTTCCAGCATACATGTCAGTATGACGAGTTGATCGCGGGGTATTTCCAGCGACAACTGACCGCAACCGATCTACCCAGTGCGCAGCCCGATGTGGCGGACGGACCGGACGAAACAATCTTCCCCCGTCGACTCCAATTGGAATTGACGCGTTATTCGCCTCCCTTGCGGTACGGCGAAAACCCGCATCAACGTGCGGCTGCATATCAATTCTCAACGCGCGACCCACAAACTACCGCCGTGCCCGGGATCCTCGCCGCAAAAAAACTGCACGGTAAAGAATTGTCGTATAACAACCTGCTCGACCTGGACAGTGCTTGGAGAATCGCAGGGGGGCTCCCGGATCGGTCGGTTTCGGTCATTAAACACAACAATCCTTGCGGTGCCGCATCTTCTGCACGATTGGCCGATGCGATGCAAAATGCGCTCGATGGCGACCCGGTGAGCGCTTTTGGTTCGATCATCGGCACCAATTCTGTGTTCGACGAAGCGACCGCGCAAATCCTCACCGCACCGGGTCTCTTTGTGGAAGCGATCGTGGCACCGGAATTCGAGCCGCGAGCGTTGGAAATCCTCACCACACAGACGAAATGGAAACAAAATGTACGTTTGTTGACCGCCGTACATTCAACCCCCATGTATCGAACGGACCTGGAATTTCGGTCGATCCAAGGTGGCATGCTCATACAGGAATCCGACGAGTCCGACGATTGCATCGACGACTGGCGAGTTGTTACCACCACTTCGCCCGAGAGGTCTGACTGGGAGGAATTGCGATTCGCCTGGCGGATGGTTCGTGCGGTGAAGTCCAATGCCATCGTCGTCACGCGAAACCGGGCGCTCTGTGGAGTCGGTGCTGGCCAGATGAGCCGAGTCGACTCGGTTGAGATTTCGCTCCGCAAGGCGGGCGACCGAGCTTCCGGCGCCTTCTTGGCTTCGGATGCATTTTTTCCGTTTGATGACTCCATCCATCACGCAGCACGTCACGGCATTCGCGCCATCATCCAGCCAGGTGGATCGAAGCGGGATGATGAGGTTGTCCAAGCGTGTAACCAACACGGTATGGCGATGGTCTTTACCGGCCGCCGCCATTTCCGACACTAATCGAATTAAAATCTATGCCAGACACCATCTTGGATCGCATTGTCAAAACGAAGTTGCAAGAGATTGCCCGCGACCGCCAGGCACGCCCCGAAATCGAGTGGCGATCCGAGGCACGTGACGCCGCACCGCCTTTGGACTTTGCGGCTGCACTGGCGGCACCTGGCCCGGTCAAACTGATTGCTGAAATCAAACGAGCAAGCCCATCCAAAGGGATCATCCGGGAAGACTTTGATCCCCCAACGATCGCTCGGATCTATGCCCAACACGGTGCTACCTGCATTAGTGTCCTGACCGACACGCCTTATTTCCAAGGATGTCTTGAACACCTTCGAGCAGTACGCCATGCCGTATCGACGCCACTCTTGCGCAAGGATTTTATTCTCGACACCTACCAACTGTGGCAGGCTCGCGCGGTGGGTGCCGACGCCGTTTTATTGATCGCCGAATGCCTGGATGATTGCCAATTGCGGAATCTGCACCAGGCGGCCATCGAGATGGGTATGAGTCCCCTGGTCGAGTGCTACGAACCGGAAAATGTCGAGCGTGCCCTGGACGCTGGTGCCACGTTGATTGGTATTAACAACCGCAATCTGCACACATTCGAAATCGACTTAGAGCACACTCTGCGCATGCGCGAAAAAATACCCCGAGACTGTATTCTGGTGGGCGAAAGTGGCATCCACGGACCCGACGACTTAGAACGACTGGCCGCCGGAGGAGTGCAGGCCGTTCTGGTGGGGGAACATTTGATGGCCAGCCCTGACATTGGTGCGGCCGTCGATCGTCTGTTGCAGCGCCACGCCTAGTCGACAAGACGCAGTCACTGTATTTCACCAGTCACTCCGTTTCGCCAGGGGGCGCTAAACGTCCTGTTGCTGTTTGACGCTAGGCTCCACATCGTCTCGTTCGTCCCGTGACGATCGTCGATTCAGATACAACTTAATGGGAACCTCGCCAAACCTTAGCTGATCCCGGAATACGCCCAGCAAATACCGGCGGTACTGCTCCGAGAAGGACTCGGGATGATTGCACATCAAGACGATTGTCGGAGGCTGCGAGCCAACTTGGGTGGCATAATAAATTTTAGGACGCCGATTCTTATGCAGCGGTGGCCCATGGCGTTCTACAGCTAGTCGAACGAGCTGATTCAACTGCGCCGTGGAAACTCGATCTTGAGATTGCTTAAATAACATTTGCGCGTGATTTAGCAACGCCTTTACATTTTTTCCCGTCATTCCGGTCACAAATGCGATCGGGACATGCCACATGCTCTGAAACGTTTCCCGCAAATGTGCGACCCATTTCTCAGTCGGAACACCTTGATGCACTAGATCCCATTTATTGACTACAAACACGCAAGGCTTGTAGTTATCGGCGATATAGCTCGCCAACTGTTTATCGACTCGACTGATTTTTTCGGTAGCATCGAAAAACAACAGCACAACGTCCGCACGACGGATACTTCGTTTTGCGCGATGCGTTCCGTAAAAGTCGATATCAGTACGAATACTGACACTCCTGCGTAAACCTGGTGTATCGATGGCAGTAAACACCTTGCCGTCGAGTTCGAATCGTACGTCGACGCTATCCCGTGTGGTGCCAGGGATTTCGCTGACGATCATTCGCTCCGCCTTTGCGATCGTGTTGACGAACGTACTCTTTCCGACGTTCCTTCGTCCGACAATCGCAAGTTTCATCGTGGGTTCTTCGACCACTTGTTGGTGATCGGGCAAGGGAAGCCGCTGCGTAATTTCTTCCAACAGTTCGTCACGGAAGCGATTATTTTTGGCGCTGCAGCGAATCACTCGGCCACGACCTAGTCGGTGGAACCCCTCTGCTTCGGCATCCCACGAAGGGCCATCTGTCTTGTTGGCCACGCATAGAATTGGCTTATTCACATATCGGAGTTTTCGTGAAATCTCTTCATCGTGCGTGACCTGGCCAGCTTGAGTGTCGACCACGAACAGGATCAGATCAGCGGATTCCATGGCCGTGTTGATTTGATCTTCAATCTGCTGCGTTAAGTTGTCCGAATCTTGGCTCCCCATTCCGCCTGTATCAACAATTTCGAAGTAGCGTTCACCACTTTGCATGAGATAGGTAATACGGTCGCGCGTCACCCCGGCCATATCGTCGACTACCGCCAGACGGCGACCAGCCAGCCAATTGAAGACGCTTGACTTTCCCACATTCGGGCGTCCGACGATCACAACCTGGGGAACTTTCATTGCGTTTCAATCGATGGGGGGTTCGATGACCGGAAGGGATACCGCTATACTCGTCGGCTAGAACAACGAGGGCTTGGCTATTGTAATCGAAAAATCGTCGGAAGGTGGACTTCATGGACGGGCAACCAACTCCGACGGACAAACTCGCTCCCCTATGCCCCTCATCGGAACGATTATTTCTGGCAATTCTCCAGTATGCCCGCATGTGGGAGCATTTTGGTGTCACGGCGTTACGGACAGCCAGCATGACCGAAACGACGGCCGACATGACGACCTCCAACCCTGTGTGGCCCTCACAACCCTGTCTGTCGTCAGCCGGGGCGACGGAGCCGGCGACCGTTCCCCTTCCTAAAGGTACACCTGCATGCCCATCTGTGGCGTCTGACGCGACGAGCGTGCCTCGTACGGACAGCCTGTCGCTCCGTCCATCGGAACGCTTGCAAGCCTTGCGCGTGATTGCCGATGAGGTCCGTCAATGCACTCAATGCGCTGAATTGGCATCGACGCGAACACAAACGGTCTTCGGAGTAGGGAACCCACAGGCACGTGTCTGTTTTTTTGGCGAAGCGCCAGGCGCTGACGAGGATCAACAGGGAGAGCCGTTTGTAGGCCGAGCCGGCCAACTGCTGGACCGCATCATCGAGGCCTGCGGAATGAAGCGACAAGATGTTTATATACTCAATGTGCTGAAATGTCGCCCACCGGGGAACCGCAATCCAAGCCGCGACGAATCGGCCGCTTGCCGTCATTTCTTTGAGCGTCAGCTAACGACAATCCAACCCGAATATATTGTTTGCCTAGGCGCCATTGCAGCTACCACGTTACTTCAATCGAATCTTACGATCGGACAACTACGTGGTTCGTTTCACGATTGGCAAGGGATCAAAGTACTCGCCACCTACCATCCAGCTTACCTCCTGCGCAATCCTCCCGCCAAGAAAGACGTATGGCAGGACATGAAGATATTGCTCGCCGATATGGGGCTGCCCATCCCGGAGCAAAAAGGGTAACGGTTCACCAAATAGCCGAAACCTGATGGCATCCGCTCCTCGCGCGACCTATGTCCGAGTATGGCCGAGGAGACTTCGCTTGCTGTTCGTCGAAAGCAATGGCAAGCTGTAAGAACGGTTTACACCGGACGAACATCGGGCTTGCCATTGACGAGCCGATCTATTGTATCGCGAAACTCTTTCATTCGAATTGGCATGACCATGGTCACATGACGAGCGTCCTTATGCGCCTTTTCAACCCACGGCTGATGGTGCTTGTCGAGCAAGAGGATGCACGGGATAGCTTGGGTGTTGCGTTCCTGGACCATTTGATTGTAAGCGGCCACAGCAGCGACTCCCAATCCGATTGAACTGAACACGACACAGTCGGGCTCCGGGCCGTCCCCGCCAAAGCGATCGAGCGCCCTCTGCGCATCGCTCATAACGAGCACTCGGAATCCATACTTCTTGAGTTGCGCACGAAAAGTGTTTTGCAAGTCAACTGCCGATTCCACCACCAAAACTGTTCGCGGAATCGTGTCGATGTTCGCGTTCGCCACGGAGTTAGTAGCCTCGTCGGTCGCTTCGTCAATCCGTCCTTCGCGCAAAGACTTCGCCGCACTATGCAATTCCGTCAGCATATCGGTGGCCGTTTGATACCTCCGTTCGGGATCAAATTCCATCGATTTCATGACGATGTAGGCCAAGCGTTGCGGGATGTCGTCGCAGATCGTGGAAATTGGGGGTATGTCTTGAAACCGCGTCTTGCTGAGTCTTTGAATTCGATCCTTTGTCTCTTGCAGGGGTGCCTTCCCAGAAAGCATGTGGTAATACATGCATCCGGCAAAATAGATGTCACTGCGTGGACCATCCCGGCGTGCCCCCGAAGCTCGCTCCAATCCAGCGTAGTCAATGGTTCGATCCGTTACGGAATCCTCGTCCGTACCGCCGGCTTCGGCCGCCAAGCCGAAATCAACAAGCTTGGGCTCGCCGGAACTCGAGATCAAAACGTTCGACAACTTAAGATCCCTGTGATAAAGTCCTTTCTGCGCAGCACAAGCCAGTCCCGACATGATTCCGGACATTAGCTCCGTCGCTTCGAGCGGCGACAAACGGCGACGTAACTTCATAAAATCGCGCAAGGTGTTTCCCTCGATGAATTCCATGACCAGAAAGTACGGCTTCGTGCGCGAATAGACCTCGTAAATGGGCACTATATTCGGGTGCCGCAGCGACATGCCCGTTTCTCCCTCACGGAGAAACTGATCCATTACCTTGCGATTCGCCTCATTTCGATCGTCACCAAACTGGTTGCGCAAAACCTTAATCGCTACAACGCGTTCAGGATTGTCAACGGCAACCGCGCGGTAAACGCGGGCAAACGTCCCTTTACCGACCAGGTACTGCACCTTGTAGTTGCCGTAGAAAAATCCAGTGCGTTCCCCTTTGATCAATCGCTCGACTTGGTAGTTCGTGAGCAGCTCCTTCCGCAATAAAATACTACGAAAATCGCTGGCCGTGACGCTCCTGGTACCTAAATCGGCCCAGATCGCGTCCAACTGACGTTGACTGAGGAGATTGAGGTCTAGGGCCCGCTGGGCGTATTTATCGGCCGACTCTTCCTGCATGAATTCATTGGGGGGCTGGGGAGCGAAAACAGGTTAACGAACTGAGGCTACCGAATTGAGCTGCCTATCCAGGCCCGACGCAATGGGGTATCGCGCGGTGATGTCGGTCCTGGTATTCATTGTAGGTGGCACTCGTAATATTAAGACGCATCGTCTTTGGGGGCAAGCAAGAACTAAAAACCAGTCTCATCCTCGCGGCTTCGTCGCAGATCGTCTCGTTCGCGTCGAGTGGCCTCTAAGTCAAACAACAGGTATTTCATATCCAATCGTAATTGGCCAAGGGCTTCCTGCACCAGTCCAAGGATTCGCTGCCGTCGGTGGGTGCTTTGGGCGACCCGGTCAAACATTTGCATCACATGGAATCGCTGAGGTTCCGGCAACGAGGCAATCGACTGCTGCAGTTCGATCATGTCTTGGGGCAAGCTAGCGACATGGGGGATTTCAGGCTTGGGCTGCGTTTTCATGCTGGAACTCCTGGTGAATGCTGTTGGGCCGGACGATGATGAGGGACCAATGCAGTCCCTGTGCCAAACCGTAAGGCGAATCGAACCAAACGACGTAACTCATTGAAGCCACGAACCTTATCGATTTCAAGCCAACCCAGCTATCTTAGACGTCTCGTCGCAAAAAAACCACGCGCGATCTGTCCCAGAATCGCGAATCCTGATAAAAGGCTAAGTTACGACGGAAAAACACGGAGGATCCTCAACGTGGCGTTGTCGCAACGGACCACCCCCCGACCCCACAGAAAATCCACCATTGCAATAGCTATTTATTGCAGGGTGCTGTTTTTGTGCATTGCTAGGCCACTGGCTTTTTGCTTTGCCGGGCCATGGGGATTCGGGCTCGTGGTGGAGCTGGCCGATGCCAGGCCGACTGCCTGCGGGTCGGAACGGGGCCTGACGCAAGGTGCGTGGGGACTGGGTGACCACGATGCGTCTTTGGAGGTCCATGCGAACGGACCTGACCGCAGGCAAAAACACTCAGGTGAAGCGAGTGAGTCGTGGACATTATCCTTGGGCGTCGGGTCCTACGCGTACTTGGAGCACGTACTTCCGCCGTCGTATGTCGTGCCCGAATTAAAAGCGACGGTCTGGGTGCGCAGCGACCGCACGCCGCTTCAATTCCGCGTACGAGTAACACTGCCTGCCAGTGGAACGAGTCCCCAGCCGCTCACGGTCTGGTTGGACGGTGATTCTGAATATGCCGTAACGGGTCGATGGCAGGAGTTAGTCGCTAACGATTTGCCGCTCAAACTGCAGCGGCAGGTACGGTCCTTGCGACTTCAATATGGCCCCTCGGTGAGCAGTGAAGGGGCCTACATCGACCGCGCCGCCGTGAACGTCTATTCGGGCAAAGGGAGAATTCGCGTCTGGCTGGACGACCTGGGCCTAGAAGGAAGTATAGGCGGGCCCGAGAAGAACGAAGAAGACGAGCCGATACGACTTGCCTCAGCCGAAACCAACGTGCCCAATCTCGAGGGACCGCGCGAATTAGGTGTGCAGCTCCGAGGATCGCTCTGGCTGGCGCGGGGGCGACCGTTTTTTCCCCGTGTTGCGGACATTCGCACTCAAGCGGGACCACCGCTTCCCTGGGATTGGCGGGAAATCAGTGGCCGCGGCTGGAATTCTGTGTGGACAAGCGCCGAAACGACCGAGCAAACGCTGCACGACGTCCGCGATTCGTCGCTGTTACTCGTCGGTCCGCCGCCGGTCGCCCCATCGCCACTTTGGCCGCTCCCCGAATCGGCTCCCGTTCTGGCGTGGCACGTGCCATCATCTGGCAGCGTACCATCCAAAAACAATTCGCAAACGATCGCTCAATTGCGTCAAGTAGCACCCGAATCGCGTCGACCTTTGGTCGCACACGATGACACCATCCTCGCCACCCACGAAGCACGTCGTAACACCGACGTGCTCACATTTCGACGAGTCGCCTATGGCACTTCGTTTCCCCTACAACGTTGGGCCAGTTGGATTTCCGATCGCAATTCTGCCCCCTTGTCCAAAGCCCCATTCTTAGTGTCATTGGGGACCTCTCCATCCATTCCGGCGATGCAGCAGGCGCGCCGAGCCGGATTCGACGGCCCGACACCGTGTATCAGTTTCGAAGGACTACGACAATTAGTGCGTTGGTCGCTGGCAGTTGGAGCTAATGGAATTGTTTCGAGCCTCGACACTGAGCCACTCAACGAACGAAGCCAGCAGCGGACGCTGGACGTGTGGGAACTTGTGAATCTTGAATTGGAGTTAATCGATCCCTGGTTGTCCGCCGATCAACCTCGACAAACGATCTCGAGTTCGGTTGCGAGTATCCGTTATCTCGTACTCCAGACTGACCGATCTGTTCTCGCTGTCCCATTGCTGCCTTTGCAGGACGCAGAACACCTGCCACCGATCTGGCAAGACAAAGAAATCTCTGTCACGATTCCGTACAATTCTTCGTCTGCGATTGCGTATGAATTGGTAGGTGACACACTCCGTCCGATGCGTTCCATGCATAGACCGGGCGGTCTCCACGTAACGGCGGCCAAGTTTTCTCCGTCGCAAATAATCCTAGTGACAAGCGAACCGATAGTATTAACGCACGCCCGTCGTCAGTTGGCGTCCCAGTGTGACCGGCGTTTAGAACTGTTAGCGCGTGTTTACCGTGATGAAGCGCAACGCATCGCCGATATCACTCAACAAATTAAGTCAATCTTACCGGAACCCGACACCGTAGATCGCTGGGCGCGGGCCTCGGCGCAGCTCGGAGTACAGGCCGACGATGCTCGGGCCCGAGGTGAAAAAACACTTGCCATGCAGCGGTACGAAGTGGCAACGACGGCATTGGCCCGCGGCACACGTGCAGCCTGGCAGATCATGTCCGAGTCATTACCTCAGCCTACCGCCAGTCCCGGTGGACTCGTCTTCGACACGCTTCCGGTTCATCAGTCTCTATTAAAACGGTTGGAAACATCCCATTTGGGTGCCGAACTCGTCCCTGGAGGCGATATGGAATCGCTGGAACGATTGACGCAATCGGGCTGGAAGCATTGGCAATCGCGGGAGTCCGGAAGCCTATCCCAAGTCTTGGTGTCCGTACACGGCGATAGGCCGCGACAGGGTCAGCGTTGCCTGCGCATGGAAGCCACTCCATCAACCACGTCCGGTTCCGTGGATGCGACGCCCAACGTGTGGGTACAAACACCGTCGATCGGCCAAGGCAATTCCGGGTTAGTCCTATTCCATGGATGGCTTCGCGTCGAATCACCGGTACAGGGGCACGACGGATTCTTAATCTACGATTCGATTGCTGGCCCCAGTATGGGTTTGCGTTATTATGGTGGCAACGAGTGGCAGGAATTTTCTTTGTATCGATTCGTCAACCCGGGCGAATCGATACAAATGACCTTAGCACTAACGGGACCTGGAAAAGTCGATATCGACGAGATTTCCGTCACACGCATCGCACCCTAATGCATTCCGAGCATCATTGAGTACATCATCCATATCTATTTCTCAGGTAGCCAGAGAAATTTGGCAATCCGGACTATCGGCAGTCGACAGTGCTGCGTTGGTCCGTGCGGCCGTGCGATGGAACTCGGACGGACTAACGATCATGGGGGAGTTGTTCCCCGCTGCATCCTTGCGCGAAATTGTCGTACTCGGATGCGGTAAAGCTGGGGCGGGAATGGTGGCGGGATTGGAAACTTCCCTGTCCGATTGCCCCTTGCCACGCAGAGGTTGGGTGCAGGTGCCGGACGATTGTGTCCGCCCGACCGAAGGCATCCGGTTATTCGGCGCCCGACCAGCGGGTTTCAATTTTCCGACGGCACGTGGCGTGGAAGGCGCACAGCATCTCCTTGAATTGGCGCGACACGCCGACCCGCGTGACCTATGCATCGTGCTCATTTCGGGAGGTGGTTCGGCGTTGCTGCCAGCGCCCACTCCGCCACTCACACTTGCCGACAAACTCGCCGTCACGCAAACCTTGAGTAGTGCCGGTGCCGATATCCGTAAACTCAACACGGTCCGCAAACGCCTGAGCCAAATCAAAGGTGGAAAGCTGGCCGCAGCGTGCCGTGCTGAGCGACTGATCACCTTGGTTGTCTCCGACATCCTTGGCGATCCACTCGATTTGATTGCTTCGGGGCCGACGGTTCCAGCGACCGGCGATCCGCAAGAAGCGTGGCGAATCGTGCAACACTTTGCACAGTTGGGATACTCGTTTCCAGAATCCATGTATCAAGTATTGCGTGCCCCAATCGAATTAACATCGCATTCGAATACATATCCACCCGTCATGCGACACCACGTGATCGGCAACAATGCGACCGCCGTCAACGCCGCTGCTGATCGAGCGAGGCAGCTTGGATTTGCCACAACGGTAGTACCTCCCGAAGGGGAGGGGACGTCGGCGGAACTTGTCGGACAATCTCTGGCGCAGCAGCTCACGCAACTCGCACTTAATTCCACCAAAGCGTGTTGCCTCGTCTGGGGCGGAGAACCCACGGTAACCCTTTGCGACCCAACAATTCGCGGCAAGGGTGGCCGGAATCAACATGCTGCCTTGGCGGCCCTCGAATGGACTTGGCAACACGGCATACCTGCCGGCGACATCGCGATACTGGCCGGTGGTACTGACGGTGAAGATGGCCCCACGGACGCTGCCGGTGCTTGGTGGGATACGCAGTCGTTCAAATCCGTCCAAGCGAGTAACCGATCACCAAGACCCTATCTCGATCGTTGCGATGCCTACCACTATTTTCGTGATCTTGGCGGTCTCTTACAAACCGGCCCAACGCATACCAATGTATGCGACTTAAGGGTGGCAGTTTGGTTACCAACTTGTCACCATTTAAGCCCCTTCGGGCAGCGCCGAAGCTGAATTATTTTATGTTAAGAGTACGGCCTTTTTGATATTGCAAGAACGAAAAAGGCCAGGTTAATTTCTGGAAATATGCGGGTCTTTCATTAGCCCGGAGGGCGGAAGATCCCTGCCGGTGGCGTAAGCCAACGGATAGCGGACAATCAAACCGCCAGCCCGGAGGGCGGCACATGAATCGCGTTATTCCCAGTGATAATTGAGGTCACACGCGATGTCATGGTCTGCAAGATTTTGCAAGTACTCATCCTGAAGTGTGCGTGTTTGAAGTAGTCACCAATTCGCATTGCATAGCCTTGCGTTGCCCTCCGGGCTAAAGAAATTGAGGGTTCTCTATCCGGTGGCTTACGCCACCGGCAGGGATGTGTCGCCCTCTGGGCTAGAGGAATGCTCCTTTTTCGTTGTTGCAATTTCAACCAAACCCCATTTTTTTGCAAAATAGATCAGCTACGGCGTTGCCCTCCCGGCCGTGTCACCCACCCGACAAAGATTACCACTGCACAACGGCAGCGATGCTGCTGAAATCGTCTGTCCACAAGGGTCCGGCCAAATCGGCAGGAGTCGGCAAGAATGCCTCCGGCCAATCTTTGCTCCTTGTTTGCAATGTCCGATCGCGCGACACAAGTACCCAGCGACTCCCCTCGATCCCCAAGTCGTGTTGTGTATGAGTCCGCACTGTTAACGACTGCAATGACCGTTCTGCTGCGAGCCGGTGCACAATCGGTTCCAAATTGAGGTAAATATTCGAGATGTGATACGCGACGACGCCATCCGGCGCAAGGTGTCGTAGATAAAGATCGAGACACTCTTGTGTCAACAAATGTAAGGGGATCGCGTCACCACTAAAGGCGTCGATGGCTAACACGTCGAATTGCTCGGAATGGCCATCCCGGAGGCTATGATCCAGTAACACGCGTGCATCGCCCAAAGAGGTCTCGACCGTCGCGCCACGCTTGCGAGCATCATGCAGGTAGCTAAAGAATCTCGGATTGATCCCAAGCCCTTCCTGACTGTGTACCTGAACCTGGGCGCTAGATTCGGATGGTTGGCTATTCTCACCGGCGGCCGAACCGGTACCGACGATTTCAGAAAGGTCACTGGTATAGTCCTGATCCCCATCGGCAATCCGGAGCACGGACGGGTTAATTTCGTAGAACCGGACGTAATCACCTTTCTTGGCATAGGCAGCCAACGTACCAGTTCCCAACCCAATTACTCCTATGCGAAAGGGATGGTCGGGTTGAGCAACTCGCTGAGGATGCTTTTCGATCGCGCGCCCCACGCCGCTCCGTTCGTCATAATACAAGAGTGCCTTTTCTCGTTTCGACGGCATCTGAAATTGTGTTCCGTGCAGAATGCGACCGTGATACAAAGCCACCGCCGCGAGTTCCGGATAAACTTCTGTGACGGGCACGCCCTCCGTATTCAAGATTTTTCTCGCACCTACCGTCACGACGGAAATGACGCCGTAGAAATTTCGCTCCACACGCAATACATTCGCACGTTCACGGTATATGTGCCATCCTAGACACGCCTCTGCCAACAGCACAGCGACACCGATACAACTCACGTAGACTTGCCCCGGGGGGCGTCGCGCGTGGTGACTCGATGGAATACTTGCGGTATGCTTGCGCGACGCACGCCGTTCCGCTCTCGTAGATCGATCCGTTACCCCATCGGTCACATCCACCGGCCTCTTGGCGTCTTGCACCATTTCCATCCACACCAAAAGGCACGTCGCGGCGAGCCCCAAATCTAGTTCCCAGTATTGCAAGAAAATCACCGGTGCGACAATTGCTACGGCAATGCCACCCAAGGCTCCCCCTGCAGCAACCGTCAGGTAAAACAGAGTCGACCAAGATGATCCCGGCCTGAGACGTGCCAATTCCCCATGACAACACATGCAGCAGGAAAAGCAAAGGCCCACATGAAGGGCAACTTGCCACCACATCGGCAAACTGATCGGAAGACGGCCATAAAGTGCCTCTTGCCACGACCGCGGGAAACTCTCGGGATTCACGAGAGTCAAACACAGCAATATGGACCCACCAACCGTGGCGATGAGAAAGGGAACTCTGCGATACCAAGAATCGCTTTCGAAACACAAAATGAAGCTCAGTAGGTAGGCACTTAACGGCAACACCCACATGAACGGAACGACGGCGATGTCTTGGCACATCTGGTTGGTAATCGCTAGTAACACCACCGTCCCTACCATGGAATAGACAAACCATTTGAGCATCAGCCTACCGGTTGGCGGAGTATCGGCAACTAACGGATTCGGCGGTAGGTCCCGACCGCTGGCACTACGTCCACCGCTCATCAGAGCCGTTTCAACCGGCCTTTGAAACAGCGCCCACACGCAGCCACTGGCGGAAATTGCCAACCCAACAAATCCCAGCGACCAATAAAAATTCTGCTGCCCCAGGTTGAGACTCGGTTCCACGACTAATGGATAACTCAACAACGCCGTAAGCGAGCCTATGTTCGATAACGAGTACAATCGATAGTGGCTACGATTGGGGTAACGCAGTGTGAACCACGCTTGAAAAAGGGGACCGCTCGCAGATAGCAGCAGGTAAGGAAAGCCGACACTCCGCAAGAGTAGCACTAGAATTTGCCAAGTTGGATTATCGCCTGGCACCTGAGTCGGCGGACTGGGTGCGATAGGCAAGGAAATAGCCGCCAACAAGAGCAATCCCAAGTGGACGACTCCTTGCGTCTTCCGGCCCAACAGTGTGGCCGAAAGATGCGCATAGGTATAACCGCCAAGCAGCAACGATTGAAAAAACAGCATGCATGCCGTCCAAACGGCTGGAGACGATCCGTACCACGGTAGAATTGTCTTGGCGATGAGCGGCTGTACTTGAAACAACAAAAAGGCACTGAGGAATACAGTAACGCCAAAAACTCCCATAACGTTCTTTCCGTTCATTCGCGAGAAACGAGCGACTGGTCCGTGGCGGCCAAAGCCATCTTCGCAGGCCCCCCTCAAGGTACCCTAGACGCCCCAAGTGTACCAGTTCGCTCATCGATAGCGGAATTGGGAATCCTTTGTTTCAACACAACATCTCTTGACGTTCCATCAGCATTTCTGGTACTTGACCCGGGGACATCGCTGTTGTCCCTTGGAAGTTGTCACTGAGGTACTGTCATGCATGGTCGTTGGTTCGCTTGCAATGCTTGGCTAGCGGTTGTATTGCTCAACGCAGTCGTCGCCGATGTCGCTGCTTTCTCGCGTCACGCATTTGAAAGCGCCGACGATCCCGGCAATGTCTTGTCGATGGCCGCAGATCCCGAGCGAGCCAAGGTCGCAAATCTTAAAGATCAGCTCGAAAAAGGCTTAAAGGCGCGCCGGCCGGAGGAATTCGCGTATATCGGCTATATCCACTCGTTAGTGGAGTCGGGCGACTTGCCAGTGAAGCTTGTGCTGGAAACATTCCATTGGTCAAGACGACAAGATCCGCACTTTCCGTTCCCCTACTTTCAACGTGCGATTCGCGTACGGGCGGCACGAGCTGGAATCACCATCCAGTAATTTAGCGAAACTTCCCGCTGATCGCCGGTAGGCGAACCACTCGTTCCCAGGCTCTGCCTTGGCAGTGTCCTTGATCCCTCCATCGCGGCTAACGGAAACCGCAGGCAGAGCCTGGGAACCAGATATGGACCGTTCGAAAAAAAATGTACCTTATAACCCGCTGCGACGTGGGACATTTTTTTCCGAACGGGCCATACCGGCGATCAGCGAGAAGTGTCAAAAAAAAAAATCGCAATTCTCATAGGGGACTTTGCGTTGGAGCGAATTCCAACAGCCCGGAGGGCAACGCCGTAGCTGATTAATCATGCGCAAAAACGCAGTTTTGTTGAAATTGCAACAACGAGAAAGGAGCATTCCAATAGCCCGGAGGGCAACGCCGTAGCTGATTTATTTAGCGAAAAAACTGGGGTTTGGTTGAAATTGCAACAACGAAAAAGGAGCATTCCTCTAGCCCAGAGGGCGACAGATCCCTGCCGGTGGCGTAAGCCCTCGTTGTTATACACAAGTTTTTCTCTTGGTTTGCGTGGTATTTGGCCCGAAAGTTTGCCAACAGGCACTGATATCGTATAGTCTTTCCATTCCACGCATCGTGGTATCGGGACCAGGTTCATCATTTCGCGCTCGTTCGATGTACCCACCCAGCCTTGCGATCAGGCGAATCATCGTCCGCAACGTAGGAGGTTTTTTAGGTGGTGGCTCTTGCATTACAATTTGGTAAACCGGTTGCCATTCGTCTTTGACAAAAACACATTCGCAACTCGCATCGGGATATTCTCGACCGATGCGAGTTGTGTAGAGCGTTCGCCAAGCGACGATCAACGTTACTGCCAAACAGCGTTCGAAACGTTCGATCGTCTCAAATCTGCGGCCTTCGATACGACAGCCAGATTTCAAGGTTCGGAAAAATATTTCGATAAGCCATCGAATACAGTAGTATGCGATCACTAATTCGATCTCTTCCTTAGTTAAGATCGGCATGTTCGTCAAAAGAAGCCAACGGACGGGAGTTTCACCTTCAGGGGCACCGACTTCCTCTGCTAAGACCGCATTCACCGTGGTGTTATTCAATTTTCGATCTGGTCGCGACGAACCGCGAAGGGTTACGGTGGTTGCTCGAACTTCCATTTCACACTGACGGGAAATACGAGGTTGATTTCGAGCTCTTTTATCGCACGCTAGTTTGGGCTCACGACCCCGAACGTGAATTTGCTTGCTGTAAATCCGTTCGCACGCTGCAAGTTGCTCGTATAGATAAGTTACTTCGTCCGAATCTTCAGTAACGACGCTTCTATCATAGCAACTGCGGATGATCCACTGAAAATTGTCCGGAGACTCCCGGTCGAGTTCGATGACCTCAAAGATGTCCGCCTCGCTATCGGCAACGCATACAATCTTAGTCTCCGGATGCTGCAGAGCGATCTCTTGGGCGTGTCTGTGTGTATCGAGCCAACGCACCGATTTTTTTTCTTCGATCGGCTTTTTCTTACGATCATCCGCCTTAGAAGGTCCGTGATCACGAGTCCAAAGTTCAGCAGATAGTATTCCCAATGGAGTGCCGTTAGGTGTAAATGCAATCAGCGGATAGAGAAATTCTCCGAACCGCGAGCCACCATCGAGCGGCCCCGCGCCTTCGACCTGTACCTTTGGACGAGTTAGGTCTAATTCTGTCGTGTCTTGAGCGACGATCACAACCTTTTCTTGCGCCAATCGGGCGTAAGTTGCATCAATATGAGGCTCAAGGACATTCTCAAAGCTGACTCGTTCGTTGTCAAAAAGACGATAAGCCGCAGTAGTTTCGTTATGTCCACCATTCACGGCCGCAGGAATGCTTTTACTCGGAGATGCTGCCATCATTGACAGCAATTCAATCAGGCCGTCATTGAGCCTCTCATCACCAATGTCTACAGTGTCCATCTCTTTACTGACCCAATCGCTCACCATCGCTATGCTCCTTCAAGCGAAAATTAAACGCTAACATCCTTGCCAGCAACAGTTTACAGATTTCGACGCTCGGCCGCATCGGCAAAAAACTTGTGTATAACAACGAGGGCTTACGCCACCGGCAGGGATCTGTCGCCCTCCGGGCTTTTGAAATTCGCCCCGACTCAGGGATTCTGATG
>JAQCHP010000225.1 GCA_027619595.1 Planctomycetota bacterium
CGAACCTCTCAGAAGCAGCGCTACGTTTTTGCTCCGACGGGTGCTACATTTTCTGACCGGTGTTTACAGCCGGGTCTTGAGTTGGAAAACCAGCCAGAAATTGCCGCACGATAGACGCGGGGGGGGCGCGATGATAAAAAGCGAGGCATTGCGAGCATGGAGTGTCTCCCGGCTCAACCCATATGGGAAATGTCGGTTCAAAAGAAAAACAATTGCCTTCGTACAACCCGTGACCTGCTGTTGCCCAAGCTGATTAGCGGTCAATTGGACGTCGAAGAACTCGACATTGAAACCGGGGAACCGCTGGTGGCCTAGTAACCCTTACGATTGAGAGGAATTTCCATGATCGACAACATTTGTGTCCCATTACAGCTATTTGATTTGGAAGGTTTTGTAAGTGCTTACAGGGCATTTTTTAACAAATATGCTGGGAACGACATCGATGCTAATGAAGCTGTTTGCTTAATGGCCTCGTTCGAAGATATACCGATGCCAAACCACGACGGCCTAGACCCCGTGGACTTGATACTAAACAACAACATTATGGTGTTTTTTCAATTGCATGAGTCTCTTGCTGACGAAAAGTCCTTATGCATCGACGGCAAGTACCGCAACGCCGATGGATTCGATATTGGCGTTGCCGACGGTTACGGGTTTTTAGTCGCACTTGAAGATCACAAGATTACTCTCTACTCGGCCCTTTACGATGGATCATCCGGCCCATTTCCAACGATCACTTTACAGGGGACTTGTAGCGTTTTGGAAGACTGCATGGTTACCTTCGCCAAGAGGTTTATCAGGAAGTAGCATGACCAACACCGACTATTCCGAGAACGCCTTGGTCGAAATGTTCGTAACCGTATTGTAAACGACACCCAGCAAAGATTCCAAGAATATGGCTGGTTAAGCGGCTCTTTTCCGTCTCGCTCCTGGATGATGGGCTAACCAGACATCGGGCAACAATTGCAAGCGTCCCGCGTCGAGTCCGACTTCCTCACACCCTGGCCAATCGATCGTCCGCGTCAATGGATCGCGCACGTTAACAAACCGCAGTCCGAGCGAGAACTAGAAGCGATTCGTCACAGTCTCAAACGCGGGACTCCCTACGGCAGTGAAAACTGGGTCAGCCAATCGGCGGTTCGACTACAACTATCCCACACGCTTCGGCCTCGCGGACGCCCGAGAAAGCGCCAGTAATTGAGGTGCGTCCCCTTTTTCTTCTCCAGATGCGCCAAACACACCGGCCGAATGTGAAGTGGATTGCGCCAGCGGCGTGTCACGTCTGGCGTTTACACCGGATGACAACATGCTTTTCGCGGCAACCCATCACGGGCTGCTTCGGATGAATCTTGCCGGCGCGCAAACGACCACGCAGTTGCTGTTTCCCAAACACGGGGCAACCAGTGTCGCAACCGATCCTTCCGGACGGCGGGTGGCGGTGGGCATGCGGCTGCCCGAAGCCTTGATCGTCGACACGTCCACTTGGCGGCCGCGCGGCGGACCGCTGCCGCACGACGAGCGGGTCACGGACGTCGCCTTCAGCCCCGACGGCAAGTCGCTGGCAACGGCGTCAGTCGATCGGATGGCCCGCATCTGGCATACGCTCTCGTCGACCTATCGCTACTGCGTATGTTTGCCGCATCCGGTGACCGTCACGAATGTGGAATTCAGTCCGGACGGCCGCTGGCTGGCGACGACCTGCATCGACGGCAGAATACGCCTCTGCCCCATCCCGGCCCCGCCCGCCTCCATCGAGGACGCCGCGCGAAGGACCCGGCAAGTGACCGGCGCGCGTCTCAACGAGGACGAGCAGGTGGAAGCGATCCCCTGGCAGACCTGGCAGACATCAAAGCGCTAACGCGACCTGCGAAAGAAAAGGGGACGCGACTCGAGCTGCGTCCACTTTGCCTCCTTAGTATTTTGCTCCGGCGTTCTTGAGGATCTCGCGCACTAACTCATGGGCACGACCGCCTGCATAGGACAATACGGTTCTGCCGCCCCTAGACAATTGTCCACTTCGGTCGTCCACGGCATTTACGTTGGCCCCGACATCAATCAAGATTTTGACAACCGCTGCGTTGCCGGTCATCGCGGCCATCATCAAGGGTGTAAACGATCCCTTGTTCGGATCCGCACCGGCGGCCAGCAACAATTGCACGATCTCCGACGTGCCTGCACATGGAGATAGTGTTATGTCCCCCATGTCCCCTTCCGCCCCCGCGCGGATCGCCTGGCGCAGCATGGTTATTCCGTCCAAACTGTCGTTGGCGCCGGCTCCTGCGGCCAGCAACACGCCGACACGCTCGATCTGTTCCGACCGGATCGTCTTTTTGTCGTTCTCATCGCCGTGCATGACGAGAAGTCTACGATCCCTTATCCAGCTTTCACATCCGAGGTGGGGGAATCATGGTTGGGGAAGGTGACCCGCCGATTGGTTGTGATTTTCAGTGCGGACGCAAATGCACTTGTGCGTCGAGCCGGAGGCGATGGTCGTCATCCGGGATTCTGTCGTTATAAGCCCCAGTAGTCTTGTTCCGGACTGACTAGGCCGCTGGTCCATTCGTCCCAGTGGGTAAGAATGCGGTTCGTTAATGGACAATCCCGGAGTGCGGGGAGTTCGGAACGGAGACGCGACATCTGTTGGAAGATTTCGTTGGCCCGCTGACGGTCTTCAGTCTGGCGAGCTTCCACCAGAAGTGTACGCGCTAATCCGCGTTTGTTCCCCGATGCGTCTTCAAGTTCTCGGGCTTCCTCGAGCAGCGCGCGAGCGGCGTCGGTGTTGGACTGCAATTTGGCGAGGTTCGTCATCGTCAACTCCGCCAGATCGCCGTGGTAAGAGTCCCGCGTCTGGATCGTGCGCGCGGTCTCGAGCAGTTGCGACGCGACGTCGATCGCGCCACGCATGCGATGGCATTCGGCGAGCTGTGAACAGATGCGGGCGAGGATTCGTGGGCTATTATATCCTCCCTGTTCATCGTTGATCGCCATTGAAAACAATTGCTGGGCTTCGTCGACGTGCCCGCGTGCGAGCATCACCCCCCCTCGAAATTCGCGAAAGAGCGCGCTCCAACCGCCGGGATCACGTCGATTGCCGAAAACCCGTTCGCCGCAAGCGATCCAGTCATCGATCTCGGGGCCGGGGACAAAGCCAGTATTTTTCAAGACGACCATGTAGTCAGCAATCAGTTTGGGCGGCGTCGGCATCAAGCGACTCAGTTCCTGGAGGAATTCAATGCCATTATTTTCGCCGCGAGCGGCGGCGACCCAGGCACGATAACGTAGGAATAGGTGCAACTGTTCGATATCAAATTGGCTACGCACGCTTTCCAGAGAATCGAGAATCTGATCGGCTTCAATATATTTGCCCCGTTGATAGCTGGAACCGGCTTCAAGAAGAGTCGAGCCAATGGACTGATCGGGTTGGCTTGCGTTATTGACGTGATCTTCCAACCATCGCCTGACTTCCCGCACATCGGCTGATCTCAGGTGCGCCCAGCGACCATTGGCGATTCTGTCGTAAAGTACAATCAGATACTCTCGCAGGTACTCCGTGGCGGCGATAAATGTGCGTCCCTGGGCGAACACATTGAGCGAGAGAATTCCGATTACCACGTGCGGGGACTGCCCCTCGAATTCCCAGACGTCGACTTCACAATCAATGACTCCCTTACTGATCTGCATGACGATGCGACGCGAGGTTCGCCGCGCCGCCTGACAACGCTGATTCAGCGTTGGATCCTGACGTGTCGAGAGTTGGGGATATCGCGCGAGTGCCTCCGGCTCTAAACCGCTTGATAGGAGAAACTCTGCGTGGTTCTGCGGATGTTGCGAGAGATCGCACTCGGCATCGTGCTGCGACACCGCGATCGTCCAGAATCTCAAATGTTGATACAAAGGCGGATCGTAACGGACGTCGAACGGCTGATGTTCTGCCAGTTTCAGAATAGTCAGGTGTGCCTCGGGAACAAACCAGTCTGGCCGGGTCGTGAGAGTAACATTTTCGATCACTGCGGTACCACTTTCGGTCGCCGCTCGGGCCACGACATACGCATCTGCATGACGTCGCGCGGCCAACAGGGCGTCGGCATAATAGGCCAGCGACAACGGCGTCGGCCTTACGGAGACCCGTTTTTTCAAATGATGTATTGATTTATCGAGAAAATATTCTGCCTGATCCTGATTGCACTGTGTGGCATACAACCGGTGCAGCCTCAGGTAGAGCATGCCGAACTCCGAATCGGACAATGAAAAATAAAAATCTTTTTCCGCATTCGGAATTCCAACGGCGTACTGTTCGATTTGCAGCGCCTCGTTGAATATCGATTCGGCGTTTTTCGGATCGGTGATTCCCAATCGTCCCGCTGCCATGGCTGCAAAATGTGCCACTTTGAACGAATTGGGGTACGACCGTATCGATAGCTTGCCCATTTCATATCCACGCTGGTTATCGCGGATTTCTCCATAAAGTTGAATGGCGCACAGCACCGCTCGGATGATCGGCGTTTCGGTGATGAGAACTGTCGGCCCCAGGTGTTCGGCAGCGTCTTCGAACAGTTTGAGCGCCGATCTCAATTCAACGGGCTGCAGTAATCGACACGCGGGAAGACATTCCTCTTTGTAGATACCGAAACGCCCCGTGACGTTCTCCTCCATCAACTCAATCAATGGAATGATCATCGGTTGCACGTACCGGTATCGATTGGCCGATTGATCTTGTGGAGGCTTTCGCACAGCCTTCAGCATCGTTTCGGCGATATCGGCCCACTCACGAGCCACGGTCAAGAGCGACTGTTCCTTGACCTTGCGGGCGAATAGTTCGGCGTTCGAAAGGACTTGATCCAGTTCATCCCATCGCATTGCTCGTAACAGGTGAGTCAGGATGTGTTGCGATCCGTAGCCGCTCATCTGATTGACTCCCCGTGAAAACTCGCCGAACAGCATCGCTGCGATGTTCTCGTGTCCCTTGCGACGACTGACAAAGAACCGCGTCCCTTCGAGGTCTGACGAAACGAGCCAATCGGCAAACGAGCGATGATAGATCGAGTAACCCCCTTCCTGCTCCGTCAGATAGACGCTCAAATCATTTAGTACTGGTGGAAGTTCGTAATCGATTTCTAACCCCGTCGCCGTGGCCAATTGTTTGTTGTTAAGCGGTTCCTGAGCCGCCAGAATGACTTCAAGAACGCGTCGGACCGGGAAATAGCTTTCGGGTGTGCGGTATTTCAATTCGAAATGATTATGGAAAAATCGTCCCAAGCTCTTGGGAAGCTCGTCGAGACGCGAAAAATTGAACTGTCCCGACTCGATCGACTGGAACGCCTCTTTGAGATACAGGAAATTTCCGTCGCTCATTTTCAGCAGTGTTGCCGTGATCTTTTCGGGCGAGAGCGACGATTCGGCGATTTTCTGTTGAAAGATGGGGGCGTTCAACCGCGATCGAATATACGCTTCAACGTCGGCCAAGTTACGCGGGTCATGGGCGTCGAGTTCCGAAAAATGCAGACCGCCCAGTCGAGCGAGCACTTTACGGTCTTTGCGTGTGGTAGCAACAACTCGTAACCACTGGGGGAAGAATTCGATCTTGGCCGCGAGAATGTCGACAATCGTCGGCCCCTCTCCGGTTTTAAGCAGCGCTTCATCTGTAAACACCGGTCAGAAAATGTAGCACCCGTCGGAGCAAAAACGTAGCGCTGCTTCTGAGAGGTTCG
>JAQCHP010000049.1 GCA_027619595.1 Planctomycetota bacterium
GACCATCCGTTCTCTTCGTATGCACACAGGTATCGCGGGGACGCTGCTTGGCTATCCCCGCTGTTCCTGAATGAACGAGCGATCGCTTACGACCAAGTGGCGCAAGTGACCGAAGGCGAAGACGGCGTGAGGCGGCTCGTGGCCCAGGCGAACGTCCTGCCATCGCCGCGCTGTTCTGAAAAGGGGACCCTCCCGCTGCATTGGACCGAATTTCAAGAAATCAGCGAATGGACGGCATTACACCTTGGTGTTCGTCGAGGCCGTAGTTCGAGGGACGCACAGGTAACGGTACCGGAGCGGATTGAGGAACTGCTCCAGAGTCTAGGCATCGACCCCAAACATTGGTTGGACACGATCGACCGCTATGCGGAAATGTTCCACAATTTTGTTGCAATGCCAAGCCAAATGGAGGCGATTGCCCGTCGCTTGAAGCGGAAGTACGTGAAGGGGGTTCGCGCTTGCCGAACTTGCTTTGTGGAGCAACCGTCAAACTCACAAAAGGTTTCGGGATAGCGGTCCGCCGGAACTCCCAGGCTAGTAGTCTGCTGGAGTTTCCCAGGCTGGCCCTTTGGCCATACTTGAAGTGCTCTTCAGCACCTTCTGCGCTCAGCTTGCGCAAACGCCCGGCGAGTTTCCGCCTTGTCGTAAGCGATTCCGCCGTTCCAGGCGGATTTAGCATCAAAAATCCAACTTCGGCAGCCGATTCCCAACCCAAATCCCATCCTCCGTTCCCAGAAAATAAAACATGACTGTCTTATTCAAAATATGCAGAAATATGACTGTCCCTGTCTTTCTTGACTGTTCCTGACTTTCTGTTGTTGCAATTAAACAACGGACAGCCGTGACTCTGCAGTCTGATGCGATAGGGTCGGTCGAGTTATCAATTGGTAATCGTGCGTGGAATCGATTCGGTTTGCGACTTGATATGTTGCAAGACTCGGTCGTGAATGCGGTGAACAAGTCCATCGGCCCAAACGTTCCAATAAGCGATCGGGTAGATGCGAAGCTGGTACCAAGTGCGACCTTCCAAACGCGTACCGCCGTCGGGTAATGGCACGAGTCGGAATTCTCCACGTTGACTGCGGAAGGACGAACGGAGGTGCGGCGGATGAAGATGTCCGTACGGCGTGAGTTCAAGCATCGGCTCCGGCTGTTCCGCAACATCGAATGCGAGTTGACGTGGCTCATCCCAGACAGTGATTGGTTCCACGAACGTGCCAGTCGTGAATTCGCAATAGCGAATGGCGCCCACCCCCGTCCCTTCAATCCGCGCTCGCATGGGGGTGGCAATGCCTAGTCTGAAAAACCAAGCGGGTTGGGCTTTGATGTCGGTGAATCTCACGACATTCTGCCAAACGTGTGACGGAGGGGCATCAATGTCGACACTCGACATCACTTCAAATTCAGGTACTGTTTGAAAGTATGGTTCGATGCCGGCGAGCACCGGAAGGAGAAGAAGGCTATGCAGCATTCCCTTTTTTTCGTCGCGGCCGCACAGGCCCGTAGCGATTCCGTACCCGAGGACGCCGCCGAGGATTCCCAACGGCACCATGATCGGAATTGCCATGGCGATACAAATGAACCCTTCAAAACCGATGAAGAGAAATGCGAAACAGCCGACGGTGACGGCTAATGCGGCATACGCGAGTGATTCCCAGAATGGACGGGCAATGGGGCGATTCAAAACGAATGTCATAAGGGCACCCGTAATCAAGGGCGTCCCAAAGAACAGTGCATGGCCGTAGCTGTCGGCTAGGTAGACACTCCCCAGTGCCATGGCGATCATGTAGACGACGCCACCTGCCAACCCTGCTAATGTGGCGTACGGGGCTGAGGTTGGAGTTGCTGTCGTCTCCATAGGTTCCATCGCAGATGCGGGGATGCTGTCGGCAGCCGCTGGTTGAATCTTATCGGAGGCCAAGGACCAATACAGCATGGCTGGGATATTGACGATCGGTACGACCACGATCAGGCCCCACCAGGGTGATTGCCCCAGATAAGCAGCCCTCCTGACACTCATCGATAACGCAATCCAGAGAAAGGGGAGTGTCCAGAAGATCCAAACGGTTGTCAGCCAATTTGGGGCATCCGCGGCGTACTGCTCTCGTGCAGCAAGTGTTGGATTGATGAAATCGAATGGCGAAAAGAATCGGTTCGCCCCGAGCGCCTGGATTCCGGCCTCAACGCCGTACTTAAACCCTATCAAGACGAACCCGACTGTAGCGTACAATGCGCGCGGTACCGGTTTGCTAAGTCCAAAGATGTCCGACAGCCAAATTCGTAGTGGTTCGGATTCCACAGACTCCCTTCCTTTGGATTGTTAACACGCACGGCTCAGCAATTCGCTTGATTCATGCGCGGAGCATCCCTAGGGGACTGCCCGACAAACATAAGGGCAAGTCTGCCGGCAACCCCGGAGCATATCGCATGGACTTCGCAGAGTTGGGTGGCACCCCGAATCGTCAGGAAGGCAGTCTAAACGAGAATTCTACATGCGGCAGCTACTTTTCGGTGGGGGTGGCTCTCTACCGTACTGCCCACAACTAGCCAAGCGTAGAAACAGGCTTCCTCCGGGAAG
This sequence comes from Planctomycetota bacterium, assembly GCA_027619595.1. Lineage (GTDB taxonomy): Bacteria > Planctomycetota > Planctomycetia > Pirellulales > Pirellulaceae > JAQCHP01. The sequence goes on from JAQCHP010000049.1 coordinate 2,579, forward strand.
GAGTTAGCGGGACATGCTGCCACGATTGGCCGGGATCGGTTAGAATGCTGAGCTGGAATATTGATACAGACAAACGATATTTTGCCCCTTTTGCTCTCGTTTCAAGTCAATTCGCCGACTCGACGGCCACTCATACGAAGAGAGGTTGAACGTATGGAAAACCTTTTGGCAATTTTTTGTGGAATTCTTGCGATGGCCTTCTTTGTGTGGCTGCTTATTCCATCGTCGAATTCCAAGTCGGATCCCAATGGCGAACTGATCGACCCTTCCGATGCGCGGCAGCTTGGGTTGTTAATTGGTTTATCCGGAGGAAGCATTGCCGACGCGGCGGTGGCCAGATTTGCATTGGAGCGATTTGAGCAAGTTCACGGGCGTCGGGCGACCACGAAGGAAATCGGCATGGTGATTGGGTTATTGAAGTAAGCAAATTGGTTTTCACCCGTACCGTGATGGCTTTAGGGTCAGCCTCGAACGATTCATAGTGCCGCTCGACTGTCCAATATGATCGTGACCGGCCCGTCGTTGATGAGTTCCACTTGCATATTGGCGCGAAAACGTCCCTGAGCTGTGGGCACACCCAGAAGTGCGAGTCGGTCGATCAGCATCAGATACAGTTGTTCGGCGAGGGCAGGGGGGGCTGCGTCGACGAAACTCGGACGCTTTCCCTTACGACAATCTGCCAAAAGTGTGAACTGGCTGACTACGAGGACTTTCCCGCCAACGTCCAGTATCGACAGGTTCATTTTTCCGGCGGAGTCGTCGAAAATCCTCAGTCCGGCGATTTTTTCGGCCAAGCTTTCAACCTCCCGCTGAGTGTCGCCTTGAGCCACGCCTAGAAGGACCAGCAAACCGTGTTCGATTTGGCCGACCGATTCGGTGCCGACGACGACATTTGCCTGCCGAACACGTTGAATACAAGCTCGCATAGGGCACTCTCGGAATAAAGGAATATCTCAAGCTGGGATTGTATTGGAACCAGAATGCGTACAAACTTCCGGGTTGGAGTTTTTTCAGCCAAAATGAGGACGAGACAGTCGAGATGTTGTTGCAGCTTGTGCCAATCCTGGCCGCCTATTGCCTGACAATCGCCTTGGCCTCGTTGGCCGGTGGGGCGTTTCCTCTTCTTTCGCGACTTTCCCATACAGGAATGCAAGTGGCAATTAGCTTTGTTGGGGGCGTCATGTTAGGGGTAGGAATGCTCCACATGCTCCCGCATGCCGCGACTGCGTTAGGGAGTCCTTCCGCGGCCGCGAGTTGGATGTTGGTTGGTTTTGTCGTGATGTTCTTTCTTCAGCGGTTTTCCCATTTTCATCACCATGAGGCTGGTTCTGAAAGTGGTATTCGATCGGCTCAAGATTCGACCTTGGTTCCTGTGCACGATGCTTCCTGTCAGCATGGCCACAGCCAGGATGTTACTGCCGGACCTGGATACGGAGGCCCCGATCGCGCGGCATCTATCAGTTGGGCTTCCTTCGCCCTTGGGTTGGGCTTACATAGCCTGCTGGATGGCATCGCATTAGCCGCTAGCGTACACGCGGATAGCTCGCACCGACTGGCGGGACTTGCAACCTTTCTGGCAATACTTTTGCATAAGCCTTTTGATTCTCTCACGATCACGTTGTTGATGGCCAGCCGGGGCGCGTCACTGGAGATGCGACAATGGGTCAATCTGCTGTTTGCTTTGATCGTTCCGCTGGGAGTTTCTTTGTTTTTCCTGAGTTCGTCGGTGGGGGTCTCCGGGCACGCCTTTACAGGACCTGTCTTGGCATTTGCCGCCGGTGGTTTCTTGTGTATCTCCGCCAGTGATCTATTACCTGAAGTGCAATTTCACAGCCATGATCGTCTGCGGCTATCCGTGTCGCTGCTCGCTGGCGTGTTCTTGTCGTGGTTAATTGAAATGAGCCACACAAAGCAGTGGTTCTAGGCAGTAGTTCTACAAGATCATCAACGATTGCGTTCGTACGTAGCGGGGTCGGCGTAGGGAATGTACTTTGATTCCCGATCGTCGCCTAGTTCACGCTGCATGAATCGATCGATCGGATAACTTCGCGGCGATAATTGTTCGAACAATGGAACGGGCGACTCCCCTTCCGTTGCGTAGCCTGAGTTGCGTACGATCGGTTCGTTAAAGACCAACGTGGTCAGTAAGAGTAAGATTCCGTAGGTAAATATGTTCGCTGATTGGCTCGAGCTCCACAATTTGAGCGCGGTGCCGAACGACCGCTTGACTCTCATGCGTCCCCGATGCGGTTCGACACTATAAAGTTCGTCTAACACGAGGTGGCTCAAGAATCCCAATGCAACTGCGAATACTTTGAACATGCGAATTTCAAAGTTTTGGCTCGGACATAGGAAAAATGCCACAAGGCCCGCTATTCCTGCCGCCGGAATACTGTGCCACATTCCCCGGTGAACTGTGGTTCGACGAATGAACTCAGCGAAAACAAAGCGGATAAAAAGGTACATGCCACCGGCCGCTAACACGCGTGCTTCGGGCTCGAGTAAAGGTGCGCCATAGTGCTTGATGACACCGTCCATGATCATCATCGGGACTACCGAGGCCAGGAAGGTCATCGTTTCGCGCAAGGGTATTCCATTCTCGCTATCGACGTCCGGCAGCATGCCAGAAATTCCACACAACCCCCCTGCCAGGGCACATGACACAGGGCTGAACTCACCAAAAACGTAGCCGCCTACACCGATGCCAATCCCCAGCACGGTGCTCGTGCCAATATGCATGTGGAAATTTGCCAAGATCCTCGACTCCTTCGCGAATTCATTCCCAGTCGCCAGTCGCACTGTAGTCGCGGACGACAGTTCTCGCCAATATCGATTGACGAAGTACCTTTCAATATCCGACAGTCTGCTAGCAGTCGCATATAGGGCTTGATACAACAACTGATCTTTGAGCGACTTGTGGTCGACGGCTATACTGGGCTTCACCCGCGAGGTGCAGATTGACTCGCGAAGTATTGGCATTTCATACCGGACATTGTTAAGTTTGGCGGGCGAGTTGTCGCAGCGTCGTGAAGGAACGGAAACCATGCAGGTTTACGACATCATCATGTTGGTCGTTTTAGTAGGCGGCGCACTATTTGGTGCCTGGAAGGGAATGGCGTGGCAACTCGCTTCTGTATCGGCAATTGTTTTGAGTTACATCGTAGCTGTTCAATTTCGAGACCCAGTGGCAGCACACATAGAAGCTCCAGGTCCTTGGGACAAGTTTCTGGCGATGTTATTGTTGTATGTCGGAACTTCATTGGTTGTCTGGATTGCGTTCCGGATGGTTGCAGGAACGATCGAGAAGGCGAAACTCAAGTCGTTTGACAGTCAGATGGGCGCCCTGGTCGGATTGGCCAAAGGGGTTCTGCTTTGCGTTGTAATTACGCTGTTTGCTGTTAGGTTGTTGGGTGAGTCGGAACGTACGGTCATAATCAATTCGCATTCCGGATACTATATCGCACAGCTTTTGCATCGTTCCAAAGCAATCTTACCGGAAGAAATATCAAAAGTAATTGACCCGTATATCCACAACCTCAACGGACGATTGCAGGAAGAACCGCCTGACTTGCTTCCACAGATTCCCAATCTTCCGACGGCAGGGGGGGGAATTGCGGATTGGCTGAAAGTGCCACGGCCAGAGGGCGGCGGGACGGGTCTGAGTGAAGATTCAGGACGGACCGGAAATCGAAGTGGGCCTGGTTGGCTACCTGGTTCCAGTGCTCCGGCGTCTCGTCGGAATGAACAAATGCCGAGTGAAAATTTCACGCCGTTGCCAGGCCAAGCAGGGCGGAATTCAGCAACTCCTGGATTGCGTTAGGGCGTGCACGAAGTTCGGTGAAAAAGGTTGTGGTGGAACAAAGAGTCCTGAGAAGGTGTCTCTGAGTCACTGCCAGAGTAATGGGCGATTTTCCCCGGGAAATAAAGGCCTCGACCGAACATAAGAAACATTATCGGACGTTGGCGAGGGGGTCGCTTACGCCCGTTTGCTCTTCGAGAAACCGTCCCATCCGACGGAACTTTTCATACCGCAAATTCCGCAGTTGATCACTCGGCAGTTGCTTCAATTCGCGCAGCGTGCGGCTCAGGTAGGACTTGAGCCGGATCGCCATCTGTCGAGGTTCACGGTGTGCGCCGCCAAGTGGTTCCTCAATGATGTCATCTACGATCCCAAATTCTTTAAGGTGACGACTTGTGAATCGGAGCGCCGTAGCTGCCTTCTCCGCGTGGATATGACTCTTCCACAGGATTCCCGCGCAGCCCTCAGGACTTATCACGGAATAGTACGAATGTTGCAACATCGCAACCCGATTGCCCACGCCAATTCCCAACGCACCGCCACTGCCTCCTTCGCCAATCACGACGCATATGATGGGCGTGTTGAGGCGAGACATTTCGAACATGTTTTCCGCGATGGCTTGCGATTGCCCACGTTCCTCGGCACCGATTCCGGGATAGGCACCCGGTGTGTCAATCAAACAGATGATGGGCAAGCCGAACTTGGCTGCCATCTGCATCTTCTTTAAAGCCTTGCGATATCCCTCGGGGTGAGCACAGCCGAAGTAACAGGCAATCCGCTCCTTGGTGGTTCGACCTTTCTGGTGCCCAATTACCATGACTTTGGTTTGATCGAGCTGTGCGAAGCCGGCGACAATTGCTCGGTCATCACCGAACAGCTTGTCTCCATGCAGTTCGATGAATTCGTCAAAGACGAGATGTAAGTAATCAGAAGTCTGAGGTCGGTCATCATGCCGTGCAACACGTACGACTTGCCACGGCGTGAGATTTGAATATGTCTCGCTGGTGACTTCGGCGAGTTGCCGTCGAATTTCGCGAATCGCAGTTTCCGTGGATTCTAAACGTGGCGAAATACGCTCAAGCTCGGTAAGTTGTTGTTCCAATTGAAATATCGGAGCTTCGAATTCAAGTCCGTTTGCGGATCGCATCGCCATGGGTATCACTTAGTCTGGAATTGGGTTTCGTCTGGAACTAGATTATCAGCGCCGTCGTTGCTGTCCTTTGAACAGACGCATCGTACGAATCTTTTCTAAGAAGTCCTTTAGTCGCTGCGGCCGGTCTTCTTTGCGTTTCGACATGAGCAGGGAAACTGCTTCGGAGAACTCAGGAGTAACGTCCGGGTTTCCCGATATCAGCGATGGAGCCGGCGTCCGGAGGTGTTTTTGTAGGAGATCGTCCGTGCTTTCACCGGTAAATGGCGGTTTGCCACAGATGACTTCGTAGATCGTGCAACCATAGCTATAAATGTCGGCGCGATGATCAACGGCCTGTCCGCGTATCTGTTCGGGTGACATATAACTGCGAGTTCCTTGGATCTTGCTCTTGCCGGAAAAAAGTCGAGCAAGTCCCGTTTGGGGACGTCGGGCGATGGCAAAGTCAATCAGCCGAACATCGCCCGCGTCGTTGATGAGATAATTATCAGGTTTCACGTCCCGATGGACCCAACCTTGTTCATGCAGGTAATCCAAGCCGGCTGCCGTCTTTTCGACAACGCCCGTGACGATTTCCTTGTCAAATTCGCTGCGGCTGCGGACCCATTGTTTCAGGTTTTGACTGACAAAATAGTCCAAGACCAAATAGGGAATCTGGCCCCGATCGATGTTGAATTCATGGACATGTATGACACTCGGGTGATCGAGATTCTTGCCAACGCTGTATTCGTGTTTGAGCAACGCGATTTCATCTTTGTCGTTCCTGTAGTCGGGCTGCAACGCCTTCAACGCGCGGCGTACGTCGTTGACGTCGCTAATGACTTCCCAGATTTGGCACGTTTGACCGGCTCGGACCAGCTTCAACAACCGATAGGGACCAATGTAATTTCTGCCTGCAGCGTTCACGGATCTGCTTGTGGTCTCATGGGTTAGGGAAATTCGTGTGGTCGTTTTGAGTGTATTCAATAGGCGGGCATTCTCCAAGCCCGGCTGTCGTGCGGGAGTGCTGTCAAGGCGAGCGTTGGATGATTTTGGTTCGCTCAGGAGCTGCTTGCAGGGAACGTTCGTACACCTGTCGAATGCGGCCGGTCATATGATGGTGGCAAAAGACTTGCTGGCACTTTAAACGACCGCGAGAGGCAAATTGATCGCGTTCCGTAGGTGAACCAGCCAAACGCAAAATTGCTGTGGTGAGTTCGGCGGTGTCGCCTGGTCGAACCAACAGGCCGGTCTCTTGATGACGAATCACTTCGCCCGCTCCATCTATGTCAAAACTGACCGCCGTGCGTCCCGCCAATAAAGCCTGCGGAAGAACACGCGCCAGTCCTTCACGCAGGCTCGTGTGTACTACAAGATCCATGGCAGCCAGTGCTTTCGGGATTTCTGAGGGAGGCAGAAGTCCCGTAAAGCGAAAATGGTGGGTAAGCCCGGCTGCTGCGATTCGGCGTGCGATCGATTCGCGGAGGATTCCGTCCCCTACCAGAAGGAATCGCAATCGTGGATTTTGGCGAATCGCTTGATGAGCCGCGTCGATGAGAAATTCGTGTCCTTTGAGGTAGAAGAGCCGTGCGATCTTGCCTACGACAAAGTCATCGGAAGTAAACTGCCAGCGAGCCCTCGCCGCCTCGCGATGACGATCTGCCTGTAAGAAAGGCTCGATTTCCATACCGCTATAGATCGTCGTGAATTTTTCTCTCTCCGCAACTTGCGCATCGACCAGCAAGTTGGTCATGGCGTCCGCGACGCTAATCAATGCGTGACAACGTCGTGCCGCAAAGTGTTCACAATTCCGAAAAAAATACCGTGCTGCCTGGCTTTGGTAGGCGTGAAATGGCGCGCCATGCACCGTATGGATGATGGCGGGTACGTGTTTCGACCACGCTGCGGTACGTCCCAGGACGCCCCCCTTTGCGCTATGCGTATGGACGACGTCCGGTTGGAATTGCCCTATCACGCGGCGGAGGCTCCTATAGGCCTTCAGGTCATACCAAGGATGAAGATTGCGCCGCAAGTTGTGGTCGATAATTATCCGGACCCCGCGACGCCGAGCGTCCTCCTCCAGGTCCCCTTCCCGCCCAGGACTCGGGCCACTAATCAATAACACTTCATCGCCAAAGTCCTTTTGCAAGTCTTCGCAACATAAGACCGTGTTCTCTTGGGCTCCGCCAATGATCAGCCGCGTGATGATGTGCGCTATTCGCATGGTTTGGTCGACCCCGTTTCCGGTGTATCCCCCCTGCTCCGTTTTAGGCTCGATAGGCCCTGGAGACCGACGATGGGCCGATTTCCGCTAAGGTAGTAATTCGCATGTTATTTTAAAAATATGCCGATATGTAAAATAAGGGATGGAATTCGGGCTGGTTATTTTACGCCGGCAAAACGAGCGGCTTGAAACGGGGGGGTATTATGCGGTCGGGCACATTTGTAAAACAAAAGCATGGATATCGGGCGTTTATACCAGCCAGCCTCCCACCCGACCCTCCTATTGTAATGGATGGGGAGCTTGTGCGGCTGTTATCGGCGGCGGATCGGGCGCTCGGACGGCTGGACGGGGTGGCCACGGTTCTGCCCAACCCGGAACTCTTTGTTGCGATGTACGTTCGGCAGGAAGCTGTTCTGAGTTCTCAAATTGAAGGGACGCAAAGTACCCTCGAGGACGTCCTGGAATTTGAAGTGGATGGCGCTGCGGGGACCACGGCACCTCAAGATGTGGAAGAGGTCGTCAACTATGTGCGGGCGATGCAGTACGGACTCCGTCGCATGGAGGAACTCCCCCTTTCCCTGCGTTTGATTCAGGAAATTCACGGGCAACTCCTGCAAGGTGTGCGAGGAGCCGAACGGACTCCAGGCGAGTTTCGTCGCAGCCAGAATTGGATTGGGCCGACCGGCAGTACACTCGAGACTGCCAGTTTTGTACCCCCGCCCGTCCATGAAATGCACAGTGCCTTGGGGAACTTCGAGAAATTCTTGCACGATGAAGAGAGTGTGCCGGTCTTGCTGCAATGTGGGCTGGCACATGCCCAGTTCGAAACAATCCATCCGTTCCTTGACGGTAATGGACGCGTGGGACGACTTCTGATCACCTTGCTACTGTGTCAACGTGGAATCTTGCACCGCCCCCTGCTCTACTTAAGCCTATTCCTGAAATCAAACCGGTCAGAATACTATGATCGTCTGATGGCAATTCGACTTCACGGACATTGGGAAGGCTGGCTAAAGTTCTTTCTGCGCGGCGTGTTTGATGTCAGCCAATCTGCAACAAATACCGCACAGGCCATACTCCATATGCGTGAACAGCATCGTCAGGCCATTGCCGAAAAACTTGGCACGCGAGCTGCCTACGGACTCAAGTTACTAGATATTCTTTTCGAACAGCCAATCCTCTCCGTACAAGCGGTTGAGGAGCGGCTGGAATGTGCTTACGTTACGGCCAACAAGATCATTGACCAACTGGTCGAACTCAACGTATTGCGTGAGTTTACTGGCGGGCAGCGAAACCGACGCTATCGCTACGAACCCTACGTGGCCCTCTTCGAAGGGATCCGTTAAGGCCGACGGCGTAAGGCTGATATCACTGGCGCTTGCTATTATTACTTGCGTTTCGCCGACAAACCTCGCTCGATCAGCAGTTCGGCAATCTGCACGGCATTCGTTGCCGCTCCCTTCCGCAGATTATCACTCACACACCAGAACGATAGTCCGTTATCGCACGATAGATCCTCTCGAATCCGTCCGATAAAAACATCGTCCGAGTCATTGCAATGCATTGGCATCGGATACTCACCTGCATCCAAATTGTCTATCAGGGAAATGCCGGCCGCGTCGTGAAACAACTCGCGGGCCTTCGCGGCGCTGATCTTTCGGTCGGTCTCTACGAGGATCGACTCGCTATGGCAATTGGATACAGGGACGCGGACGCAGGTCGGGCAAATTCGCAGCGATTCATCGCCAAAGATCTTGCGAGTCTCCAAGACCATCTTGATTTCCTCGGAAGTGTAGCCATCCTGCTTGGGTGAACCAATCTGAGGAATGAGATTAAAAGCGATGGGATGCTTAAAGGTTTCGTATTCATACGCTTGGTTATGTAAGAATGCATGTGTCCCCTGAGTCAAATCGCGTTGACCTGCCACTCCCGCCCCGCTCGTAGCCTGATAGGTACTCACCACGACGCGACGAATGCGCCCGAAGTCATGCAACGGTTTCATGGCTACGACCATTTGCGTGGTAGAGCAATTGGGACTCGCGATTAGGCCTCGGTGTCCATCGACGGCAGTTGGATTTACCTCCGGTACCACCAGCGGAACCGTGGGGTCCATACGCCACGCGCCACTTTCGTCGACGACCAGTGTTCCACGTCTTACGGCGTCCGGGATGAAATCGCGAGCGACGTCGTCGGGCGTACTGGCTAGGCAGAGGTCGATATCATCGAATGCCTCTGGTCGCAACAATTGGACTGTATGCTCTGTACCTCGGAAGGCGAGCTTCTGTCCCGCAGAACGAGCGGATGCCAGGAATGTGATGCGTTCAAACGGATAGTTGCGTTCTTCGAGCAACCTACGGATGAGCCCCCCAACAGCGCCGGTTGCGCCGACAAGTGCAAGATGCGAGAACATCAATCGGAAATCCTACGAGTAAGAGTATGGGAAATATCCCGTCGCAACAGAAGCTGACGCGGGAACGGAGTCGATCTGGCTAGGGATGGCACGCTGGGCTGAACGCGTGCTGTATCCTGCACCAAAACCGAGCCGGCAGTATAAAGGAAAAGCTTGTTCGATGGCGTGGGGGTCAATTGGGCCGCTGCAGGGATGCTCCCCCCCTGCCCTGCCCTGCCCAGGCCGGACGAGCCAGTTGTGCTACGATTTTCCGCACGATTCCCGGCGAAATGAACGCGAAATTCCCGTACAACATCACCAATCCAAAAGTTGTCATGCCCATAGCGAGTGCGATCCCGAGGTGTAGTGGAATTGCCAGGGCGAGTACGATCGGCCGCGTGAGCCGATGCCAAATGAATACAATGTACGAAAGCTCCCAGAATAGCGTGAGGTGGGTCATCAGGTTGACAAGGATTTGGTGTTGAGCCATCCAGGTCATGTCGATTGTCTGGTATTCATAGTTCGCAAACGCACCCCACAACGCTGAGCCATCCCACCAACTGCTGCCCAGCAGTTTCCCCAGCGCAGCGAACAGGTAGATAAGGCACATATGGATTTGGATCATCCGTATCGAAATATTGGCGCCGATGGACGGCGCGCAGGTTGTACGCGTGGTTCCCCGCCAACGAGCATCAAACGAGTACATCGCGCCGCTAGGTCCAATCATCAAGTAGAGCGATAGCATGGCATTGATTTGATCGAGTCCGTAGAGTGCCCCGACTCCGCGGTGGGAATAGCTGATCGAAAGCAACCACGCCAGAACCGAGGTAACGCGGGTCCACATCCCCAATGTGAACGCGGCCAGCACGAACAATCCGATGACGTGTACCGACGTAAGTGCTAACGCGTTATGCTCGAATGCGTACACGTGACTCCACCCCGACCACGAACCTCCTTGAAATGCGCGCGAGAAGTCGAATGCCAGTTTTCCTTGGGGGCCCCACATCTCGCTCAGGTTGACGCCCCAGACTAGGTGTGTGTAGAAGAGCATCGAGCCTGCTAAGACGCGAATCACACAGAGAGTAGCCGGGTCTTGCGCCGTGAACCAAAATCGGTTCCAGCCATCGACGCTTGCGGCGCGTAGTTCACGCAGATAGCCGACAATTAGATTCACAATTTGGTCTCCAATAATTCCTCCAGCGACCGTTCTAGATACAGACTCGGATCGGTAAGAAGTCGTCCGTTTGCTACGTCCTGCGGTGCAGCCAGCGTGTGTTCCATCAGAAACAGCGTGACCTTTCCTGTCCCATGCCGGGCTTGAAGAGAACGCTGAATTCCGGCCACGAGTTTCTTTGCCAGCTCGCGTTGTGCCAGAAGTCCGTCTCGGTCTTCTGCCGGCACCGTGTCGATTGGAGGTGAATTTGTGAGAACAAAAAGGGTTTCGGCAATCATCAGGTGCCGGTGGTAATGTAGACGCGGCCAATGTTGAATCGGGTCGGGCCACTGCCCTGCGGCGATCAGTTCGCCATCCGCCTTGCGAACTTCGTAGCGGATCAAATGACTTGCTTCCGGATTAGGAGCAAAGAACCGGTAGCCGTGGTTCAGGTAGGTCGCCTGCAGGTAAGGTTGAAAAAAGACCGACGCTTCGCGGTTCATGCGGCTGAATGGCGGGACCGCTCCCCAGACCCCTAAGACGACAGCCGTGACGTGGAACAGGATGAGCAGCGAAGCAAACCAACGTTGTCCACGAGTCCAGGGGACACCCGAACCGTGTGACGGCGGCGTTAAAGTCTTGTGGTCGCGCATACTGCCTTTATCGACAGGTGGCTCGAAATTCGATTGCCGTATTCAAGCAGCAGGAACCGACTCGAGCCAAAAACTGGACGCGGCCAACAAAAAAAACCCTTGCGGCAGATGTAACTGCCGCAAGGGTTGTACGTTTTTTCGCGAAGTTCCAGTTCTTGACGACCGGAATATTTAACCTACTGATTCGAGGCTAGCTTCAACGATTCGGCGAAGTCGAAGGAAACGGTCCGAGCCTCCCCAGCATTCAGCGTGAACTGTTGCTCTTTGGTCAATGTCTCGCCGTTCTCTTCCAAGGTGACTTCTACCTTGTAATTTTCCCACTTCTGACCAGCCGACAACCGCTTGGTCGAGAATACCCGTACGGCTCCAGTCGACGTGGTTTCCACGCCGGCCAAACGGACGCGAGCATTTTCCGGAACTTCAATGGTCAGCGTTGTCGCAACCTTGTCGGAAGTCTTGTCGTTCACCATGGCTACCGCAGCTTGGGTACCAGGACGCAGACGAACCGTTTTCGTGTCGGTTACCTCACGGCCATCACGGGCCACGCGGGCCTCGACTTTGTACGTGTACTGGAAACCGGCTTGCAATCCCTTGGACATATAGCGTCGGATCGTACCGGTGCTCGATGTCTTGCGGCCATTGACAAATACTTCCGCGTCTGCCGGTACGTGCAATGTGAGAAGAGCGCTATCGGTGGGGACCACCTGTGCTCCGGTCTCGGGTGTAACGTCCGCAGGTGCAGCGGGAGCAACCGTCCCTTCCAGAACAGTACCTTCTACTGGCGTCCCTTCGATGACGGAACCTTCCACGATCGTGCCATCAACAACTGCCGGTGCATAGCCGGCTGTTACCTGTCCGCCGCTTGATCCGCCTGAGGATCCACCGGACGAACCGCCCGAAGAACCATAGGAATACGAAGTTACATAGGCACCACCCGACGATCCACCGCTTGAACCCCAGCTCCCATGGCTGGAAGAACCGACATAACCGCCGCCCGATGAACCCCAGCTTCCGCCGCTGCTCGCATAGGCCGCGCGCCAAGCTTGTCGAGCTTCCTTGGCAGCATGCCAACGAGCAAACAATCCTCCGCCCGAAGATCCACCCGACGAACCATACGACGAGGAAACATAGCCGCCGGTGCTACCGTAACTGGCGCCCGAACTGCCTCCCGCGCTACCCCAATCTGCGCCACCCGAGCTGCCACCACTGGAAGCCCAGCCACCGCTAGAACCCCAGCTGCCCCAACGGGCCTGGGCCGTAGATGAAAACGATACGAGGGTCAGCACACCAACGGCCCCCACCAACAGTTTGTGTCCCATGCGTAGGATCATCGAAACTAATCTCCCTGTAATTTTGCTTGTCCGGAAACTGATCTAATCTAGGCTCGCCAGGGCGCTACAGCGCCCTGCGTACAACATACTAACCGTAGGTTATAGTTCAAGATGTCTGGGCAAAATTTTATGGCTGGGTGATATGCGTGGTTCTGGGAGAGATTGCAGTTTGATCGCGGGAGAATCCTGCAAAGCCTCTTTGACCGGCACATTCGCTACGAACCGATTATTCGGTGGACGAACGCGGCGACTATAAGGACGGCGATAGCGTAATGGCGTCGACGTCGAATTGGCCCGTGGCCCCAAACAGTCCTACCCTGAGAATCGCCTCGCGACAGGCCTCGGGGACCGGAAACGACTCCCGGACCGTCGACCAGGAATGCGTGCCTTGCCACGGACCTAGCCACTGTCGTCCCAATTCGCGTCGGTCCTGGTCGTAAAACGTAATCACAATCGCCGCCTGAAGATCGGGCGACACCCCCGAGACGACGCCCGTAACGCGAACTTTTGCCGCCAGATGTACTTGTTGGATCCGCCGACCGTCTAAGCCTAGGCCCTGCAGCAAATGTGCGGAACGGCCGGGATCGAGGTTCTCGAATCGAGCCAACCGGCGTCCCTCGGGCGCTTCCTCCGTCTCGACGGTCTCCACTTGTTGCTCGTAATACCATCCGGGAATCCCAGGTCGATTCTCTGTCGTTCGCTTGGTCGGGGCTGTCGTCTCTTGGTCCGGTTCCTGTAGCGGTAACGGTTCGGGTGGGGCCGCCGGATCGGCAGTCGGTTGGATCAGCGAGGTCGTTTCAAAATTTCCATTGACCAAATTCACGGTGGAAGGATCGGCGGAAGCGGGCCGGCTTGCATCTGCCGTCCCGGTCATGGGCACAAACAGGGTGGGGAGGAGCGCCGTTCGCTCCAGTTTGCCGTTGATCTTTTCCAAGAGGTAAAGGACTTGCTGGTACCGCTCTCCCACCGGGATCACCATCTTTCCTCCTTCGCGAAGTTGGTCCACCAATGGTTGAGGGATATCGTGTGGCGAACACGTGACAATGATTTTATCAAAGGGTGCTTTTTCAGACCAACCTTGATATCCATCGCCAATCCGCACAAACACGTTCCTATAGTTTAATTGTTTGAGCGTATGCATCGCGCGTTGTCCCAGCGGTTCGACAATTTCGATGCTGTAAATTTCGTGCGCCAGTGGGCTCAAGATTGCGGCCTGATAGCCACTTCCGGTCCCTATTTCTAACACGCGATCTGTTGGTTGTGGATCGAGTTCTTGTGTCATCTGTGCCACAATGAGCGGTGACGAAATCGTTTGTTGAAATCCGATCGGCAATGCCATGTCAAAATAGGCTTGGTGACGCACGCCTGGAGGGACAAAACGATGCCGCGGCGTTGTTTGAACTGCCTGGAGTACACGCTCGTTGTAAACCAACCCACTTCGTCGCAATTCGTCGGCCAACTTGCGTCCGAGAATTTTATGCGTAGGTTCGTCCGCACAGGCGGTACGAGAAAACATTGTCACGGCACTTAGACACAGGACAGTTAGGCTCAAGGCCGTTGCTAACGACAGGCTCGCCACAATGCCAGGCCACACATCGACGCCACACACAAGCCGGAAGAGCCTATTTCGACCGCTCGCGTGCCTCGATTTCAAACGGGTTTTCCCAATAGCCATCGCGTTTTTTCACCGTGAGCCAAAACCAGTGGAAAAAATAAGCAGGGACGAACATGGGTCCCCACCTTTCATATTGTAGGACGTGAATCCATTCGTGCTGTCGTACATTGCGGAGATCGACTGGGGAACGAGCCAACACGACGTGTCCGAGCGTCACGGCCAGCGCACCTCGCGTGTGAGGCACACTTCGCAAGAGTGGGGAAAGGAGTCCGCCAGAGAATTCTAACATGCGACCGGTACGGCAGAAGGATCCGCCCGTTGCCAAACCGATCAAACCGATCGCCAGACCCCATGCGGACCAGGGACTTGCCCAAATCACCACGACAATCAACCGAATTATTGACCAGATGTTTCGGATGATCGCATACCCTTGGTGAGAGCCATGAACGCGGCTTCCAGATTGAGCTCTTCTTCGCAAAACAATTTTATACCAAAACCAGCTTCGATCAATGCACGCGACAAATGACTGTATTCGGCGACGCCATCTTGAAGCTGTACCCGCAGATGGTCCCCCTCCTCTTTTACAGAAACCACGATTGGCTGCGTTTCCAGGAACTGTCTCGCATCCTGGGAACGGTTCACGACGGCGATCCGCAGAAGCACATGATTGCGTACCTGTTTCATTACTTCCGCCACGTCGGCGTTGACGTTCATCACCCCCCGGTCAATGATGCCAATCTTGTTACAGACGTCTGCCAATTCCGGCAAGATGTGGCTCGATACGATGACGGTCTTGCCCATGGTGCCGAGTCGCTTAAGTAGGTTACGCATATCGATCCGAGCGCGAGGATCGAGTCCGCTCAGAGGTTCATCCAGCAGGAGGACCTGTGGATCGTGCAACAGTACGCGGGCCAAGCCCAGTCGCTGCGTTTGTCCGCGAGAGAGCGTGGTGGCAAAAGCGTCTCGTTTAAAAGCAAGGTCGACGACGTTGAGCGTTTCTTCGCATACGGCGCGACGTCGCGGTCCGTTGATGCGATAGGCGGCCGCAAAAAACTCTAAGTATTCTATGACTTTCATGTCGTCATAGACACCAAAGAAATCGGGCATGTAGCCCACTAACCGCCGAACTTCTTGAGGGTGTGTGTAGACGGAATAGTTTCCCACATACGCTTCTCCCCAAGTTGGAGCCAAGAGCGTCGATAAGATCCGCATGGTGGTGGTTTTGCCGGCTCCATTCGGTCCGATAAACCCGAACAAGTCACCCCGGTCGAGTTTGAGCTCGATCGATTGGATCGCGAAAAGGTCGCCGTATTTCTTGGTGAGGTCTCGAGTTTCGATCACTCTCGTATTTCCTTGCTCATAGCTGCGTGCCACCTGGTTGGAGCCGTAGGATGCCTATTCGTAGTTCAACGCACGTGCCCGCTGCGGGGTGGCTAATTTAACGGGTAGAACAATTCGGAAGAAGGTTGTACCGTCAATTCTTGGTGCCGCCGCGTTTCCGCCCGACATCGACCAACGAACGTGTGGCACTTTTGTGCGCCCGAAAACAATGGCGCGACCCAAGTTTAAATGGTCACTGAGATCGAGTTTCGCCGTTTGTCGGTGGAGCAGGCTCGTGTAGGTGTAGCCCCCTGCTGCTCGATGAAACATCATCATACGCACAATCTCTGGCACAGTAGCGGATACGCGGTTCCAAGGTGTGGCGATATCACGTGCATCCCTTCCAGCTTCGGTGACGAACCGACGTTGCGTCAAGAGAGCTTGCAAGTCCCGCGGACTTCCCAACTTCTGGAACTCAAGTTTTTGCCCTGGCACCCACATACCTGAAACCGGGTAGACCCAACGGCCGTGGCAAATCCACACTTCGTGGAGTTCGATGCCCCATTGGTTGACGACCGATCCATTGAGGAGGTTGTCGAAGTCTGCGGTCAAAACGTCTTCCTGAGGAGTTGTCCTCTTACCGGTCCATTGTCCATAGAAGGAATGGCTCGAGTTTGCGTGGAACGGGTAATCCATCAATCTCGCCGAAATCCACGAACCCTCCGGTCGCGCGTGCAAACTCACGTCGTGTCGATACCGATCTCCCATCGCCAGTGGCTGTGGCGATTGATCCATGCCGCCGAACCCTTCACCCGATAGACCTTGCCAGCTGGCCACAACGTCGAACACTTCCGCATCCGGTTTCGAAGTTGGCGTTTCTAGGCCGATGGTAGTTTGTTCGCTCCGGGGGCTAAACGCGTTCATCCAACTCATGCCTCGCGTGACGCCAGTCTCTTGATCGATGTCCACAACGTGCACTTCGTTTACAGCCCAGGCCGTCCCCTTCCAAAGTTGGTTCAGCCAAACGGTCAGACTGCAGAAGCCTATGACAATCAAGGGAAAGGTAATCCAGGTCCACGTCGGTCGCTTGAGCCAATGGGTAACCAGAAGAAAATCTACCGGCCCCACAAAACCGACGTAGGCCAGTGCCAAGACGCCCGCCAGGAGGACCGGAACGATATGCACTGAATCGAATTGATCGAGTGCACTGCGCAATTGTCCCGTCAAATCGCGGTACCCCAAGTGAGATGCTTGACCGTGTCGGACACTGGCATCGCCTGTCTCCTCTTTTCCTAAACTCGTTTCGATGCACCGATTGATGAATTCCGCCGTGCCAGGCCAGCCTTGGATAGGTGGCCGATTCATATCCATTGCCAAAAAAGTAATCTGTCCTAGTCCGTACGGTGCTTGTACCCATATCGGACGCTGACTCCGACCAATGCCTTCCCAAACAACCACCTTCCCGCGCGGATTATCTAAGTTGCCGACGCGGACTCCCGTCCCCCCGATCGCGATCGGGCCTTTCGCGCCAAAGTGGCCCTCCAAAGCGCTCAGCTTGGGTACCGATGCGACACCATTCCAATCTCCAGGGAGCAACCTTCGCCAGCCAGGATTCTGTTCGACTAGTGATGTGACCCCATCGGCGCCATACCAAATTAGTCGTCCACCCAGCTTGATCCACTGTTCGATGGCGGCCACTGCCCCGGGGGAAATCCGGGTCGCCGCCGATGCGTCGGTCGATAGGACGAGTACATCCAGCGAATCGTACCCGAGCCACTGTTCCGGGAGAGGTTGTCGTGTGGGGTCGAGGGGGCATAGCTCGATCCGTTCACTTGCTCGTCGGTCCGACAGTCGGAGTTGTTGCCGAAAGCCTGGGTCTGCACCGATTATCCCAATGGTGGGTTGGCTCGCGCGGATTCCTCGTGCCGTCCGATGATTGGGGTTGGACCAGACGACGCGTGATCCATTTTCAATGGCGAATTCAACCTGGACAGTCGAGTTCTGTCGGCCAAATCGCACGTATTGAACAAGCCACTGCGAACTTTCGCCCTGAATTTCTTGTGGGGCCGACGATGCGTAGTCGACGTGCATGTCATCCGAGTCGAGGACACGGACACGTAATTCGCCGCGTACGAGCGATTTTCCTGTTCGAACCTGGACATACATTGGAGTCCAGGCTCCTAACTTGATTTTTCCCTGCAGTCCCCATTGAACGTCAGAAATTTCGAGTGTCGGCACTTCTGCCGCAGCAGACACGGATTGGCTGCCGCTTATTGCGACGAGAACGAGAGCAAGAATTTTGCGTAGCACTACGGCTTCCCTTCATCAGGGCAACTGCAGACGAAGTGTCCGCACCCGGGACATCCGGATCCGTATTTTTTACGCAAAGCGTCCGAGAGATCGATACCGCGGATATTGGCGATGGTTGTCAGCCAAGCCAACACATCGGCGAATTCTCCCATCTGCTCGTCAATCGATCCTTCCCGCAGCGCTGCCGCCAGTTCTCCAACTTCCTCCATCAACCACATAAAGGTGCCGTCGACTCCGCGGGCCAAGTCCTTTTCCAAATACATGTCCCGCATGGAATGCTGGAAATCTCGTAGGCACAGGGGTTCAAATTTTGCCATCAGCGGTGTGCTCGTTGCCTTACTTTCGAAATCAACTCCAAAGGCCAGGTTGCGCGTCGTGACGATCCTCGAGATACGGGAAATACCGAAAAGAAAGCCAAGCGGACGCAGCGCGGTTCCCTTGGGTCGCCGGGCCATGGGCTCTATTATTGACGAAAAGTCATGAAGAGACAGGGTGGGAGGATCGGATGGCCGAAGAAAATAACTTCACAACGGTGGCTCAAGTAGGGGACATTCCGGAAGGAGAAGGACGCGCCTTTGCGGTACGCGGCCGAATGGTTGCGGTTTTCTTGGACCAGGGAGCGTACCACGCGATCGACGACCTCTGCCCCCATATGGGGGCATCCCTAGCTGCCGGGGCACTCGTTGACGGCGACGTTTTGTGCCCGTGGCACGCTTGGCGATTCCGGATCTGTGACGGAACCTGGTGCGACAACCCGAAGATCCATATCGATCGGTTCGAAGTGCGCGTGAAAGACAATCATATCCAGGTCTGCGTGCCGTTGCCTTCCGACGTCCTACCCACCACCAAGCCCAACTAGGCGCGGCGGCGACGCAACGCCAACCAAGCGGTGAATCCTAGACCCAACAGACTCGATCCCACAGGTTCGGGAACGGCTGAGGTAGGCGCGACATCCGCTTGCGTCCAGCAGTTAAAGATCACCGCAAGATCGGCACCGTCGACATTGCCGTCCCCCGTGAAATCGGCGGGGTTCGCGCCGACGTTATTCCCCCAGCTGTTAAAGACGGCCGCCGCGTCAGCTCCGTCGGTAACGTTGTCTCCGGTGAGGTCCGCTCCACACTCCTTACCGATATACGTGTACCCGTCGTTATTGTTGAAAATCGAAATACTGATCGGTGCGCTAACGGTAATCCTACCGGCGGCCCGCAATGCGTTGAGGGTTGCCACGCGATCACCCGCGACGGGGTTGGCCCAGCGAAACGCCCAATCCAGCCCCAACCCTGATGTATTGGCGTCGAATCGAAGGTCCAGCACACTCGTATCGAGAATATTCAAGGTGTTTCCGTTGAGCGTCAATCCGGCTTCGGAACCGATCGCCTGAGTCACGGTAACTTGCGATCCGGTACGCATCTCGAGAAACGTATCCACAATATCGTTGCTGCCGGTGAGATTGAGTGAGCTACGTTCCACGGAAAGGTTGTTCACGCGAATGGCGCCGTCGTCAAGTACCTGTCCGGCATTATTGAACCGTCCCACAAACAAGGTGTTGGCGGTCAGCGAGTGGCCATTCAGGTCTAACGTGGCCGCACTGGTCCCTGTGCCTCGGATGTCAACATCGCCCGTCAAGTTGAGCGCTCCGCCCACGTTCAGCAGGCTCCCCTGATCGAGTACGAGCGCACTCGTATTCGATTAGTCGCGGCCACGGTGTTGACCGTCGCCCCAGTCCCCACGAACACGCTCTTGGCGGCCGTATTGGCGTGCAGATTGAGCGTTCCTGCGGAGTCTGCCGCGACGGTGTCGGCCACACTGTCGTTGGCGTCCAACGTGAACGTGCCACGGCTCACACCCAGGCTGCCGGTTGCTACGATCGCACCATCGTTGATAATGTCGCCCGCATGGGTGAATCGGCCAATGTAGATATTACGGGCCGTGATATTGCGGCCATTGGCATTGATCGTAGCTACGCTTGTGCCGTTACCACGGATGTCGATATCTTCAGTGAGCGTTAGGTTGGCCCCAAGATTGAGCAGACTCCCTTCATCCAATACGAGCGCACCGGTACTCAGATTGGTCGCGGCAACTGTATTGATTCTTGCACCGCTGTGCACGTTGCCGTTCTTGGCGGCGGTGTTTGCGTGCAAGTTAAGCGTTCCTGCGGAGTCTGCCGCGACGGTGTCGGCCACACTGTCGTTGGCGTCCAACGTGAACGTGCCACGGCTCACGCCCAGGCTGCCGGTTGCCACGATCGCACCATCGTTGATAATGTCGCCTGCATTGTTGAATCGGCCGATGTAGATATTACGGGCCGTGATGTTGTGATCATTGGCATTGATCGTGGCTACGTTTGCGCCGGTACCACGGATATCGATATCTTCAGTGAGCGTTAGGTTGGCCCCAAGATTGAGCAGACTCCCTTGATCGAGTACGAGCGCACTGGTATTCAGATTGGTCGCGGCAACTGTATTGATTCTTACACCGCTGTGCACATTGCCGTTTTTGGCGGCGGTGTTTGCGTGCAAGTTAAGAGTTCCTGCGGAATCTGCCGCGACGGTGTCGGCCACGCTGTCGTTGGCGTCCAACGTGAACGTGCCACGGCTCACGCCCAGGCTGCCGGTTGCCACGATCGCACCATCGTTGATAATGTCGCCTGCATTGTTGAATCGGCCGATGTAGATATTACGGGCCGTAATGTTGCGGCCATTGGCATTGATCGTGGCTACCGCTGCCGCAGTACCCCGAATATCAATTTCACCTGCCACGGAGAAGTCGGCACCTAGGCTCAAGAGGCTCGCCGCATCAACGACGGCCGCGGACGAAGTCACGTTTCCGATCGCTGCGGTATTTACTTGCGCTCCCACACGAATAGACAAGTTGGCGGTTACATCGTTGGCGCTAAGGCTTAATGCGTTGGCGTTATGAACAGACAAATTTACGGTCGTGAATCGGCCTCCGTTGTGAAGGACGTTGCCAGTGCCGCCAAAGGGACTGATCAAGATGCTGTTGGCGGTTAAGTTAAATCCGGCAAGGTTGAAGGTTCCGGTGTTGCCGGCAGAATTTCCGAGTCGCAAATCGTTCACTGTTTGATTTGCACCTAAGGAGATCGTAGCGACGGCCGCTGAACCCACAGGAGAGTTGCTGCCGATAAACGCATCGTCAAGTGTCCCCGGCGGACCGCCCGCTGGAGTCCAGTTCGCAGCGACTCCCCACAGGCCATTTGCTACAGCTCCAAACTGAGCTGCCGTGGCTTGCGTCGAACCGATCGCCACAACGGCCACAGTCGCAATGAAGAATCGGCGTACGGAAAAGTTTTGTTGCGAAATCATGGCGCCGCTCCGGATACGTTTGCACTGCCACATAACCGAAACGCCGCCGGTGCGTGCCACAAACGATGACCGAAGTACCGCGACGCTTCGGAACTAAGTCCTAAGACGGACGGCCACTGAGTATATATCCCCCTCTAATGGGTGTCAATTGTTTTCGCCTTAGATTTGGTAGGTTTTTTGGGATGGTTGCACCTTGCTGTGCGATCGGCGTGTCGACGAGGGGACCACTCGGGTCAAGACAATGTTGCACGCCCGATAATTTTGGTTATGCTGGTGTGCTAATCGTTTGGTTGAATCGCCCGGTCACTTTTGGGCATCGAAACAGTTCCCCTCAAAATGCATGAAAAGATGTTCTCGCTCCGGTAGCCGTTGTCGACCCGGCAAGAACGCTTAACCCCAACGCTGCTAGTTGGCACCCCTGCCCTTTTGGCCCGCACTTATATCCCTTCGGCCGCAAACCCTGAATCAGAAAAGAAATTTTATGATCACTTCCCAACGCTTCGTGAAAGCGCCAGGCGATTCCACTTTTTGGCTGCGGCCCCTACCGAAGAGGAGAAGTGGCCGTCGATTGCTCATCTTATTGGCCAGCCTGTGGTGGGTGGGGAGCATCCAACCCGCCTGGGCCGAAACGCCCAAGACCACACACGACGCGTGCCGATTGATTGCGACTTGGGACCAGCAGAGCATGTGGTGCCTCCAGATGGCATATGCGAATCGCAAACAGACGCCCACTGCTGAGAACCTCAAGGCGATCCTTGAGTCCGTAGTCGACGAACATGCCAAGGTTGGAGTGGATCGGTTAGTCCATTGTGTGTTTGCGCTGCCGGAAGGGGTCGTCCCGTCTGGCATGAAATCGTTTTACCGGCGTGGCTGGACCGGTGGATTATCTGGTAATGACCATTGTCGAATCGATGTGATGGAGGCGGGCGGATACGACACCATCCAGGTAATGCTCGACCGATCGCGCCAACAGGGAATGCAATTCCTCGCTGGGCTTCGTATGAATGACCGACACGGTGACGCCGGCAAGTCAGAATTTGGCCAGGCGCACCCCGAATGGCTCTTAAAGGATCCGAAAATCCCGGCGCTGGATTACCGTCACGCTGGAGTTCGGCAGGCAGTATTGGAGGTGGCCCGCGAAGTGTTGGAGAAGTACGACGTCGACGGGATCGAACTTGATTGGATGCGTCACTGCCACGTTTTCGAGCCAGCAGAGGCCGAGCAAAATGCGCCGATCTTGACTGAGTTTGTAGCCGACATGCGGAAGCTCCTGGACGAAGCGGCCCGGAAACGGGGGCGCGGTCGACTGTTGCTGGGGGTGCGTGTTGCCCAGACGGCGGACGAATGTCGCGCTTTAGGCTACGATGTGCAGGCTTGGGTGCAACAGGGTACGATCGATTACCTCTGCCCCTCCGACTTTTTCTATAACGACTACAACGTCGAGACCGAAAAGTTCGTGAAGGTGACCCGTGGGACCGACTGCAAGGTCTATCCTTCCATTCACCCCAAGATTGCCCACAACCATTTTCACGACACTCCGACAGTAGCGAACTATCGAGCCAATGCCAAGAATTTTTACGCCTACGGTGCAGATGGTGTTTCGGTATACAACTACCACTATCACTGGCGTGCCGATATGGGACCGGAAGACGACTGGCCGGGGGTCATGCAGCACTTGGCAGAAGTGCGAGATCCAGCGAGGGTCGCACGCGGCGACCGGCACTACATGTATTATCCGCTTTGGCTTCCCGGCAAATGTCCCACTGGTGCTCAGTTCGACAAGACGAACACCATAAATTTACGGCGAGATCAACCGCACGGATCGGTTACCTTCCGCATGGCTGAGGACTTAGCCGATTTGACCTGGGACGCAAGATTGGAGTTCAAGTTCATTGGGACCATCGAGGGGGGGACACTGCGAGTTCGGTTGAATGGCCACGAGTATGAAGCAGACCGAATTGGCTCGACGCTGGTTGCCGACGGGCGACCGGAGTCGGCTGGCCGGGCCCTTCCGGCCTACCATCTCTACCGGCTTCCGCTTGATGCCAAGATTGCCCGCTGGGGGGACAACGTCTTGGAGCTTACGTGGACCCATTTGCCGAAAAGCTCAGACGAGGCGACCTGGCTTGCGCAGGAATTCGAAGTCTTCGTTACTGCAAAGTAGAGCTGGTCCAGTTATTTTCATAATCTCGTGTGGGACACCAGCAATAATACGCACGATCACGGTAGGTGACACGTACAAGCATCCGAACCTGCGAAGTATTGCTGCCATTTGTCAAATTACCGGACCTATTGTTGCCCAAAACGGCCTATATCCACAGTTTACGACGGTTCTCCGAAATCCATGTTGTCCGGAACGGAGCGGATGTCAGGGTATCTGGATCAGAAGGCCTTCCAAACCTCTTCAGAAGGTGGCTTCGTCAACTAGGTCGGTTCACTAGCGACTGCGAGTCCGTCTGGGGCCGGACTAGGTGCCCCAAAGGCAATCGCTTCGGCCGCGTGAACCAGCGAGCGCGTGAACTAGTGAGTCGAGTGCCTTTGCGAATGCGAACACTTGACGACCCGTCCCGCAACCGGCATCGACGATGACTCCGAATTGCTACTTCCGAAACAGACGCTGGACATGCCGGGTGTGCGCGTCGTCGCCGGGCCCAAGCTTTTCCATAGAAAAAGACACGGGAAAAAGACACGGACAGTCAGGGAAAAAGACGCGGACAGTCAGAAGAAGCTGGGGACAGTCAGTTTTTGGGTTTGGGACAGTCGATCTTTGGATTTCCTTGGAGGAATGGGATGGCTGCGGCGTTTGTGGTGGCTGGCTCGGCGGTCGCCGGAGGGCTATTCGGGAGAAATGCGTCGTCAGACGGCCGAATTCATTGAAATGACGGCGAGAAATGGTGCGTCATGGCGCAACGGGAGCGCAGAAGGTGGGGCGGTGTTCAAAAAATCAGAGACTAAGACTGATCGCTAAACCGATAGTTCGGGTGACTTTACTTTGGGCTCCACGAAGCGAGCACGGCAAGCGCGAATTCCTTTTAGGTATTTCTGGCGCAGGCGACGGGCGGTCAATTCCAGCTGACTTGGCATCGCCACGAAGTCGTAGAATAGCTCCGCATAGCGATCGATGGTGTCAATCCAGAATTTGGGATCGATCCCCAGGCTCAGCAGCAACTCCTCGATCCGCTGCGGGACGATTACCTCGTATTTCGCTCCATCACTGCCGTCGTAGCGTGCACGGATGTGGCTCGCCGTCCAGAGTGTAATGTCCCGATAGTCGGACCAATGCAACGGGGACATCCCCTTTTCGGAACAACGGGGGGATGGATACTCGTTCGCCTGTGCCACCAGGCACGTCACACCATCCTGGCCTTCTGTCATCTGCGCAACTTGGTCGTAGGCGACAGACCGCTCATCAAGGAACATCGGCGCCAGCCAGTCGGCTTCGCCCCGCTCTCGCCGAGAGTACGAAGAAAAGGGATGCCCCTCCACCGTGTCACAGAGTCCGCCTCGGAAAGCATTAAGAGCAATATACACGCTGCAAGCCAGCATACATCCGTCACCGTCGATCCGCTTACAGCGGAACCGTTCCGCGACAAAATGTCCCTTCTTTTCGTCCCGACGATTGAATTCTTTAGCGATCGGCTCGAGGAGACACTTTTGGAAGTGAGACAGGCTACTTAGCTCGCGACGTGCCTTCTTGATCAAGTCTTTATCGGCCACGGCGCGGTCGAGGTCCTCTTCAGAGAGGACATGGTTCTTGCTTTCCCTGGCGGCAATATCGGTCGGATGGAGTCGCAACCACCGGCGCGCCACCTCACGGTCCGACCAAGCTGATACAACATCGGGTCGATTTCTCAGCAGCGTATGGATGTGATTCGATAGGAGAGAAAAATCGAGCACATCGACGGCGCACAGCGAAGCGAGCAATTGCAGGCGAATTTCACAGAAATCCCATCTCCCCACATTTTCCGCTTGCGATTTTTCGTCCGGCCCGATCAAGAAGAGCTGTCGGACACAACGTGAAATGCAGTGATAGATCCCCGGATTGTATGGGTCGAACGTGTCCTTGCGTGGCCTTGCCATGGGATTTTCCTTTCGTCGTTGCTCGCCGTGAATCGGCGATTGGTTGCGACCGGAGGTGCATTGGACAACCAACGCGATGAAATACCTCCAGTGAGGGGCAATCGGCCGATACCTGACTAGTCCGATCGACTTCGACTGTCCCACAACACACCGAGACGCATTTCTGGGCGAAAAGCGAACAAGGAATCTAGGAAAATATCGAGAGTTTTTGTCGACGGAGTTTGCTGGAGTGGGTTGGTGTACGAGGAGAAGTCGGCGTCAGAAGCCGAGGAGAGTCGATACACGCCCGAAACGTGGATCCGCTGAATGTGATTTCACGGGCGACGTATATTTTTAGGAATAGTCGATAAGAGGCTGGCAAGACGCCGGACGAGCACTGTCAGACGATAGGATGGTTTTCGTTCGACGACCATATTCACGGCAGGACGAACCTGTAGTCCTACCGCTCGCTGAGGTCTTGGGAGCTTGTTTGCCGGCTCGACCGAAACCGGGTGCCAGCGCAAAGCGGCTGATGGGAGATGATGCGCGTTCGTTTACAGGGTGAAGCTTTCCCCGGGTTGCAGGACCTGTGGCATGGCCTGTGTTTCGGCTACCACGCGTCGCGACCATCGTTCCACATCTTGCGCAATGGGTGGCCAGGTGTTGTAGTGTGATGGTGCAACTTTCGCCGGCCGTACGTAACGGACTGCCTCCAGGCTATCATCGATCCCCATCGTGTATCGGTCGCCGATCGGTAACACAGCTAGGTCAATTCCCAGGTCGCCGATTAATCGCATGTCGCTAAATAAGGCCGTATCGCAGGCGAAATAGACGCGTTTTCCATCAGCTTCCACCACGTATCCCGCTGCCTCGCCACCGTAGCTGCCGTCGGGCAACTGCGAGCTGTGGAAAGCCACGGTCATTTTGATTCGAGCATAAGGAAGTTGCAGCCATCCGCCGCGATTCATCCCTTCCGTTCGCTCAATCCCCTGCGTTGTGCGGAACCATTCGGCAATCTCATGAATCGCGACAATCGTTGCATCACAGCGTCGAGCTATCTCTGCTGCGTCGGCCGTATGGTCAAAGTGGCCATGAGAAATGAGGATATGATCAACGCGGATCTGATCGGATTTGTACGGTGCTACGGGTGAGTCGTTGAGAAATGGATCTAATACGAGTCGATGTTCACCAATCTCCATCAACCAACTGCCATGGCCTAACCAAGTGACTTGCATGATTTGCTCGCGTTTCGGGTTACAAATGTTGGCGTTCGCTGGATGACACGTTTGATAAACACGACGCGTCGCGGACCCTAAATTCGCAGTTTAATAAAGCACCTAAAGTCCCAGCTCCCTCCGCATGATCTTCTTGTATCCCTCCACCCCTGGCTGGCCGTACGGATTGATACCCATCATGCGTCCTTCAACGACGGTCGCCAACATGAGCATTTGCAGCAATTGCCCTACGTGATAGGCATCGACTCGCGGTAGGCAGATCGTAGCGGTCGGACGTTCGTCCATCGCGTACGATTCGTTCGTTCCTCGGATCGCAGCAGACATTAGCTCCGGTAGCGTCGCATGCTTTAACGAATCCAGGCCATCCTGATTGTGTCCGCATTCGCCGACCGGTAGCGGAGGCTCGCGCCACGCTTCCACGACCAGATTGGTAATCAATTTGTCGCGTGCCCCTTCTTGGTGCTGTTGAGCACGCGAGTGGAGATCTCGCGTGTTGACTACGGTGAGCGGAGTTGCTCCTCGTCCATGCTTGCCAAGGCTTTCTGCGAAGAGCTGATCGTACCAAAGCCCTACCGATTCCAGGGACGACGCCCACACGGAGAGTAAGCGAAGCATCCGACCAGCGTGTCGCTCCATGTATTGCCCCACCGCTGCATAGTCGAGCACGGGATTGCTTCCGAAAGGCGCCTGACGAAATTTTTCGTTCATCGCGCAAGCTCCTTCGAGCAGTTGGATAATGTCGATCCCCAGCAGAGCCGCCGGGAGCAGACCAACCGCTGACAGCACAGAGAACCGCCCCCCTACCCCGTCCGGTACCGGATATCGTTCCGTACATCCAAGTGCGTCTGCCAACTCAGACAATTTCCCCGTCCCGGTCACTGGCACGATCCGTTCCGCAACTCGTTGGGCGTTGCCTGCGTGACGTTGCTGAAGTGCCGAGACCATCTGGCGAAATGCGGCGGCCGTTTCAAGTGTACCGCCGCTCTTGCTAATGACCACAACTCCCCAATCAGTATCGACGGTGGAGTCGGGACCGGCGTTCAGCAGTCGAAGCAGCCCCTGCGTTTCATCATTATCGACATTGTTCCCGCCAAAAACCATGCGTGGGTGCTGTCGACGCTCCTTACGCGATAATTCATTGAAGTAGGGCAAACAGCAGGATTCCATGAGCGCTCGCGCGCCCATGTACGATCCTCCGATACCGAGAACCACAACGCGATCGACGATTTGTGATAGGCGGTTGGCTGTTCTTAGGATCTGACCAACTTCGCTTCCATTCTTGTCCTGCTGATAATCCTTCAACAACCGTTCCGGTAAAGTAAGAAATCCGGCGTCCAAGGGGTCCTTTTCCGGAGGCAGCTTTGTCTGTCCTTCGAACAACTGCATGTCGGTGACCAGGACTTCATCCCGAGCGGCTTGCGCTCGATCTGCTTGGCTCATAAACTGCGACTTACTCAGGCCACCGGGAATATCCCATAGTCCGCTCGCATCGTATTGCAGTAACTTTCGTCCGTGTGTCGTCATGACCAAGGATCCTTCAAGGTTTGAGTTTGCGGAAGCGATAGATTTCTTGCTACTTGCACATCCTGCCGTCGTGATCGCTCAAGGAATCTAACACCTTTTGGCCCGCCACGAAAGAAGTCTCATCACGGTAACCTAAGTGTTGGCCGACGCATTCCTCCTTTCCCTCGGCAGTGATGTCACCCTCGTCGGATGGGGAACTTGTGGTATGCTCTACACGGAATAAATTTGCCCGCACCCGCAGCAGGAACGTACAGATGGATATTCACGATTTGACCCGTAGTTTGCACACGTCGAATGATCGCAAAATCGTCATGATGGTGGCCGATGGACTGGGCGGTTTGCCGATGGAATTGCACGGCAAGACAGAACTCGAATCGGCACGTACCCCCGAACTCGACACGCTGGCGCAACGTGGCGTACAGGGGGGTAGTATTCCGGTGCTGCCCGGAATTAGCCCCGGAAGCGGGCCGGGCCACCTCGGTTTGTTCGGCTACGATCCGCTCAAATACGTCATCGGTCGCGGGGCCTTGGAGGCGACCGGTATCGGATTCTCCTTGCAAGCGGGCGATGTTGCCGTCCGTTGCAATTTTTGTACGCTCGACGCGGCGGGCAATATCTCTGATCGTCGAGCCCAACGCATCTCTTCGGAAGAGAGTGCGCCGTTGGCAATCCGATTGCGAGAAGTAAAAATCCCAGGTTGTGAAGTCTTTGTGGAGCCAGTCAAAGAACATCGATTCGTAGTCGTCTTTCGCGGCAAGGAACTCGGAGGTCAAGTTGCCGATACCGATCCACAGCGAACGGGAATCCCGCCACTCGATCCGGTGGGTCACGATGAATCAAGTCGGAAGACGGCGGCCATAGCAAAGCAGTTTTTGTTGCAAGCGACGAAGTTGCTGTCGGGCGAATCGAAGGCGAATGGCCTTACGATGCGTGGTTTTGCCTCGCCGCCGGTCCTCCCGTCGTACGAGGAGGTGTACGGTCTCAAAGCGGCTGCCATCGCGGTCTATCCCATGTACAAGGGGCTCGCCAGCTTGGTCGGTATGACTGTGCTCGGAAAACCTCAGTCGCTAGCCGAGCAAATTGAACTCATGGAATCCCATTGGAAGAAATTCGATTTCTTTTTTGTGCACTTCAAGTATACGGACAGCACGGGAGAGGACGGCGATTTCTCCAGGAAGGTGCAGCGTATCGAGGAACTCGACGCGATTTTGCCCCGCGTGATGCAACTCAAGCCCGACGTGCTGATCGTCACCGGTGACCACAGCACACCCAGCTACTTGCGAGCGCACAGTTGGCATCCGGTCCCCACGCTTCTCGTATCGGACTGCTGTCGTCCGGACGGCTCCCACGCGTTTAACGAGTCGACGTGTATTCGCGGCGGTTTGGGGCAATTTGAATCGAAGTATCTCATGTCCTTGGCGCTGGCGAATGCTCAACGGCTCGATAAGTACGGAGCGTGATCAACTGCAGTCCCATTACGACTTTGTATGAATAATGAAATTTGGAATCTATTTTGAGATATCGACGGGTACTGGGCAACGCCGTAGCTGATTTATTTTGCAAAAAACTGGGGTTTGGTTGAAATTGCAACAACGAAAAAGGAGCATTTCTTT
>JAQCHP010000226.1 GCA_027619595.1 Planctomycetota bacterium
CTACGTAGCACGAACGCAATCGATTTGACCCGTTTTACCCACGGATTCATCGGAAGAGCCAAAAATTTTTCCCAAACAATTGTCTCCGATCGGTCGTACGAATAGAATCACCACTTGTCGAATCGCGAATCCAACTCGACGGATAATCGTCCCACGCACAAATGACTTCTATCCGCCACGGCCAAGTACGAAAAACCGAATCAGCGACTCCGGCCGGCGTATTGGTGCGAATCTTTATCGCAGTCTCTCTCTGCTGGTTCTTCGGCCCGTGGCTGTTGTCGCTCGTTTGGACATCGGGTGCAACTTGGTATGGACGCGTCCCCTGGGAAGCCAAAGAACAATTGCGCTCGATTCGCTACCGACTGGAGGCATCCGACACGACTCGCATGAACGAAATGTTCTACGAAGGAAAACTATTTACTTACACGTTTTACGGATTCTCGCTGGTGAATATCGCAACGGCAGATCCCAGCGATGCGGAGTTCAGGAAATTTGCCCGGCAAGAGATTGTGTCTCTATTGCCGAAGATCGTAGGCGAACTGGATTCTCCACAGTTTTCCCCCAACCGGCACCTCAAGCCGGTCGGCGGTGTGATCCTGGCCGGACAAGCGAATCTATTGCGGGCCGGATACGTGCTGCTCGGTGGCGATGATCCGGACATCGTGAAGGCGTATCACGATGTGAGCTCCGAACTGCATGAGGAGTTCATGAGCCGTACCAGCGTGTCGTTGGAGTCCTACCCACAGATGATTTGGCCGGTCGATAACTGCTGTGCACTCGAATCGATTCGCCTACATGATTCCCTTTTTGGGACCAGTTACGCAGAGGCGTGTCAACGTTGGGAACAATGGATGACGGACCATTTGGACCCGACGACCGGAATGATGGTTGCCCAGATCTCCTCCGGTGGGGATACCCTGAAAGGATCGCGTGGCTGCGCACTGTCATGGTCCCTGGCGTTCATGCCGGGCTTCGCACCCGATTTGGCACATTCCCAATACGAACGCTATCGGAGAGATTGGTTTATCCCGGTATGGGGAACTACAGGTATCCGGGAGTGGCCGCCGGACCAAGAGGGATACATCGACCCGGACACCGGCCCCATCGTCTTCGGCATCGGTGGCGCCGCAAGTGGATTCGGAATCGCCGCTGCCAAATCCAATGGCGACTCTGAGCAATTGACTCGCATGTTGCGAGGTCTCGAACTGACCACGGTACCGCTTTGGTCGTTTCATGGCAAACACATGTTCGGTGGGCTGATCTTGCTGGCAGACGAGATCTCGCTGTGGGGAAGAACAATTCGCGTCTGGGATGCACCCGTGTCGCAAGATCAACCCGTGTCATGGCCCCCAGTCAACAAGTCGGGCTACTGGCTGGTCATGATCGTTTGCATAACGATCGGATTGGGCCTGATCATCGCTTCCATCCGTTCGGTGATCCTCACCGCCCGCGCTGTTTGGCTCGGGCCAAATTCGTGGACTGTCGCCACGCAAATCACGCTTGTCATCAATGCCGCTATCTGCGTAACGTGGATGACTGTGCCTGAATTCCACTGGCCCTACGCCATTCTTGGAATGGGCATCGTGGACATCGTAGAACGCCGTGTGTTGGCGCGATGCATACGAAACACATCCATGCCTGAATAGGAAACCAACAACGACCTACGCGTTCGCAGCAACCGTCGGCCGCCGGTACGTTTCCGCGATTCTGGCCCAATAACTGGCTCCTATCGGCAGCAATTGGTCGTTAAAGTCGTATCGTGCATTATGCACGCCAACGCCGTCTCCGTTGCCAGCCCAGATATAGCAGCCGGGACACTGCTGCAGCATGAAGGAAAAGTCTTCGGATCCCATGCACGGTATCGCCTTCGTGTCGACATTCACCGCCCCGCAGATGTTCGCTGCTACGGAGGCGGCAAAGTTGGTTTCCCATGAGGTATTCACTGTGGCGGGATAGCGTCGTTGATAGTCGATCGTCGCGACACAACCCAATCCTTCTGCTACTCCCGTTACTACCTGACGCATTCTAGCTTCCACCTTATCCTGTACATGGCTTTGAAACGTACGGACCGTGCCCCGCAACACGACTTCGCCCGGAATGACATTCCAGGTTTCACCTCCGTGGATCTGAGTCACCGACAACACGACTTGCTCAAGTGGACTGACGTTCCTGCTCGCTATGGTCTGCAAGGCCCCCACAATTTGCGCAGCACCAACAATGGGATCGACTCCAATATGTGGCATTGCGGCATGACAACCGTGACCAACTACCTTGATTTCGAACACGTCGAAAGCTGCCATAATCGGTCCGTCACATACGGCGAACGCCCCGACAGCCACGCCAGGCCAATTGTGCATCCCAAACACGGCATCGCAGGGAAAACGTACTAACAAACCTTCCTCCAACATGACGCGTCCACCCCCTTCGTTCTCTTCGGCCGGTTGGAAGATCACGTGTACGGTCCCGGCAAATTGCCGAGTCTCCGCCAGATACCGTGCCGCCCCCAGCAGCATCGTGGTATGTCCGTCATGCCCACATGCATGCATCTTGCCTGGAAACGTCGATCGGTAGGGGACATCGTTTAATTCTTGAATATCGAGCGCGTCCATATCCGCACGGAGTCCGATTCGAAATCCGGGCTGACCGTCATGCGACAGGTCGCCGTGAATTGTCCCGACAACACCCGTCTTCGCGATTCCGCGCTGCGTCGGAATTCCCCACGACTCCAGTTTTGTTGCGACGAATTCGGACGCAAATGTTTCCTCAAAAGCAGTCTGAGGATGTGCGTGCAAGGCATGCCGCCACGCCGTCATTTCGGGATGTAGGTCAAGCAACCGTGGAATAACGTTCATGAATGGACTCGCGAATTACCAGGAAGTTCAACTAGAACGGAAACCGCTCGTCGATTTTGCTATTCGACAATTCGACCAGAAACGGCGCCACACGTTCAACGATCACGTCCATCGCAGCCCGCCCTTTTTCCGCCGTCGCGGCGTGGGGGTAGCCCGATCCCGAATTGGTGGTCAACAGGTGCCACGGCCGAGTAATAGAGACCCATCCCTCATCCAGCGCTTGAAAACGACTCTTAGCCGTAACTCCGTCGTCGGCCGCGAATCCACCGTCGGGTGTGCGCGCGATATGGTCGGGAAAAAAGGCCAACGCCAGTGATGTTTCTACCTCCCCGGCATGGTCATCGGGATGCTCAAAGATGCGTTGATAGACGTCACGGAGTAGCACCGGCCAAAAACACAGGAACAAGTGCGCATTTTTCTGCCCGTACAACTCCCGTAAGAGTGGCTTGAGTTCATTGCCTCCGTGGCTGTTGAGCAACACGATTTTGTGAATTCCCGACTGAATAAGGGAGTCGATCAAGTCCGTAATCACCGCATAGAGCGTCGATGGATTGATATTCATCGACAACGGAAACTCGCGCTGGTTGGTCTCCGTACCATAGGGAATCGTTGGCAGCAAGATTACCTTGGCACCTTGTTTCGCAGCGGCTTCGCATATCTGTTCGCCAATGACTGTCCCCTCGCAGACATCGGTACCGTAGGGCAGGTGCAAATTGTGCGGCTCCGTGGCTCCGCAGGGTAGCACGGCCACCTCATAGTGAGCTGATTTTATCTGTCCGTAGGTAGCTTCGGACAGTTTCCAAGGCTGCATGTTTGAATTACCTTCTAGCAAGTGTCTATTTTGTCGGTGCGTTGTTTGTCGCGGTCTTCTGCTGTGATGAAAGGTCGCAGCAGGATGCTTTCACCCTACGAATCTGCAGGCATTGTGGCATAATCGCGCAGGAACTTCTACCGGCCTGGGCTCGTCGAAATGACACCGAGGGTGAAGGACACGAGTGGCCTTTTGCGTGCATCTCAATTAAAATCGACGCTTAGACGCCTGACCGCCAACGTCCGACGGCCGCACTCGACGCCTAAGTGCTCTCCTTACCGATTAAGCCCTACCCGATGGTACCGTCAATGCCTTCAACGATTCACCTATTTTGTTGCGCCGCCATTTTCGCAGTAGTCGCGCGGGACACAATTCAATCCGCAGAACCTAATTCTGTAATGCCGCTCGATGTTGACTACTGCCTACAAGGTGAGTATCTGTACGAGACAGGCACACCCGGAGACGGCTGGGGCGTGCAAGTCGTTGCGATCGGGGAAGACCGTTTCCAGGCCGCCCTCCTGTCGGGCGGCCTTCCCGGATATCGTGCCGATGGACGCGTTCGTATTGAACTCAGTGGACGAAAAGAGCCGGATGGGTTAACGCTCACGTCTCCCAACAAGCAATCGACGATCCGCATCGTGGACGGCACCGCAGCGATTGTCGCCGGAGTAGCTCTCGATACCATTTCCTTACGAAAAGTTTTTCGGTACAGCCCCACACTTGGAGCCCTGCCGCCTCCTCGTAGCATTGTGCTCTTCGACGGCCGCGACACGCAAGCCTTCCGGAATGCCCAAGTAAGTCGCGAAGGATGGCTTAAATCAGGAACCGAGTTGATTCCGAGCTACCGCGATTTCACGATGCACGTCGAATTCTTAATACCTTATATGCCGCAAGAGACATCCCAAAGTCGCGGGAACAGTGGCATCTACATCCACAATCGCTATGAAGTGCAGATTCTCGATTCGTTTGGCTTACGCGGTGAATTCAACGAATGTGGAGCGCTGTACCGTTACCGCAAACCCGCCATCAATATGTGCCTACCACCGTTGACCTGGCAGACCTACGATCTTGCTTTTCGCGCGCCGCGTTTCGACCGATGTGGACGGAAACAATGCCATGCGGTAATCACCGTGCGGCATAACGGAATTACCGTGCACGACAACCTCGTCGTGAGGAACAAGACAGGTGCCGGAGAACCGGAAGGACCGGCCGTTTTGCCGATACGTTTCCAGGACCACGATGACCCAGTTCATTTTCGCAACGTGTGGATCGTACCGCACGACGCCGCTGAATGCGGTGTAGGTACAACAACTGAAAGGAAATGTCAAACAAACGCCCTAGGGGACGCACTTACACAGAGACAACCGTCGATTCTTGCCGACTGATCGAATCGGTTGCCACTTGTCTCCTCGCGTCCTCTGCTTGGGATTTTAGCCGACTCATTTCGGCAATCACCTGATTGATCTCATCGGCCATTTCAGCCCAATGGTCATTCGGACGCAACTTAAGCGGCTCCACCGACTTGCCCTGCCCGAGTTCACGCAAGGCTCCACGTACACGAGTAATGGGCCCCACAAATCGATGGGAATAACTGATAGTGTCTCGTACAAAAAGAGGGAACAATGCAAACGCCACAAGTACGATGGGTCCTTGCGCTGCCCACATGTGCCGAAATTTTCCTGCCACGTCGCCAGCGGATTCAGCACTACTTGCAGCAGCAGCGAAACAGTACAACACACCAGCATCAGAGTAACCCAATGCAGCAGGGTGCGCACCGCAAGTTGCCCCTGGATTCGACTGTCTACGTACTTCAACCGTCGTTTGTTGGTCGACATGATCCCTCTCCCAAAAGTAGGCCTCAGCCCGCGCAGCCCGGTGATTGATTTCCCAGACAAGTCTACGTCATGGCCAAACTGCCAGTGGCAAACAGGCTATTCTTTCACCCCTTTTCTAACATAGTCAAGTTCCAATTTAGAAAAAATTTGTACGCTGTCTTTGCGCACCGGTTTTGGT
>JAQCHP010000227.1 GCA_027619595.1 Planctomycetota bacterium
AAACAATAAAGAACCCCCCGATTGACCAAAAAGTAGGTGGCATTGGGCTTACGCCACCGGCAGGGATCTTCCGCCCTCCGGGCTATTGAAAGACCCCGCGACGCATATTCCTAAAAATTAACCTGGCTTTTCTCGTTCTTGCAATGTCAATAAGGCCGCACTCTTAACGCAAAATAAATCAGCTACGGCGTTGCCCTCCGGGCTATTGAAAGACTCCGCGACGCATATTCCCGGAAGTTTGCGAACGGTAACGAAGGACGAATTTTCTTCAATTTAGCGTCCCAATTCGTCTGCCAATTCGGATGCATCATAGATTGCCGTGAGGCACTCCTTGATTGCGCGTGAATCGACCGACAAGGCACGCGCTTGTTCGTCGGAATAGGCAAAGTCCAGCACAAGCGACGGAAGGTTTCCGTCAAAGATGAGACCGACCACTTCTCCTTTACGATTGACAACGGGGCTCCCGGAATTACCGCCTATGATGTCGACGGTACTGAGGAAATTGAACGGTACGTCGGCCCGAATCTTGTCGCGTCGCTCG
The DNA here is from genome assembly GCA_027619595.1 of Planctomycetota bacterium. GTDB lineage: Bacteria > Planctomycetota > Planctomycetia > Pirellulales > Pirellulaceae > JAQCHP01. The sequence goes on from JAQCHP010000227.1 coordinate 542, forward strand.
ATCCACCGGTTTGGTAAGCGAAAAGGTTCCTGGCTTCCGTGGCTTTCCGCATGGTGAAAGGCGCCGCCCAGGGTCGTCCAAGGTTCGATCTTTTCGGTACCATCTGTATATCCAGCAACAACTCCCAATGCGAGGCGTAGCGTAAAGGTTGCGTCGGGATAAACAGAGGTACCGTAGGCTGTGAAACGCGCCTGTGCGATTTTTGCATAAGCCTGTCTTTGCGGTTCTTCTACCTGCTGTTCTACGACGGTGCGTAGCTCCCGCGATCTGGCGTCGACGGCAACTGCCAATCGAATCATCGGGTCGGTTGAGGCATCGATGGCCGCTTGGCCTCCGTTGGCCAGTTCTTTCCGCACGGCTACATCTGCCAAGGTCGTCTTCGCGACGAGCTCGGCCGCTCGCTGTCGAGGGGACTTTTCGGCCAGGATGGCTGAGGTCAGGGGATGTTGGTACTTAGTTTGTTCGACGAACATGGCCAACGAATCCGCGAGTTTAATCGTTTCGAGATCGGGGTAAATTGGGGCCGTCGAAAAAAGTTCTTGCTCCAAAGATTCGCGGCCAGCCTGCGCAAATTCCCGCAAGCGATTGCTGTTTGTTTTTGCGTCTTCCGCCGCCATGCGTACGAGGGTTCGTGCAATTTGAAACAAGGTCGTCTGAAATGCCGTTCCTGGTTCGAGCAAATTGTATTCATCTCGCACGTCTCGGAGCACCTTCAGCGTCGATTCAATATCTTTCCACGCCGTACCACATTCGGTGTTATGTCGGGGATTTTCTTGGACCCATTGCTGGAGCGATTGTTCAGCGTCCTGTTTTGCCTTCACAACCGACGGGTCCTGCAGGCCCGCCAGGCCGCCGAGTCGGGCCTTGCGACTATTTTGGACACCGAACAACTCATCTTTTGCTCGGCGGGCATTTTCTAAGCTGCGTTGCGAATACGTGGAATACAACACTTCCCGACGCCGCAAAAGGTCGAGTTGCGAAGGTATGGAGACATCGCGGAGCATTTGCAGATGGGATGACGTTAAAGAACGGCTGGTACGACCGGGGTGTCCTGATACGAAAACCAGTTCGTTTGCCTGAGCGCCCTGTTGGCTCCAGCTGAGGAAGTGTTGGATTTTGGCGGGTTCGTCATTTTCATAAACTCGAAAGAAGCAAACATCGAGGCAGAAGCGAGGGAACTCAAAGTTGTCAGGATCCCCGCCGAAGAAAGCAATGCTTTGTTCAGGCGCAAAGACCAACCGCACGTCGGTGTAACGCCGAAACTGATAAAGGTGATATTGACCACCCTGATAGAGAGTGACGACGTCACTGCGCAATCCGCTCTTGTCGTGCGTCTCCTGTTCGATCGTATTCATTACAGCCCGACGTGCCAGTTGGGACTCCGAGGCGGACATGTTCGGAAGCACGGCTGCATTGACGGAGGCCGTAACGTCCGTGATTGCGACGAGTACGTTGAGTTCCAAATCGACACAGCGAATTTCGTCGGACTGATTTGTCGCATAAAATCCAGCTTGCAGCAGGTCGCGCTGTTGGGTGCTTAGTTTTTGAATCGCATCCGCTCCTACATGGTGGTTGGTCATCACCAATCCCGATGAGGATACAAACGATCCCGAACCACCGCTGTTGAAGCGAACACTCGATAATCGCAAGTGTTCGAGCCATGCTTCCGTGGGGGCAAAATTGTGGCGGGATTGGAGCAATTCCCGTGGAGGTTGGTCGTAGAGCCACATGCCTTCGTCGGATCGGGCTTCGGGGCCGACGGCAGCAGTGGTGAGTGATGCGAGTGCCATGAAGAGTACCAATCGATGCATGGGTAGAGCCTTATGTAAAACGAACAATTTTATCTGGTCTTGTCCTGACGTGGGGATCGCAAGCCCGCAAGGAGAATTGCAATGACCAAGACTGAAAAGGCAATTAGCGTAGGCCACCGACTTGTTGAAAGGCCGCTGTTCGAATTCCAGTTGCTAAAATGTGCTATGAATTGATTGAACCAACGGTCGGTGGTGGGACCTAGGTTGAGCCGTTCGGTCAAGTGCCATCCGTCTGGAGCGAGCCGTAAGCAGGCGGCCGACACTCCGGCCAAAGCCCCTCCTGCGATGAGTCCAGAGCTAAGTAAAACGCTCGGGCTTGAGTCGGTGCTGTCCGTGTTTTTCTTGAAATGGTCGATGGTCCAACGTACGATGCCACCGAGGAAGATGGGAAAGGACGTTTGAATCGGCAGATAGATCCCCACCGCAAACGGCAGTGATGCGACTCCAGCGAGTTCCATGGCGATGGCGGTTAGGACACCGATAAGTACCAAGGACCAAGGGAGTTTTTGGTGGAGAATACCGTCAATGATAAATGCCATCAGACGGGTCTTGGGAGCATCATATTTTGGCAACGCGGTGGATTGCGATTCAGCAGCAGCACGTTGAGTGGCGTCTTGAGTTGCTTCGATCTTTTCTGCATCTGCGTCGAGATAGCGAAATCGGCCGTTGATTGCCGGGTCGACCAGATATCGAATGGTTCCCTGATCGTCTACGAGGTATTTTCCAGGTTGTACCCCGGGAAATTGTCCTTCGGCAGCCCATAAAATGCGGTAGTCGTGCTGATCGTCGGCATAGGGTCGTCCTGGGCGTTCTCGTAGATGCAGGTCCGATACGTTGGGCACTCGAAATGCTGGCAGATGCTGTGGCAGTTTTGTGTAGTGGGTGCCGGCCTGATTGAGAACGTAGAGCGTTGCACCCAAGACCAGCGCCGATGTTAACGCGCCGATGAGGATGCCGTACTGCTGCCAAAGCGGAGTTGCGCCGATCAGGTGTCCTGTCTTGAGGTCCTGCGCGGTGGTGCCCCCATTGGACGAAGCGACGCATACCACGGCGGCGATCGTAAGTGCAAGTAGCGTTGCTTGGCGATCGACTTGTTGGAGCAGCAGGAAGATAAGGCACGTCAGGAGCAAGGTCGCGACGGTCATCCCGGATATGGGGTTGGACGAGGAACCAATTTCACCGGTAAGTCGTGCCGAAACGGTGACAAAAAGAAATCCAAATACGACGATCAACAAGGAGCCGAGGAGGCCCAAAGGGGTAAACCCGAGCCCCACCTTAGGAAGTCCCGCCAGTAGTAGCACTAACAAAAGCGATCCAACCAACACCGATCGCATGGGAATATCTTGGTCGGTTCGTCGCGGCGAAATGTAGTTTTGGCGTGCGACCGCGTGACCGTCTGGTATTTGGCTTCCTCGCGATAGGTCGCGCAATCCGCTCACCACGGCGGTAGCGATCGCCGGTAGCGATCGTGCCATGCTAATAATTCCGCCGGTCGCCACTGCCCCAGCGCCGATGTAAAGGATGTAGAAACTACGCAGTGAGGATTCGTCCATGTCGCGAATTAAGACGACCTCTGAGGGATACAAGGGGACCGTAAGTTGTTCGCCAAAGAGGGCAATGGCCGGAGCGATTACCAGATAGGCAAGGACACCGCCGGCAAACGTAATACCGGCGATGCGCGGGCCTATAATGTAACCCACCCCTAATAATTCTGGGGTAAACTCGCCCCCTAACACACCCTTGTGGAGGCCAATGGTTTTACCATTGGTTTGGATCTGGAAAAGATTCCAATTGGCGGTATCGCGAAAGATGGCGAATGGGTTTGTCAGTAATTTGTAGACAAACGCCAAACCAAAGCCAGTAAAGACCGTTGCAGCTGACGAGCCCCCGCGCTCTCCAGCCAACAGCACCGCGGCACACGCGGTCCCCTCCGGGAACGGCAACTGGCTATGCTGTTGCACGATCAGTGCTCGGCGTAACGGGATCATCATGAGAATGCCGAGCAGTCCGCCGAGCACCCCGACGGTCATGATTCGCCAGATATCCATCTCATAGCCGAGCAACATGAGTGCCGGCATCGTCACTCCTACGCCAAAGGCGATCGATTCGCCGGCCGATCCAACGGTTTGCACCATATTGTTTTCCAATATAGTCGCGCCACGCAATCGAAAGAGTCGTCCCAACCCACGGAACAGGCTGATGGACAGTACGGCGATGGGGATCGACGCACTCACAGTCATACCGACCTTCAGGACAAGGTACAGCGATGAAGCAGCGAAGACGATCCCCAGCGCCGATCCTGCCAAGACCGCTCGCCAAGTGAATTCAGCCACGGAATTATCGGTTGGGCTGATGTAGGGTTCGATCTGTGAGATTTCGTTGAAGTGTCCTTGCTCACGATCGAGCGGAGTTCCTGCCGGTGTTTCTCCCATGTGTCGGTCCACTGGTTGTGGCTGCCTTTTCGACATAACTCAATCGTGTTGTGGGGACTGCCGAGGTTACGGTGATCTTTCTGGTAGCGTATCACAAGCGTGTCTCATTTTCAGCGGTACGTGCTTGTGAAAAATCAAGGGGTATGCAACAATACGCCAGGTAGCTCAACCTGTAAACCAAAGGGAATATCATGCCGAAGTTAATTGTCGAGGGGATGGGCCCAGTCGAAGTGCCTCAAAATAAGCGGCTTGTGTTGGCGCTGGCGCGCGACGCAGGAGTCGATCAATTGCATGCATGCGGCGGAAACGCTCGATGCACTACTTGTCGTGTGGAATTCGTGGAGGGCGAGCCCGAACAGATCACCGTAGCGGAACGCGACCTGTTGGCGGCACGCGGATTGTCCGGCGTTCGGCTTAGTTGCCAGATCGTATGTGATCGCGACATGACCGTTCGCGCAATCAGTCGGTTGGAAGGGAGCGGACGAAAAGACGCAGGGCACGAGCCGACGGAAGAGATCCAACCTCCCGCCGAATGGGTGAAGGTCTAGCGTCGGTTGGAACCGTTCCGGGCCTGCCGGATTGGTAAAGTGAGAAAAGCGAAATTCTCATCGGAAACACTGAGTCGGGGCGAATTTCAAAAGCCCGGAGGGCGGCACATGAATACCGTTATTCCCCGAGATACTTGGGATCACACGCGTTGGCATGGTCTGCAAGATTTTGCAACTATTCACCAAAAAGTGTGCGTGCTTGGATTAGTCACCAATTCGCAGTTCATAGTCTTGTATCGCCCTCCGGGCTAAAGAAATAGAGTGTCCTCTATCCGGTGGCTTACGCCCAATGCCACCTACTTTGGCATTTTCTTGAAACAACCCTTATTTTGGCACGAGA
>JAQCHP010000228.1 GCA_027619595.1 Planctomycetota bacterium
GCCCTGTATCACAACCTCGGAGCACTACCCGAAAGGAAATTTACCCACGAATTCTTCTGAAGAGGCAAATTTATGGGCCCTCAACGTTACTTCCGCGCGAATTGATACGATTGTGTGCCGACTTCGCGCGTCATGCATGGACTTCCGATTGGGCAACGATCTCCGACGCGCAAACCTCTGCATTTTTGTTCAGAAGAACCTGTGGTTTCCCCAGCACAATCCCGGCACCTTCAAAAACAAAAAAATGGCCCAGGTAAAACCGGGGCCCGGAAAAAATCTACCCCCGGAAATAGGGGCGGAGGAGCTTACCGGGAAATCTTGCTGGTCACAGTTCGCAAATCACCGTTCGTCGCTCGATTCGCTTTGACGATGCCATTCAGCGGGGACCACCGTCGCCGCTATCGTCGAGCCAGTGCTATCGCTGAGGGTGCTTGTTAAATCAGGCCGCTTTTGCCAAACAGGAAGAGTCTTCACGACGAATATCGCTTGATTGTTGGAAAGGTTTTCCGATTTTGCTGGCGTTCTTGACTCGGTTGAAGGGATGAAACTGGCGCGACCGATTCATCCCCTTGAAGCCGCAACTCCGGCATCAACGTGATGGTAAAGGCCCCTCCCACGCTTGCCGCAACCCCCAGCCTGTTAGAGACCGCATGTTACGATCCCGCCCGCACGATGGCAGCACGGTCCGTTTCTGCAAGCAGTGTCTTGCGCCGGTTTTCGTGGTTGCTTGGTTCGCCTGCTTAGTGAACTGCTGTTACGGTTCATCACGGCGTGTGACGCCCACCGTTAAAGCGGTCGCCGAAAATCGGGGGGCCGTGGTCAATATCCGCGGGCTCAAATCGGTGGTGGACGATTCTACGGGTTTCGAAGACCCTACGAAACGCGTCAATGGGATGGGAACCGGTGTTGTGGTCGACGCCCGTGGCTACATTATTACCAATCATCATGTGATCGATGGTGTGCGCCGGATACAGGTCACCCTTGACAACGGACGTGTCTACTTGGGTCGCTTGATTGCTCGCGATGCCACCACCGATCTTGCCGTTGTTAAGATCGATTGTCAGGACGAACTTCCGGTAATACGAATCGGTACGTCCAGAGATTTAATGCTAGGTGAACCGGTGATCGCGATCGGTAACGCCTACGGCTATCCGCACACCGTTTCCGAGGGCATTATCAGTGCACTCGATCGAACCGTCCAAGTGAGTGACACGCAACAATATCACCGCCTGATCCAGACGAATGCCAGTATCAACCCCGGCAACTCGGGCGGTCCCTTGCTGAATATCGACGGGCAAATGGTCGGCATCAATGTTGCCGTACGGGTTGGGGCACAAGGGATTGCGTTCGCGATTCCCGTCGATGTTGTGATGACCGTTGCGGGGCGACTCATGAATTCACAACAACTGAGCGGAATTCGCCACGGTATCGAGGGTGAAACGACTATCTCAGGAGAGGACAGCCGCTTCGTGGTAAAGCGGGTCGAGCCGGGTAGCCCCGCCGCCTCTACCGGAATGCAGGAAGGGGATGTGATCCGACGGATTGGAAACACGGACGTCGTGCGGCAATTGGACGTTGAACGCGCAATCGTTGGACTGCGCAAAGGTGGAGAATTGAAATGCCATGTGATTCGTGCCGAGTCGCCAATCGAAGTGACCCTGGTGCTCGACGAATCGAAAGAGGAATCGCCAGCCGACCGCTGCTGGCGTGCACTTGGTCTGCGCCTACGCACCATGTCCGATGAACAATTTCAGCGAATGAAATCGGCTACGTATCGCGGCGGAATGTACGTAGTTGAGGTCAACCCTCAGAGTGCTGCCGGTCGACGCGGCATGCGCGCCGGCGATGTTCTGGTCGGGATTCATCGATGGCAGACCGTTTCAATGGAAAATGTCGAATACGTTTTGCGACGCGGCAACCTTGGCCAGCAGGGCGAGGTGGAAATCCTCTACTTGCGGAACCAAGAAGAACTTGTGGCCACCGTTCCAGGTAGCCAATTACGCTAAGGCAGCCTGATCTTCGTCCTTGGTACGAGCAACTGCGGATGGTATCATGGAGGCAATGCCCATGAGCGACTCGCACCCTCCAGCGGCCGCCCATCAGCGACTCGCTTCTGCTCGGAAGAAATGCCATGGTCCGCATAGCTGCATGTATCGGCGCCACCTGGGCGTGCTTAACCCTGCCAGCTCGCGGGAACGAAGAGTTTTTTGAGGCCAAGGTTCGCCCACTCTTGGTCGAACATTGCTACGAGTGCCACAGTGCCGAGGCTGCAGAGTTGCAGGGAGGCCTTCGGTTAGACAGCCGTCCGGGCTGGCAGAGGGGCGGAGATTCCGGTCAGCCCGCGATCATTCCTGGCAGTCCCGACGAGAGTCCGTTGATCCAGGCCGTCCGCCACGTGTCGGTCGACCAAGCCATGCCGCCGAATCAGTCGAAACTTCCATCGGCCGTTGTCGACCTGCTGGTGAAGTGGGTCGCACTAGGAGCGCCCGACCCACGGACCGTTGAGACCGGCACCGTTCGCGCACCCGTTCGTTGGGAAAGTCTCTATCGCGAACGGCTCGATTGGTGGAGTCTCAAGCCCGTAGCAGAACCCCCGGTGCCGGACGTACCGCCACTCCCGGTCGGCTCGGCGAGTTTCAGCGACGCAGGATGGTGCCGTAACGTCGTCGATCGATTCATATTGGATCGACTTGGCCGCAGCGGCTTGTCACCGGCGGCGGAAGCCGATCGTGCCACACTGGCCCGCCGATTGAGCTTTGTTCTCACTGGCCTGCCCCCCGATCCGGTCCAATTGAATCATTTCCTCGCTAACGAACGACCCTCTGCTTATGACGAGTACGTTGACGCACTGTTAAACAGTCCGCACTATGGCGAGCATTGGGCGAGGCATTGGATGGATGTCGTGCATTATGCCGATACGCACGGCTACGAGTGGGATGTCCCCGCCAAGAATGCTTGGATGTATCGCGACTACCTAGTACGCGCGTTTAACCGCGATATACCATTCACTCGCTTTGTCGAAGAGCAAATTGCGGGTGACCTCATCGAGCCACGCGTCGATCCAGTTACAGACATCAATGAGTCACTTGTCGCCACGATGGCACTTCGTCTGGGTGAGCGGCGTCATGGTGACAACGCGGATACTGAAGGGATTTCGCAAGAGGCTATTTCTAACGTGATCGATACGATTGGAAAAACGTTTCTAGGAACGACACTAGCCTGTTCACAGTGCCACGATCATAAGCTGGACGCCGTCGCTCAGGCTGATTACTACGCGCTCGCGGGAACATTCATGAGCACTCGCTGGGGCGTTCGGTGCGTTGACGCGACAGATCGCAATCTCGCCACACTGGAAGCGTTGCGAGAAATCAAACATCGCATTCGTAGTGCTCTAGCGATTCAGTGGCAAGACGCAACTGCTTCGCTGGCCGAAAAAATTGAAAAGCTTCCCTTGCCAGAAAAATCCCTGGAATCTTTTCCTGAAACGATTACCGATTTTTGGCTGCGATCCAAAGGGACTGCGATATCAATCGACGAGTATACCCAAGAGACGAGTCGGCGTCAGGCTGAAAATCGGACGAATCTGACCCTGGTGGCCGACTTGTCCGCAGAAGAATCTGATTCGAATTGGCGCTGGCAAGGATCAGGCATGCGGCACGGACGGACCAAAAATGGCGAGGTGATAGTCGCGACCGACGGGGACAGCGTCGTAATGCAACTGGTTCCGCAAGGACGTTGGTCACACCGTTGGTCACAGCGACTTGCGGGCGCACTTCAGAGCCCGCTGTTGGAAACGTTACCACCACGGACGTACTCGCTGGGACTCGCGGGTGCGAAACATGCTGCCTACACGTTCAACTTAGATAATGCGTATTTTTCGGAGCGATTAAGTTTTCTCAACGCACCCACCTACTCTTGGCTCACCCTCACGGCTGGTGACTTTTCGACACTGGAAGGAGCCAAAGACAAGCGTCCGCGTCGCGTGTACTTGGAATTGACTACGAAATCGCTTAATAACTATTTCCCGCCGCGCCATAACTATGGCGGTGTGGATGCGGAGATTGTGGCCGATGAACGATCTTGGTTTGGAGTGACGCAAATCTATTCGCATCCGGCGGACAAAAAGCCGTGGGATGAACTAGGACGTTTCGCTCCGATGTTCGATCAAAATGGAAAGTTCGATCCGAGTGGTTCTTGGGCAGTTCGAATTGCGTTTGCCATCCAAGGTGCTGTCGAGCGGTGGTGCAAGGACCAGTGTACCGAACAGGACGTAGTGTTGCTTAACGATGCGTTGAAGTGTGGACTGTTGCCGAACGATTCCGCCATCGAATCCCCACTTAAGGACCTAGTCGCCGAATATCGATCTGTCGAATCGATGCTCGTCCCCGATCGTACCGTGGGTGCGATGGACGATTGGAATGAAGGGCAAGATGAGCCGCTGGCAATACGTGGGTCGTATACCGACCTGGGAGAACCGATTCCACGTGGCAGGCTGGGGTTGTTCGAGGATGCCGAAGACCATCACCTGGGGCGGTCCAGCGGCCGACGGGAGCTGGCCAAAAAGATCGCCAGTCCAAAAAATCCTTTGACCGCGCGAGTCTACGTCAACCGGATTTGGGCGTATGTGTTTGGTGAAGGAATTGTGCGGACACCGGATGACTTTGGACATCTGGGCGAACATCCGTCGCATCCGGAACTGCTGGACTATCTGGCGTCGCAATTGCAGACTCAGCGTTTGTCAACCAAGCAGCTCGTTCGTTTACTGGTGACCTCCGCCACCTGGAGACAAAGTAGTAAGTCGTCGGCCGCAGCGCACGCGGTCGATCCCGGAAATATGTTTTTGCACCATCTACCGATGCGGCGCTTGGAGGCGGAAGCGATTCGCGACGCGATCCTGTTCGTAGCGAACGAATGGAACCCCGTACTTCACGGACCGCCAATCGATCCCTATCGAACTAGCGAAGATCCGGTCAAGCGGCTGTTGAGCGGGCCCATCGATGGGTTAGGTAGACGGAGCCTCTATTTAAAAATGACCCTCATGGAGCCGCCGCGGTTCTTGGCGTTATTCAATCAGCCGATCCCCAAAATGACGACCGGGCGTCGAGATGTTACCAACGTCCCCAGCCAATCACTGGCGCTCCTGAATGATCCCTTGGTGGTGGTCATGGCGGAGCGGTGGTCGCAGCAGCTATCGACAGACGGCGCCGAATCGTCGAAGGCAAGAGCTGCGTCGATGTTTGTGACAGCATTTGGTAGGAATCCGACCGACCAAGAAGTCAACCGAATCGTGATCCTTGCCGAAAAATGTGCTGAGATGCACCCAGAGACTGCTGCGGACCTGTTGAGCAATCGTTTGGCTTGGCGAGATGTTGCTCATACATTATTCAATATGCAGGAGTTTATCTATGTTCGCTAGTGGCGGTCGAACAGTGAGCCGATGTTGTCCCGGTCGACAGTCCGCACAATCGCGGCGCGATTTCTTGCAACATTCTAGTATGGGGTTTGGCTGGCTGGCTCTGTCGGGGATGTTGCAGCATCCTGTCTTGGCAAATGAGCGCGCGGTCGTTCCGCACCTATTTGCTCGCGCCAAACACGTGATCTTCTTGTTCATGGACGGGGGAGTTTCGCACGTCGATAGTTACGACCCCAAGCCGGAG
>JAQCHP010000229.1 GCA_027619595.1 Planctomycetota bacterium
GTGCTAGTTCTCGAGGTGGCCTCCTTACTAGCACGACGCGCGAGCGAGTGACAGAATTCACCCCGCGTGTAGCGCCGTTTAGCGGAGGTTGAAATTTCCCCATGGTGCGCATGCATGGGGCGTTACCGACGCGTTCGCCCGCATAGCGACGCCGTCATGATGTTGTGTCGTGCCGATTGACGGAACATCGCTCGGTTGTGCCGCCATCACTCGCTCGCGTGTCGTGCTAGTGTTGGTGTTGGTGTGTTACGCCAAAATCTCGCGCACCACGCGACCGTGCACGTCGGTCAAGCGAAAGTCGCGGCTGGCGTAACGGAACGTCAGTCGCTCGTGGTCGAGACCCATAAGATGCAAAATCGTCGCATGGAGGTCATGAATGTGAACTTTGTCTTGCACGGCGCGGAATCCAAAATCGTCGGTTTCGCCGTAGGTCATCCCTCCGCGCACGCCTCCACCCGCCATCCACATCGAAAACCCAAAATGGTTGTGGTCGCGACCGTAGCCACCTTGGGATGTAGGCGTTCGGCCGAACTCCCCTCCCCAGATCACCAGCGTGTCGTCCAGGAGTCCGCGTTGCTTGAGGTCAGATAGCAACATGGCAATCGGACGGTCGATCTCTTGCGCCAACTTACGGACTTTCTTGTCGTGATCGCTGTGTGTGTCCCATGGCTGCTCGTTTCCGAAATACAACTGAGTGAACCGGACCCCCCGTTCCGCCAGTCGGCGTGCTAGGAGACACCCGTTCGCGAAATGGCCATCACCGTAGGCGTTACGCGTCGCTTCTGACTCTTGGCTGATGTCAAACGCGTCACTTGCCTCGGTCTGCATGCGAAACGCCGTTTCCATGGAGCGAATTTGTGACTCCAAAGCCGTGTCGGGGCCACGTTCCGTCAGATGATCTTGGTTGATCGTACGCATTAGGTCCAATATGCGTCGCTGCGCCGAAGTGTCCCAAGTTGTATTCTGCAGATAGGGGATCATTTCGCGCGGTAGTATCTTCGAATGGTTAATGTAGGTTCCTTGGTACTCGGCGGGAAGAAAGGCACTCGTCCACAGTTCCGACGAACGTACCGGTTTCCCAGGGCAAAGTACGACATAGCCTGGCAGATTATCGTTCTCTGAACCAAGTCCGTATAAGAACCACGAACCCATGCTCGGTCTCTTGGGTGTGATAGTGCCGTTATTCATCATGCAAAGGGCGGGTCCGTGATTCGGATTGTCGGTATGCACCGACCGAATCACGCAGATGTCGTCAATGCACTGAGACAGATGTGGCAAGAGTTCGCTCACCGGGACGCCACTCTGTCCTTGGGGGCTGAACTGAAACGGTGAAGCCAATAACCCTCCCGTTTCGCGTTCGGTGCGTAGATCGGCCGCTTTGGGCCGCTGTCCTTGCCATTTGAGTAGCTCGGGTTTGGGGTCAAAAAAATCGGCCTGAAACGGACCGCCATTCATGAAGAGCTGGATAACACGCTGTGCACGCGGGGAGGCGTGGGGTTGGGGGCCCCCTTCACTGAAACTATTCGCGTTAAGAGACGGTGCAAGGGCCATCGCGCCAAGCCCTCCGCCGAGGCCCGTGACAAAGTCACGGCGTGACGTGAGCCTTTCATGAATCAACCGTGTCGACATCGTCACCTCGTCAATCCAAAAAAAGGAATTCGTTGCTGCTCAATAAGGCCTGTGTAAACTGCCGCCAGCGCTCTTCAGTGGGGTTGTCGGCTTCGGTTGCCGCCGCCAGAAAGGTCTGGGCTAACTCGCGTTCACGTGAGGTCGGAGTTCGCCCGAATACGCGTAGATAGAGTTGCGACAAACGGTCGTGGGTCGCGTCGGTAATGACGTGCTGCAGGAGCGTTGTGAGGTGCGACGCTTGTTGTGCGAGAAAGGGACTATTCAGCACAAACAATTGCCGCAGTGGAGTTGTGGTGGGAAAACGCACTGCGCTGTGACCTGAAGGTTCTGGAAGATCAAAGATGCGTAGTACGTTGTTCAGTTCGTATCGGTCGACCGTTCCATAAATTGTCCGGCGACTGTGGGATGGGTCGCTAATGTCGCTCGCTGCACCACCGATTGTCGTCTCTAATCGGTCGACTACGGATAGCATCGCGTCTCGCCACGGTTCCAGTTCGAGTCTGCGTCGCGACATGCGACCCAGCAGGCGGTTTTCCGGGTCGGCCTGGCTCGTCTCCCTGGGTGCCTGAGTCGATTGTTGCCAAGTAGCGGACAACAGAATTTGGCGGTGAAGCCACTTAAGAGACCACCCTTCCTGCATGAACCGCGCGGTTAAGTCATCGAGTAGCTCTGGGTGTGAGGGCCGCGCGCCTTGAACACCAAAATCGCTCGGCGTATCCACGAGACCTCTACCAAAGTGATGTTGCCATACGCGATTGACGATTACGCGAGCGGTTAAGGGAGCCGCCTCCTGTACGATGGCCGTCGCGAGTTCGAGCCGCCCGTTCCTGATCCAAGGTAACGGCGGTTCCGAATTGTTACTGATGAAGACGCTCAGGAATCGACGTTGAACGACATTGCCTTCGCGCAAGGGATTGCCACGAATATGAACCGGAAGTTCGGTCGCTTCGCCGCGATGATACTCCATCCGCGTCCAGTACTTGCCGTCGGGAACAATGCGCAACGTCGCGTCGTCGACAGCGTGCACATACGGCGCATCAAATTGGGGAGTTGCCGCTTGAATCTGCGAGATTTGAGCACGGAGTCCCTCAATCTGTTGTTTTGCGTCAGGAGGCTTAGGAGCGAGCTGCGTGAGCTTTTCGATCTTTTGTTCCAAATCGAAAATCTGATCACGGGCAATGTCGACGGCCGCCGCCTCAGATGCCGACAAGAGGGGACGGTCTCGTAGGCGAGTTCCAGCGATGACACTCGCCAAAGCATAATAATCTTCGGTGGAGACGGGATCGAACTTGTGATCGTGGCATCGGGCACAGGCCAGCGATAATCCCAGAAAGGTCCGCCCCACGGCATCGATTCGCTCCTCCCATTCGTCAGCGACCACGACCTTGATCACGTCAGCGGGGAGTTGGAGTTCCTTAAAATAGACCGGGCTGAGTCCCAAGAATCCTAAGGCGGCCACGTCCCGAAAGTCGGCGTCGGGCATGTGATCGGCCGCGAGCTGAAGCTGCACAAAACGGTCGTAAGGGACGTCGCGGTTGAACGCCTCGATGACCCAGTCGCGATATCTCCATGCTTGGTCGACCGACGGAAGAAATTCCGCGGATTGGTCGCAGTAGCGTGCTAAATCAAGCCAATGACGCCCCCACCTCTCACCATACTGCGGTGAACTGAGCAATTGGTCGACGCGCCGAGTGAAGGCATCGGGTGCGCTGTCGTGTTCAAAGCCCTGGATAGCGTCCCAGCTGGGTGGAAGTCCGATGAGATCAAAGTATGCGCGCCGCAATAACGTGCGGCGGTCAGCGGGCGAAGCGGGTACCAGTTGCTCCCGATGGAGCCGTTCTAAAACAAAACGATCGATGCGGTTGTGAACCCATGGCGATGGAACGTCGTGTGTGAAGCTTGTAGTACGAGGTGATTGAAATGACCAAAAGTTATGGCGGTCGGCAATCGGCGGCGTGGCGTGTAGTTGTGCCAATTCCTTGTCCTGGCCAGCTGGTAGCTCCGCGCCATCAGCAACCCATTTTACGATCCGTTCGATAAGCATCGCCTCCATTTTGCCGGTGGGGGGCATCTCGACCGACCCTGCTTCACAGCGGATGGCTTCGATAAGTAGACTTTGGTCAGGTTGGTGCGGCACAACAATTGGCCCACTATCGCCACCACGTCGAATTCCCTCAACCGAGTCGAGCCGCAGGCCACCTTGAACGGTTGCCGCTTCGCTGGAATGACATTCGTAGCAGTGTTCCGCAAAGATGGGACGGACCTTGGATTCAAACCAATGGACCGCCCCGTCCGACGCAGCAACAAGATTGCCAGGTGTCTCCGGCAATGGTTGGGGCAAACTCGGGTTGTCGTCGGCCAGCGCCAATGGACCGAAGAGTAGCCACAGAATTACCGGGGTGTAGCAGTTGAATCGGTGTTGGGACATTGCTCGTTGGAACGTCATAGTGATCTGCACGACCCTTTGGGCAGTAGCACAGGCATTACGGCAGGCTGTGAGAAATACCCCTACATTATAACCCAAATCAAATGGCGCGGAAACTGCGGTGGCGCTGCCCGGGAATCCCGATTGCACCGCTTTATGGTAGCATGAGACGTAGCAGAAGGTTTTCGGCGGTATCGTTACCTGACGAGTTTTACAAGCTGAATTCCCGTGGAGAATTCTCATGACCGAAGCGATCCGTTTAACACAACTGGCAAAACGAGCTGGCTGTGCTGCCAAACAGCCCCCGGGCTTCCTACTGCCGCTGCTACACTCGCTACCTAAATCGAACGATGCGAACTTGCTGGTCGGCTCGATTACGGCTGATGACGCAGCGGTTTATAAGCTGAATGAGGAATTAGCGCTCGTCTTAACCACCGATTTCTTCACACCGATTGTCGATTCCCCCTACGACTTTGGCGCGATTGCAGCCGCGAATGCTCTCAGCGACGTCTATGCGATGGGGGGGACGCCATTGACGGCACTCAGTATCGTCGGGTTTCCTGACCATCTCTTGCCACCGGAAGCGTTGGTCGACATTCTGCGTGGCGCCGCTGATAAGGTAGCCGAGGCCGGTATAGCAATTGTGGGCGGACATACCATCAAGTCCGATGAGCCGATTTTTGGGTTGTCGGTAACGGGAACGGTTTCACCACGCCGCGTTTTGGCCAACAGTGGTGCGCGTCCTGGTGACGTATTGCTGTTAACGAAACCCTTAGGGCTCGGCATGATCACAACTGCCGCGAAACGGAATCAGGATGATCTAGGGGCGATCGAAGAAGCGATACGAATCATGGCGACACTCAATCGCGTTGCGGCGGAGGTCTTCACGTCGGTAGAAACGCATGCCCTTACTGACGTCACCGGATTCGGACTGTTGGGACACTTACGCAATATTGTGGAAGCCAGCGATGTATGCGCGCATGTCGTTGTGAATCACGTGCCGGTGTTGTCGGCTGCTTGGCAATATGTGCGCGCGGGGATCGTACCTGGCGGGACGCACGCCAATCATCGGTTTCTCGAAAATTACGTTTCTTATGACGACATCAGTCAAGACGATCAATTGATCTTGTGCGATGCGCAAACGTCGGGTGGTCTATTGGCGGCCCTCCCCCCTAAGGCCGCCGAATCGGCTTTGAAACTCTTAAGGGATCGAGGCATCCACGCCGCCGCGATTATTGGTCGTATTGAACCGGAGCCCGCTGGCACGATCATTGTTTCCCGAGACAAGCACGACGCGCGAGCGAGTGACGGAACTCGCTCCGTGTGTCCTTTCGTCTAGCGGAGTCAGCATATTTCCCCATGCTCCGCGTGTCACGTTATCTGGCGGACCTTTCACCATTTCCCCATGGTCCGCATGCGTGTGGGGTTATGGATGCGTTTGTTCGTATTACGTAGGCCGTGTGCAACGCCGTAACTGATCAAATTTGCGTAAGAAGAGATTAGGTCTCAGCGAAATTGGTAAAGTGAGAAAAGCGAAATTCTCATCGCAAACACTGAGTCGGGGCGAATTTTAAAAGCCCGGA
>JAQCHP010000230.1 GCA_027619595.1 Planctomycetota bacterium
CAATGGTGGCAACGTCACCGTGACTCTAAATGGGACCGGGGGAAACGGCGGTAGTGGGGTCGACTCGGCATCGGGAGGTGCCGGGGGGAACGTTTCTTTCATTGATGAAGTCCTTGGAACAACCTCGGGCAACGTTACCCTTTCACAAAACGTCCTGGGCGGAACGGGTGGCCAATCGAACGGCGGGACTGCCGGCGCTGCCGGCTCTGCCACCTCAACACTAAATTACACACGCACTGGGGACGGGAATACCACTACCACGGTCGCCGCGACCGCAGGAATTGGTGGGTCAATCGGGGCCAGGGCGCTTGGAAACGGTGTCGCTGGTGCGACGGCCACCGTTGGTTCCACCATCACCGCGACAGGTTATACCGACAGCTCGGTGCCTGTCGGGACCTTCTTTTACTTCGTCAAAGCGGTCAATATCGCCGGTGCCAGCGGCTTTAGCACAGGTGACGCTGGTTTCCTCTCACCGAGCGGTCCCGGTGTACCGACGAATGTATTAGCCAGTGACGGTGCGTTTACCAACCGTGTCGCGGTAACTTGGACCGGCGGTGCAAACTCCACGTCGTATGAAGTCTGGCGTAGTTCCGTCAATGATTTATCGACTGCCAGTAACATCTCGGGTAACGTGACTGGCACCCAGTACGACGATGTGAACGTCTCGCCGGGGCAGCCGAACTACTACTGGGTACGCGGTCGCAACTTGCTGGGTCCCGGACCGTATAGTGCCGTTGACGCGGGTTTTCGATTGGCACAAGTGCTGCTGGTCGATGGCGGCATGGTACCGGGAGGAAGCTTCAATACCAACGATGCCTTGTTAGGCGACTTGGATGGCGATGGCGATCTGGATGTCTTTCAAGCGAACCAAGGACAAGGGGATCGCGTGCTGTATAACAACGGCAATGGGACTTTCACCGATAGCGGACAATCGCTCGGAACTTTTGACAGTATCTACGGTGACTTGGGAGATATCGACGGTGATGGTGATCTCGATGCCGTTATCGCGAGCTTGCAATTTTCCGTCGTCTGGCGAAACGATGGCACGGGACACTTTACGGATAGTGGCCAGCGACTGACAACACAGATCCCCGTTGATGTCGAGTTGGAGGACCTGGATGGCGACCACGACCTGGACGCGTTCATCACCAGCGTTCATTCCAATGCGATCTGGTTCTCCACGGTGTGGCTCAACAACGGAAGTGGCGTCTTTACCGATAGTGGCCAGCGTCTCGGTGGTGCCGATGCCCGCACGGTGCAACTAGCCGACCTGGAAGGGGACGGTGACCTCGACGCTTTTGTGGCGAACGTATTGAGCGATTTGGCTAATCGGGTGTGGGTGAATGACGGAAATGCGAACTTCACCGATAGCGGCCTGCGTTTGGGCAACTCACACACACAGACGTTGGCAGTCGGAGACTTGAACGGTGACGGTACGGTCGATCTGTTCGAAGCCAACGTCAATGACGAACCCAATCGTGTGTACTTCAACAACGGGAACGGCACGTTTACCGACAGCGGGCAGTTGCTTGGCACTGACTCGTCCACCGACGTTGCACTGGGGGATGTCGATGGTGATGGCGATCTTGACGCAGCGGTTTCCAACTACTTTGAGTCGGGGTTACTCTACCTCAATGACGGCACGGGCCATTTCGCAGCGGTGCAAACGCTGAGCGACAATACCGGACAGCGGATGGTGTGGGGCGATCTCGACGGTGATGGTGACCTGGATCTGTTCGGTGCCAACTACGGTAACCCGAACCAGGTCTACCGTAACATCACGCAGCGTCCTTACGTTGTGCAGATGACCCGCAACGATGGCAACCAGCTGTTCAATACGCTGACGTCGTTGACATTCACGTTCAATGAGAATGTAGCGGCCACAGTGGGGCCGTCCGATTTGACTCTGTTCAACACGCGAACGAACACGGCAATCAACACTGCGTTGGCAAGTGTTTCACTGACGGGTGTCCCTAATCAGGTGCGATTCAATTTGGCCAGTCTCAATCTCGTTCATGGCCTGTACTTCGTGGCGTTAAGGGCTGCTGGGATCAGTAACAGCTTTGGCACGCGATTGGACGGCAACCACGATGGGATCGCAGGGGATGACTATCAGACAACGTTGCGAATTGCACAACTTGGCGACATCAACCTGGACGGTTCCGTGGATGGAGCAGACGTCTCAACCGTATTTTCCAACTGGAATGGTGCTGGGGGGACTTGGGCCAGTGGCGATCTCAACTTCGACAACGTGATCGATGGGGCCGATACGGCTGCTGTTTATTCCAATTGGACGGGGGATGCCTCGTCGGCTCAAAATACGGTGACAGCTCCATTACCGGTGGCTCGCAGCGTACCGACTCTCCGTTCCATGTATCGCACCCGCTTACAACGGATTGACGCAGCGATGCAAGAGGCTCAGCCTGACGAATGGTTCACTCCGGTTGTTCGCGATACAGCTTCACCGAGTCGCCGCACAAGTGTTTCTGTGAGTGCCTTGCGTCGCCATCGTCGAAGGTAGAATGCGAGCGGTGAATGTTTGGCTGTTGTCTCACGACGGAGGAACGGGACTTGGCATCAGATGCCATCCAGGCTGGATCCCCGGCTTGCGTCCTTTGCTTGGCCATCCACTTTCCGAACATCGTCGCATAGTCTATCGCCTGCTTTTGGGTTAGCAGGGTCGTCGCCGAACCGCTCGTCGTTCGGTGCTTCAATTTGCTCAACACCAATTTGAGTCGTCGCAACTTCAGGGTCAGTTGTCAATCCTTCTTGCGGAGTTGCTTGTCGCGTTTTCTCCAGCTCTTTGTTGAGCGCAACATGGAGATGTTCGATCGCCTGTTTCGGATCGTACCACCAGTCAGGAGACCAAACTCGCAGGATTCTCCACCCTAGCTTTTCAAGCACCTGCTGACGCGTCTTGTCGCGGTCCCGCGCCGTGACAGATCTGTGGTAAGTCGCCCCGTCGCACTCGACCCCTGCCAAGTAGGCGCCGGGGCGGTCGGGATGGACGATGCCAAGATCTACGCGGAAGCCGGAAACTCCTATCTGGGGTTCAACCTGCCAACCCAAGTCGACCAGGGCTTGGGCCACGGCCTCTTCGAAGGGTGATTCGCACGTCCCCGCCGAGCCGTCGGTTCGCGCCGCGATCGCAATGGGCCCTTTTTGGGCGTACTCCAGAAACGCCTTGAGGTCGCGTACGCCACGCGCCGCCGAGCGTTCGGCCCGCAGCTGATCGGGCAAGAACGAGGTGTAAACCACCAACGATTGCCTCGCACGGGTGACGGCAACGTTGAGGCGTCGTTCCCCGCCGTTACGGTTGATGGCGCCGAAATCTACGGGGAATTTCCCCGCTGCGTCAAAACCGAACGTGATGGAAAAGAACATCACGTCCCGCTCATCGCCCTGGACGTTTTCCAAATTCTTTACGGCCGTCGGCTCGATTCGGTCGTCCGAAAAAAACCACTCCAGCTCCGGTGCATTCCGCAGCGCCTGGTCAAACAGGTCCTGGATCAGCGACTGCTGTTGGCTGTTAAACGTCACAACGCCATAGGTCAGCCGTTCGCTTTCGGGACGAGTAAGGCAGTAACTCATCCGCGCTACCGCGTCGGCAACAATAGCCTCGGCCTCTCGACGGTTCGTGCGGCTCTTTCCACGGTCGTATATGCCGCCGTCCACGTGCGTCAATGAGACTCCGCGATCGTTCGTCTCGGCCGCCGGGAAGGTCACCAATTGGTTTCCATAGTAGTTCCAGTTCGAAAAGGCGATAAGCGACTCGTGACGGCTTCGATAGTGCCAATTGAGCTGCAGCGTCGGTAGTCCCGAAGCCTGCGCCTCGTCAAGGATACTTTCGAGGTCCTTCTCGAAGTCGTCGATCTCGTCGTTGTCTTCTTCGCCGTCGGCTCGACCAAAAAAGTTGGTCGGAGGGAGCTGCTTGGGGTCCCCCACGATGATAGTCTGTTTGCCGCGAGCAATGGCCCCGATGGCGTCCCAAGTCACGATCTGCGAAGCTTCATCAAACACCACCACGTCAAATTGCGTCTGCTCGGCGGGGAGGTACTGCGCGATCGACAGCGGCGACATCAACAGACATGGCGCCAGCTTACCAAACGAGTCGGGCATGCCAGCGATGATCTCGCGGATCGATTTGCTCGGCCGCTTCAGGCCCATCTGGTGGCGAAGAAGACCCAATTCGGATCTACGGGGGACTTGGTCACTGACGGGGAGGCCGTGAAAGACGCCTTGCCGCGATCGCGCCCCCGCTTCATTGCGGGCAAGTTCGTCTAAACGGCAAAAATCTTCGATCGCGGCCTCGTGGCGAAAGCGCTGGAACGCCCGAAGCGGCTCGGATTGGTCCACCACGTGCGGCAGCCACCATCTCGCATAGGCCAACTCGAACCGAGACGCCGCGTCTTTAGTCGCTAGTTGCCCCGAAAAAATCGCTTCAACGAAGGCCCCCAGGCCGAGCATTTCTGCTTGATGGCGGGCGGCGACCCACGCCGTCCACTGTTTCAAGAGCGTGCGACCAGTGAGCACCCGTTCGGCCTGAGCCGCTGCGTCGCCGACTATCGAAAACGAATCTTTGGCAACGGGCATCGCAGCAGCCGATTTTGTATAGTCCTGCCAGGCGGTCTGAAATGCCCTGGCGCACTGACAGAATCGGGCGGCCACTTGTTGACGGACATCTATCGGGGCAGCCAAGACAGATTGCAGCGTTTTGAAAACCTGCTCGTTGGGGAGGCCGAGTGCAGCCGTGGCGTCTCGTAATCGCTCGGCGGATTGAATCACCGCATCAAGCGCGGTGGCATCCTGCTCAACAAACACCTGGAGCTCCGGTGATAAGCCGAGCGCCGTCAGATTATCTCGGAGCTCACCACGGAGCCGCTCGACCTCTCGGCCCGGGGGATAAAGCCGTCGGGCCGCCAGCGTCAGGGGTTCGAGCGACGCTCGCGCTGTGTCAGGGACGTTGTCCGGCGACAGTCCCACTGCGTGGAAGACCTCGCGGAGGTGTCGCGCGGATTCAACGCGTTTGTCGAGCGAGAAGACGTCCTTTTCGACCTCCGTCTGGAGATGCCGAGGTAGGCCTAGCAGGGCCATGTTCTCTGTCAGTTTGTCGCAGAGATCTCGATACTCGCGGAAGAGTGGGAGATCGACTTCCGGGTCGGCAAGGCCCTCGGCCGACATAAACGACTTAAGCTTCTTCTTGACTCTTTGCTTCCTCCACACAGAAAGCGGCCACAGCGATGCAGACGCTTTGCTCCAAGACGCCTCTTGAGCGACAATGTCAATTCGGTCGACTAGCGCGGCGTTGAAGTACCGCGCGTTGAGGGCTTCCCGTGCTTGGCCACGGCGTTCAAGTAGGGATCGCCGATCGACCAGCGTGTCGGCCAGCTTATCGAACTGCTTGTGGAAGAAAAGTTCGGCCGGCGGGAGTTCTCGGCGCACGAGCTCGTTCGCTAACCGGTAAAGTGAACGCTTCTTCGCAGCCGAAATTTCTGACGAATGCTCGCCCAGCACGATGCCAAATCCGTCGAGCGCGACCTTGAGAGCCTCGTTTGCGTCGTTCCATCGCTGAAGGAGAACCTGTCGCACCCCTAGGGATTTTCGAAGCGAGTCGAATCGCTCCTGCAAGACGA
>JAQCHP010000231.1 GCA_027619595.1 Planctomycetota bacterium
AGTTGGCGGCGCAATCCGATCCAACCACTCGCGGGCCCGATTTAGGTGCTGTCGTTGAACATTTACGGCCAGAATATTTTTCCCGCTGGTTGATGGATCCAGCGCGCGTTCGCCCGGGGACAAAAATGCCCCAGTCGATTTTGCCCGACGGTTCCGTGCCAATTCCCACGCTGACGAGCCTCCCTTTCAACACGCCCCTGAATGCTTTGTGGAGCTACTTGAGTCAGGGCGACAAGGCTTTACTGCCCGTCAATGAAGTGACCGTATTGGCGACTCCCCAACCCGATCAACCGGCCGTTCAGCGTGGGCAAGTCGACACCAAGAATGGGGGCCCCCATTTGACTCGCGGGATGGCTCTTGGATTTTCCGATGGGACTTTGTTGTTCGATGCCGATCGGATGCAATTTGTAAGTTCTTGGTTCGATGGATTCGTGCGGCCGAGTGAGCAGCCGTATTATGGACTTTTCTGGAACAAGGAGGGCGAGGAACAGCACGATGCGAGCTGGTTTTCGGATCCAGGGCTAAAGTTGCAGTTGCCAGACAGTGAGTCGTGGCAAAACTTTGAGTTGCCATTGGCTAGTGATCCCAATCACGGTACGCGACCTACCCGGTGCCAAGTTGGTAAGACGGCAATTCGCCTGCAATATCAATTGGTAAGCGGTTCGGTAAGCGTGCTGGTAACGGAAGATGTTAGCGTGCAAACCCAACTGGCCTGGCAAGGCTTGGCGCGATCGTTTCGCTTCGAAGGATTGCCGAATGGCGCGCGAATCGCAATGTCGTTTCCGCAGGATCCAACCATCAACGGCGAGACTGAGCAAAGGTTGAGTGCCATCGACGCGTCCCCGGTACATACGTATCAGGCCCTCGGTAGGAAGCACACGATCGTCGCTCATGGAGCTGCCGGTACAACGTGGTTAACCGACCCCCTTTCCGACATCGCGGTACGGAAGCTGGTTTCAGGTCCGGCAATTGGTAATCAGCCAATGGGCCTGCGCATCGACTGTTGGCGAACAACGGAAATTGCCACGGACGCGAACACACCGACCCGCGAAACGTGGGGGGGACCGTCGCCCGAGGCAGCGATGGCGGAGTTCAATCGTACCGCTGTACCACCTCCGTCATTGGAGAATTTGGCATCGTTAAACGACGGCACGCAGTGGTTCCCGTCGCATCTGGGTGAGAAACGAATGAATGTTGCCTCCATGCGTAACGAGGTGGCAGCGAGCTATCGAATGGAACCCATTCCGGGCCCCTTCTTTGGCTTTCGACCGTCCGATATTGCGTTTGCTGCAGACGGGACGATGTATGTCATCGCGATGACCGAAGGACAAATCTGGCGTACGACGATACCACCTGCGGACAACCCATCTCGTGTGCGTTGGCAGAGGTTTGCCACGGGGCTGGATCATCCGATCGGACTGCAGGTCATTGACGGAAACCGCGTTTATGTCAGCCAAAAGCCAGAAATAACGGAACTCATCGACGTGAATGGTGATGGCGTGGCCGATCGGCATCGTACCGTGGCGTCGGGTTGGGGACTGTCGCATGGCTGGCACGAGTATACGTTTGGATTGGCGGCGGATCGGGAACAGAACCTTTGGTTTACCCTGAACACAGGTTATTTCTGGACCAACCCGGGTTACGTAAATCCAGGCCGGTTTCGCGGCAGCGTGATGCGTGTCGACCACGGCACCGATCAACTCGTGGAAGTTGCCAAGGGCTGCCGCGTTCCCAACGGAATTTCCGTTGGCCCCAACGGTGATTTGTTCTTTACGGACAACCAAGGGGACTGGATCCAAAGTTGTAAACTCGCTCATGTGGTACCAGGTCGGTTCTACGGGCACCCCGAAACCGCGGAAGACGCTTTGCCCGAAGGTGAGTTTCCCAACGGGCGGAGCACGATTTGGTTGCCGTACGAGTTCAGCCGCAGTTCCAGTGGCCCGGTACTCGACGATACCGGCAGTCGATTCGGGCCGTTTTCAGGCCAAATGCTCTTAGGAGACGTCGGATATGGCGCTAACCCGGGAATCATGCGGATCAGTTTGGAAAAGGTTGATGGCGAATGGCAGGGGGCGTGTTTCCGTTTCACACGCGACGAACCCCATGGTTGCTTGCGCATGAAGTTTGGACCTGACAACCAGCTCTATTTGGCCTCGTTGACGACAGGTCTCACGCGCGTTCGGTTCTTGGGACAGGACCCGCTCGCCCTACAGACGATGGCCATTCGTCCGCGTGGCGAAGGGTTTGTGTTACAGCTGACAAAGCCTTTGGCGACTAGCGTACAGCTCAAGCCAGAACAGTTTCATTTCCGGCGTTATCACTATTTGTACACTGGTCAGTACGGATCCCCAGAGGCGGGCAACCAGGATGTAACCGTTTCCGGCGTCGAACTATCTGCGAACCGGCGGACGATCGTATTGACTCTTCCCGTCGAAAGCCACCCCCTCGGGATGGTCTACCACATGACCGTCGACAATTTGGTTAGCGACGAGGGGCTACCCTTGGAACACAACGAGGCATGGTATACGGTGCATCGCATCTCACAGCAGCCTTAGAGCTCGTATTTCGAAAGTTGTCGAATGCCGGTGCCGTTTCGGTCCGATGTGTTAATCCTTAGAATGTCTGGGGAATCTGGCTCGGTGTTGCGAATAACTGGTTCTGAAGGATGGCTGTCATGAATTGGGTGCGAATTGTTTTTCTTATCGTTGTGGGGGAATTCGTCGTGTTGCCAATCGATGATGTACCAGCGGATCAGCCGTTGGTATTTGTGTCGGCTTTTGCGCCGGGCGAGCAAGGGGCAATCGTTGCGTTTCGACTCAATATAGCAACCGGGCGTCTTGAGTCGGTGCATCGCACAGGTGGAATTGAGAATCCGTTTTTTATTGCGGTCTCTCCCGATCAAAAATATTTGTATTCCATCCATGCCAAGAGTTTTGGCAGTTCCGAGGCAGAAGAAGTGGTTGCGTTCAAGCTCGAAGGGCGTACGGGGCAGTTGACGATGCTTAACCGCCAGTCGTCTCGAGGATCTGCTTCGTGTTTTTTGCAGGTGGATGCGCAAGGCAAGACGGTGTTACTGGCAAATTTTTCGTCGGGCAGCGTGGCGGCTTTGCCAATAGCTTCCGACGGTAAGTTGGGCGAGATCACATCGTTTATCCAACACACTGGAGCGAGTGTTGATGAGTCTCGACAAACCGCGCCGCACGCCCACAGCTTGATCACGTGCCCAAACAACCGTTACGCCTATTCCGCCGACTTGGGGCTCGATAAGTTATTGTGCTATCGCTTGGATACAGCCAGGTCCATGTTGACTCCGAATGTACAGCCGTTCGTACGAACTGCGCCAGGGGCTGGACCGCGGCACCTTACGTTCCATCCGAATGGGAAATACCTGTATGCCATCAACGAGCTTAGTAATTCCGTCACGCAATTTGATTTTGATCCGACAACCGGGATGTTGATCGAAAAACAGACCATCTCCACTTTGCCAACCGACTTTGTGGAAACAAGTTCAAGTTACTGTGCCGATCTGAAGATTACCCCCGACGGCCGTTTCTTGTACGGTACCAATCGCGGTCACAACAGTATTGCAGCCTATCGCATCAGCGACGACGGTCGCCTAACGCTGATTGCGATTGAACCGAGCTTGGGTGCTGCTCTGCGCTCGGATGATTATTTTCAGGCTGGCGAACATCTGTTATGCGCGAACATGCCGGGAAACAATTTGGCAATTTTCCAGATTGACTCGCAGACGGGCATGCTCAAGTCGGTCGGCGCGCCGGTCGAAACACCTTCCCCATCGTGCATTCAGCTTGTGCCGTAGATACCGCGCAGCACCAGACCACCGGGGATACACAAGCAGCGTGCCGGTAGTACCAACAGCGTCCCTGTTGCAGTCGTAGCGACTTCGACTATTATGGAATAGGCTCTGCTTTGACACTGAGTTTCCCGCCCTACGTTCGGAAACCGAGGAACTCTCGTGCGTTTCGACCCGTTTCAATTGAATTTTGCTTTCCACGGGAAATGGCGGCACGCTTGTTTGTCGGTCTTGTTTGGCCTGATGGCCTGTTTGGGGGTTCGCGGTGGCGAATCGAGCCCGGCTTCGAGCCCCGTTTCGGACCCAGCTGCCCTTGAGTTCTTTGAACGCGAGGTCCGGCCACTTCTGATCGAAAAATGTCAGTCATGCCACAATTCTGAAGAAGCGAACGCAAACCTTCAGTTCACAGATCGTGAATCGTTGTTGCGTGGAGGTGATCGTGGGCCGGCCATTGTTCCGGGGGATCCCGCGGCAAGTTTGCTTGTGGTTGCGGTGAAGTACACCGACGAATTGCAGATGCCGCCCAAGAGTCGTTTAAGTGATGCGGAAATCGCGACACTGGAACGTTGGATCGCCCTTCAGGCGCCATGGCCCACATCATCCGCCGGTGTCACCGAGGTATCTCAGCGCACTGCGAAAGACGCCGGCTTCCAAGCGTCCGAAAAGCACAAAAAGTGGTGGGCGTTTCAACCTGTCTCGCGGGCGAATCCGCCGGTCGCGGCAAGCTTTCCTGGCTGGGCGCAGAACGAAATCGATCAGTTCATTGCAAAGGAACTTGCGGCCAATCATTTGCAGCCGACATCGCCAGCCGACCGGCGCACTTGGATTCGCAGGGCCACGTTTGACTTGACCGGTTTGCCACCGACACCAAGTGACGTGGAAGCTTTTGTACACGATGGGTCTCCCCATGCCAAGGAACGAGTTGTCGACCGCTTGCTCGCTTCGCCAGGCTATGGCGAGCGGTGGGGTCGTCACTGGCTCGACGTGGTACGGTACGCCGACTACTACCAAGAGAATCCCAAGGAACACGGTTCTTATCGCAATTTCGAACTCTTGGACGCGTGGCGGTACCGAGATTGGGTGGTCAAGTCGCTCAACCAAGATTGGCCTTTTGACAAATTTACGAAGTATCACATCGCTGGTGACCTGATTCCGAGTCCCCAGGGCCTAAGTTACTACGAGGACGGCTTGGTCGGCACAACGTTCTTGACGATGGGGAGTTGGGATCACGGTGACGCGGATAAAGAAAAGGTCATTAGCGATATTGTCGATGACCAAATTGACACCATCGGCAAGGCGTTTCTCGGCATCTCGTTCGGGTGTGCACGTTGTCATGACCACAAGTTCGATCCGGTTTCTAACGAAGATTATTACGCCCTGGCGGGGATCTTCTATAGCACGCGCACAATCAGCGATCTGAGTTCGAAGGGAGACCACACTTGCCTCAATCGAGTCCCCTTGGCACCTCCATCAGTCGTGCAAAAACGGGCGGAGCAGGTCAAGCAACTGTCTGAGATCGATGCAAAGATTGCGGAACTTGACAAAAGGGACCCGAAAGTCGCCGCGGACGATCCGCAACGTGTCGTGCTGGCTGCAGAACGCAAAGCGATCGAAGGGAGCATGGAGCCGGAAATACCCGTGGCGATGGCGGTTGAAGAAGGGGGCACGCCGGGTGG
>JAQCHP010000050.1 GCA_027619595.1 Planctomycetota bacterium
AGGCTCCGCCTCGTCTTCCACCAACGAACAACAGCCAATTGACTCGATCCCAGGCTCCGCCGGGGTACGAGCAACCGAGTAATAGGGCACTCAGCGAAATTCACGCGAAGGCGGGAGTGGGGCACCAACTCGACATACAGAAGGCGGAGCCTTCAAGAAAGTGCGTTCCCAGGCAGAGCCTGGGAACGAGTAAAAGGCGGAGCCTGGGAACGAGTAAAAGGCGGAGCCTGGGAACGAGGAACTCGATGTCCGTCAAAGGATTCCAACCATGACGAGATCACGCTATCGTTTTGGCGACGAGCACTACCCTCACTTTATGACCAGCACCGTCGTTGCCTGGCTTCCAGTGTTTTCGTATCCCGAGTTTGCTAACGTGATTCTGGAGAGCTGGCGGTTTCTACAGACGCAACGTGATATCGAAATACTTGCTTGGGTAATCCTCGAGAATCACATCCATTGGATCGGAGTTGGGCCAAAGCTATCACGGCGCGTCTCAGAATTCAAATCATTCACAGCGACCTCCATTTTGAAACTGATTGAGCAGAATGGTAAAATGACGCTATTGCAGCAATTTCAGTATTTCAAACTTAAGCACAAGGTCGATCAACAGCATCAGTTTTGGCAGGAAGGGAGCCATCCGAAGATGATCGAAACGGAGGAAATGATGTGGCAGAAGATCGAGTACATCCACAACAACCCGCTACGCCGCGGTTATGTGGATGATCCCGTTCATTGGCGGTATTCCAGCGCACGTAGCTACGCCGGGCAGCGCGGGTTACTCGATACGGTCGTGGATTGGCGCTGAGCGAAGTCCACCGGAAGACGGGAGTGGGACGCCAACTCGATATACGGGAGGCAGAGCCTCCAAGAAAGTGCGTTCCCAGGCGGAGCCTGGGAACGAGTAAAAGGCGGAGCTTGGGTACGAGTAAGGATGTCCGGGCGTCCAGTCAGATCACGGTTTTGGACCCAGAATTAACACTTTTCCCTGCGCGGGACAAGCAATTTCACCGAATCCATCTCCATCGAAGTCGGCCACAATGGCCCATTCCAATGGGACTGGAGACTGCCATTTGATCTCCCCTTGAAGCTGAGCGTCCACGCCAAGACAAAAGGCTCCGATCAGGAAATCCCCCTTCCGATCGCCGTCGACGTCCGCCGACATACACGGCGCGTTCGGAGCGTACGGCAACGGTACGGTCCATTCCACTTCGCCCGTCCAGGCATTACGGCAAATAAACTCGCGACTGTTGATCACGGAATAGCCAACTTCGAGTTCACCATCGCCATCCACATCGACCATGCCAATATTGGAAGGATGGTCGTAGTCATGATCGGCTCTCCAATTTCCGGTTACGATGTCGGCATTCATCAGTCCGAAGGGACCATGACCTCCCTTCACGAACCAACGGCGATCGTTGGGATCGGCGGGATGACGAACAGGGAGAAAGGTGTTGTAGAGTTGCCCAGTAAACGTCGCGTTTTCTGTGGCAATATTCTTTGTGTGATGCAACAGCGAAAAGCTACCATCTTCACCATTGAGATATGCCATATAGCTCAACATGTCGATGCCGATTTCTTCGAGCCCGTCGTCATCGACATCCGCTGCGGTCGGGACTCCGTGCGCCCGATAGGGCATGACAATCTCACCACGGTGGTAGAGTCCTTTGAACCAATGGATATGTCCGTTACTTCCATCTAACAGATAGGTACCTTCGCGTGTACGTCGGTCGTCACCCACGGAGATCGCGACGGCAGGTCGACCACCCGGCAAGAACCGTCCCGCGTGCGCCACAAATGAGTCCAAACAATTCGCTTGCAGATCGAGTGCCGGCGAATCCCACGCAACGCTTCCATCGTGGCGAACCGCTCGCACGAGCAGTCGACCGTCAGGACCGGCAATCGGAAGAATCAAACACGGATGCCCCGACCCTTCCAGATCGTAGGCGAGCGGACTGTGTGTCTCCCAACGCGCACGATGTTCATATTCAGCACGCTGATGGACCTTTTCTGCGGCAAGCACATCGAATACCTGCAGGGTCCGTTGCGGCGTAATCACCCGCAGTTCCGCACGACCGTCGCTATCGGTGTCGGTGGCTGCCAATCTCGGTAACGCGCCACCGCGCATGGCATGCGACCACATCGTCCTACCGCTCCAAGTACAAGCTGTGAGCTGTCCATCACTTCTCGTAAGGAGATAGGTGGGGTCCCCTTCCGCAGACAGAAGGGCACCATGAAATTTCCCTTCCACCATACACGGTTCCCTACAATCCCCGACCTTTTCCATTCGATTGTCATGCAGTTGCCACTTCTCCAGCACGCGTTGTTTCCGTTCATCGGTCGTGCGGACACAGAAGTAATCGTGTGACAAAACAGAAGGTGCGGGGAGATCCACCCATTCCGCGGCGTGAAATTCATGAATCTTGTGGGGCGGCCCGTCCGCCGAAACGCGGTGCACGACAAGATCCCCAAACTGCGACATCCTACTGCTCGGATCGGGACAACTCAGAACCAGTGTTCCAGCCCTGCCATCCCTCTGCACGGCAACGGCGAGTCCCCAATGGTCGGCCAGTTCCCATTCGACACGACCCGTATCGACACTTCGCAGGCGTACGAACGAGCGCAACGCCTGCTGTGGATCTCGCACCGTATACAGCATGTCCATCTGCTGATCCCCGTCCATATCATCCATGCCCAACGAGGCCAGCGCTACGCCGGGAGCCCCCTTATAGACTTCCCCATAAAAATGTTCCCAGGCGACCTGACTCGGTCCCGCTGCGTTCAAATGGATTCCGTGAACGTGTACCTGAACTGCTTCTGCAGCCACTCCCACCATGCGGCGGCCTTCGGCTCCCGATCCGATACGCCACGGACCGTAGTTGCGGCGATGAGCACCGCCAACATCATAGGCAAGTGTGCTCACCAGTTCGCCAGTGCGAGCGTCCACTCCGTTGCAACGAAACCTGCGCACATTCCAGATCATCGGACGCAAGGGATCCGAAAGGTCGAGCTGAAGATCACAATGGTGATCGTGGCGTTCGGTGAACTCGCCCTCCACTACAAACGGACGCTGCCAGAGAATCTTCGGATCGCCCGTCGTCGAAAAATTCAGTAGAGCCCCCTCGTCTCCGTACGCCAATACCACGGCTAATTCCAACCCGGGATGGTCGGCAAGAATATCTGCCATCACCGCCTGGACCTGCACGTGCGGCGGCTGAAAAGTGTGCGACCAACGCGTTTCGCCGGTCACCGCATCCAAGAGCACGAGACTCGCGCCCGAAGCCAAAAGCACTACATCGGTCGCATCTAACGTCGCCTGCTGATTACTTCGCTCTAAAATACCCATTTTCACTAAATTGCCGAAATGTACGATAGAACCACCGTGGGGCGACCGCCAAAGTCGATTACCGTTGGCGGCAAAGCAATGCAACTCGCCGTCGTACGCCAACACGACCGAGGAACCGTCGGAACGTGAATGCACCGAAGCCCACGCTGCGTGTCCCCCAATACCGATCGTATTCCGCACGATGGGTGCCCGGGACAGCTGGCAAATGAGTGGTGAAAAACCGGTCGCTAGGTTGTCGTGGAGCGTACGCGACCAGTCGGTAGCATTCAGGTCACGACCACGGAGTCCTGGCAAGAGAAAATGCGTGTGCGCCGACTCCTCAGGGTCCGCCGCCAGAACCGCACCACTCAGCAAGACCGACCCAACGATTGCGAATGGTCGGTGCACAAGAACGAAAATTATCAGCGACCGAAAGATCTTCGTAGACAAGGGTAGGCTCGGGTGGAATGAGGTCGTGCAAGTGCCAGGACCCTAGTGTAACGCTTGGGCGCGCCACGATGCCGATCCATTTTTTCAAAAAAAAAATTGAACCATTTTTTCCTTGCAATCGCCCAAATAGAGCGTATGTTGACGAAAGTTGTTTTCGCCACCCTCCAATGGTGCATCTACTGAGTGAAGTTTTTGGCCACCGCGCATTGCTTGATCTTCCGTCCACGGGCGTGAAGTTTCCTGTATCTGCGGTCTGTGCGAGCTTCCATCTACTGGCGTGATTTTTTCCGACGCCGCTCCGTACCTGAGATTCTGTGTTCTACTTGAGATTCAACTGAAAGGACAATATTTTATGTCACGTTTTACTATGGTGTTATTTCTTGGTGTGGCGATGATTGGCTTGGTAGCTGCACGTCCCGCGTCGGCTTTGAACGACCCTTTCGGACCGGCGGGCAATCATAGCTTGGCCTTTGATAATTTTAACGGCGGCACGACAACACCTGGCAATTCATGGCCATTCGCGTGGTGGGATCTCGGCGCAGACTACAGCTCCGCGGTAGTGGAATTTGATCTGTATATGGCGGATGACCCCGATCCCCTTTTTTGGTCGTACGTTGACTTGCGAATTGGCAAGACAGGGGGCGGAATTCCTTCCGGTGTGCTCAACGACACCGCAATCTACGACAATTACCGAGTCCAGGGGGGTAACGGCGCGTTTTACTTTGAGAATGCAGTTGCACCGGCCAATGGCCATCCGTTTACAAAGGACACAGCCCACCATGTCAAATACGTGATCGACGGAGCTGCTAAAAATTATACGGTGCAGGTGACCCCCTATGGAGCCAACGCGGCTGGGGGGTTCGTGCAAAAAGATGCTGGGAGTGATACCATTATATGGCGTGCCGGCTTCCAACTTGCACCCCCTTTTGGCGCTGGCCACACTGGCTTCAATGTCTTGGCTATCGGTACGGCGTTTGGACCCGGCAGCCTTCCGTCTTCCCCCTTCTACTTGGACAACCTGAAGGTAACTTCCGGCGGGCAAACAGTTCTCGACGAAAATTTTGACGACGATGCGGTGGGCGGATTGCCGAACACGGGGAACTACATTGGCGCGAACACCAACGGGTCGGACCTCGAGGTTGTAGGCGCTGTTCCGGAGCCGTCATCACTTGGCGTCGCTGCGGTCGTACTGAGCGTGATTCTTGGACGCCGCGGATTTTCCAAGTCCTAAGGGAGTTGAAAACGTCCCCCCCGGCCGAAAGGCGGTCGGCGGTGGTGTGGACGTAATTTTTCCGGACGTGTAAAAAAAAAGTATACCGTCGCGTTTACAAATCATTTTTGTAAACGCGATGGTGCGTTTGGAGTCGAGGGTGGCTCGTGTTTGTTTGTAAGGATCGGATCGCTGAGCCTCGCCCACGCTCTGCTGTCATTTCAAGTAAGACCGTTCCCAAACAACGCGATCCCGAAATGTTATGTTCTTGTTCTCGCCGCCATTTGAAAGGAATTTTGGTACCGTGAAGCAGCAAACGAAAACACAGCGTGCACCGTACAACTCCAAACACGCGACATGGATTGTTGCTTGGTTGTGCCTAGCTTCCGTGGCGGTACTTCCCAGTACGGCGCTGGCCCAACGAGTAATCCTGTCGGAAACTTTCAATGACGACGTTTCGGGCCAGCCACCCAATTCTGGCCAATACAGTTTCAGTAGGACGGTCAATCCCGACACGGACCCGGCGCAGGCCGTCATCACGGGCGGTGCGTTTGCCGACCCTTTTGGAACGGGAAATAAAAGCCTGTTGTTGCACAATCCACGTGGCACGACGCAGATGGCGGTCGTTTGGTTCAACGAGTTTGACGATAACCCGGCAGCGTTTCGCAACGGATCGATCGAATTCGACCTCTATCTGGAGGATCCCCAGGGCTATTGGACCTACCTCGATGCCCGGATTGGCCACGGCGATGCCGCGAGAGGGACGATTACCACGGTCGGTGGGAGCGACACAACGGCGTGGAATTCCTATCGGTTGCAGACCCGGCCCGATGGTAATCCTCCAACAGAAGACATTGTGGATGATGGAATCCCTGCGCAATACCACGACTTGGATTCTCCTGACGATCTGTTCGGACCGAATCGAGCTGTTCACGTACGGTACGACTTTGACGGGACGGGGAGCACGTTTCAGGACCCCCCAACGTATACGATTAGCATCGACAACAAGCTGGTACTATTCGAAACCGAATCAGGCCCTTCCGCCACACGGTTTTGGAGCTTTAACAGTTCGACTTTTCAGTTTGCACCCGGCGTCAACATTTTTGGTTTTTGGACCGATGCATCAGCACAAAACACGGGTCCCGGCGCCGGAACGAACCTTCATACTGGCAATGTCTATATCGACAACCTGAAGGTAACCAATAACGACTTGGCCCCAACCGCCGACCTCAACAATGATGGGCTCGTCGACGGAGCAGATGTCGGGATTGTGTTCAACACCTGGGGTAACTCGCCTCAATCAGTGGCCGATTTGAATTCAGACGGGGTTGTGGATGGCGCCGATCTGGCAACGGTCTACGATGGGTAGACGGGAGATGCCGCACCGACGAGCGTCGTACCAGAACCCGGATCGATGTTTGGTGGAGCCCTTGGTGCCTGGGTACTTGCACGGGGAATACGCCGCAACCGGGAAACACTCCGCAATTAGCGTCAGTCCAGGGCGGTACTTGGCGAATTGGCGTTCCCTTCGCAGAGGTCGGCATTTAAGCGGTGCGATTTGCACTAGTTAAAGGGTACGCAATGGGCATGGCTAGGTGTTCGGCTCGTGGTCGTCGCAATGAATTGCGTCAATTGGTTGTCGAACATCTGGAAATGCGTTGGACGCCGAGTGTAACCTTGCTGTCGGAGGACTTCCAAACCACTCCGGTGCAGACCCTGCCAACGAGTGTCGATGCGTCACTCAACGTTACCGGACCGGAAGGGTTTGCGCTTGTAACAGGGGGTGGCGTCATTCCTGAGCCATTCGGTCCGTCGGGAAACCGTAGTCTGGTGATCGATAACCCTGGTCCGGCTCAGCCTGCGATTGCTTGGACATCTGAGTTCTCCAACGACCCGACCGCCTTTACGTCAGGCACGATTTCGTTCGATCTCTATTTGACAGAACCCGGCAGCCGCAATTGGACCTATATTGACGTTCGGTTAGGTTATGGCGGTGCTGCCCGTACGATACCCACGACTGTCGGCGACACAACCGTTTGGAATAGCTTTCGCGTGAATGCGAGTTCCCCCGACATCGTCGTTGACAATGGCAACGGCGGAGTGGGGAGCGCCCCCATCACAAGCCTGTCAAAACTGCATGTCGTCTATACGTTGAATGGCGTGCAGAAGACGTACCGACTGTCGATTAACAATGTTCCGATTGATTTTGGTTCCGGAAACGTGGATCGGCCTTGGATGGCGGGGGCACCCGGCGTCAATATGGTCGCCTTTGTCGGTGCGTTTCCACTCACGTCGGGTCCGGTCTTTATTGACAACGTGCTGGCGCAATCGGATACGGCCCCGCCCGTAGGCTGGACACCTCCGGCGAACGAGCCAACCAATACCTTGGAATGGTACCAACATCGAGGCAACAAACGACTCACGGGCGAGGCCCATGTCAGTAGCAATATTGTTCAGGGCGCCACAACACTTTGGTCGTCGTTTATCGGCTCTCGCGAAAGTTGGTTTTCCCTATCTCCGTCCAACAACCAAAGTACGGTCATACACCCTGCCAACAGTTTCGGCAACGAAGCGACGGTGCGACGCGATTGGAACCTCGGTGGACCCTACCTCGACCTATCCGGCAACGGTGGACTGACGGCCGTGACCACCGGTCCACTCATACGGATTGGCGACTTCATTCCAGGAAATGGGGTATTGGAGAAACTCGAAGGGGAAGTTTTTGATACGACCTTTGGACAGGGGGTTGTTCGGTTGTACGTGTATCAAGGTGGTTCTTGGGTACAGCAATGGCAGTCTCCGACGATCCCAGCGATGTTTTCCATACCGAATTTGATCACCGGGGACTTTGACAATGACGGAAGCCTTGAAGTCGCGTTGACTCCTTGGAACGACATGTACATCTTGAGCATGCAAACGGGTCAGATTGAAAAAACGGTTCGCTTTAAGCCCACCGCAAATGAGAGCGGGCGACCTTACGGCTGGTTCGGCGCGTTTGACCTCGACGGAGACCAACGTTCGGAATTCGTCTTGATGGGAGACTTTCAGGACTTCGTTACTGTGATTGGTTGGGACAACCAGGGAAACTTAACAAAGAAGTGGGAACATGTCTTCGACGCGCGACTCGCCAATAAGCAAACCACGCACCGCCCGGGAGCTTTTCCGGTGTTGGACGTCACCGGGGATGGTGCGTTGGAAATCGTCACGTCGGTCTACAACGAGACCGGTGACGGACTTTGGCACACATTAGTGCTCGACGCGCTGACGGGGGTCGTGCGTGCCGATCTGCCAAATCGAGCCGTGGACGGAAGGATTGACATCGACGGAAATGGTGATTGGGAACTTCTGGTACGACATACGATTGGATCACTTTTGTCTCCCAGTAGCACACTGGAAGTGCTCGATTGGCAGGGCGGAAGTCCGGTAACACGATGGACGCACGCCAATTCGGAGTTTATCCAACAGCCGATTGCTGATTTTCCTCCCAATATCAACAGTGCGACGAGTACCGGAAAGAATACGGTCCTGATTGGCCGCCCGTCTCCTAGTAGTGTCGATACGTTCTTTACACGATCCATTACCGACGCAACGAGAAATGGATCGTTGGTGAACTTCTGGCAGACCGACCCGGCGATAACGGCTCGGTCGATTGCCACGGTACAAGGTCCGTCGCTCGACGTCCTGGCGATCCGTTCGACAGCAACGGCGGCGAACAGCATCTTATTGGCGTCGGAAACAGTTGGCGCCGACGAGGATATCGCCGGAGACTATAACCGCGACGGGCGCGTCGACGCGGCCGACTTCACGTTATGGCAAGACCAACTCGGCACCTCCGTCAGCCCAGGTTCTGGATCGGACGGTAACCGCAACGGGGTTGTCGACACGGCGGACTACGATCTCTGGAATTCTGCCTTTGGTGCAATCAGTCCGCAAAAGATTTTTCTGCAAGGGCAATCGGGCGGCGCAATCTTTTCGAAAACCGGAGCACCCCCACGCTCCAGCGTCGTGGTAGGACGATTAGACGGTCCCTCGTCGGCGCCAACGTTGGTCGTGCAGGGGGGCTCTCAATCGATTGTAGCTTTACAGCCTCGGACCGATGCCACAGTAAGCACGCGTTGGCTGCGTGCGGGATTAGGAGCCTTTTTTGGCGCAAATCAAAATCAAGGGCAACACGAAAACACGGGCGTCGCGTTGGGAGACGTGAACGGAGATAGTTTACTGGAAACGCTCTATGCGACTTCAAATGATACCGGGAAAGCGAGGCTGATTGCCGCGCGACCTGACGGAAGTGAACTCTGGCATGCCGATTTCGACGTCCCCGGCGGACAACGTGTATTCAATCAGCCGGGACTGGTGGCATGGCGCACGGGACATTTTACCGCCACGACGTACGAAGATGTACTGGTCCAACTTATGCACGGGATCGGCGGCACCGGCGAATTCGTACTCTTGGACGGCCGCAATGGAACCGTGCGTTGGAATAGAACCTATGGGAACACTCCCGGTAGTAGCCCCATCCAACGTGGAGCCGGTGAAGCCCAGATGGCGGTCTACGATTGGGATCGCGATGGTCTCGACGAAGCGGTCAATTTTAACCCTGACATGTTTTATGTCGTGGATGGCAACGGCGCCAACTTGATCGACCGCTCGGTCTTCAATGGTGGAGTCTTCCCGGGTGGTTCACCGTTGTTTGGCGCGCCCATCGTTGCAGATTTTGCGAACAATCAAACTGACACCATCTTATTTGCCGGGAGTTATTCGCAATTTGGGCTCGTGACACGGCAGGGGTCGCCCATTTGGAATACGCCCTTCGTATTTGATAATACTCCTGGTTTCATCCAAGGGATTGGGGATGTCGACGGAGACGGTGACTTGGATCTCCTAAGCCCCGGACACCCGATAGCACCGGCGACCTACACGCAATCGGTCTTCCATGCGTACAATGCGGCGAACGGGCAGCTGCTCTGGACGGTGCCGCTGCCTGGGCGTCCTCATGCCGCCGTCGGAGGCGCTTTCAGCGACACTCCGACATTGAGCGTATCGGGCGATATCGACGGTGACGGACGTGTTGAATCGCTGTTTGCAATCGGCGATACGCTGTATGCGGTGGGTGCCAACGCCTCGGGCACGTCAGGTTCCATTGAGTGGACGTATCGTCCCGACGGTGGCCTGCTCGGGTCGCCCATCATCGCAGATGCCAATGGTGATGGGCTGGCCGAGATCATCGTCGTGTCCACCAGCGGCCGAGTTTACGGAATTGGTAACCTTGCACAGGCGATACTCGCCAATTCGCCAGCACAGCTCGGCTCGCCCAGTAGCTTACTAGAAACTATTTCACCGCCAGCAACCACCAAACTTACCGTGTCGCCGCAACCAGCGCGACAGGTACCACCCGCCACTCTGCTAACGCGTTTATTGACTCAACCTCGACTACGACGTACTGCCTTGCTGCTGGGAGGAATGTATGATGGAATCACCGCGGCGGTTCGCGCACGCACCGCGACACTTCCTCCGTCATTATCGAGTGCGACCGTGACTCCAACCGTGCGACCGCGACTTACCCGTGCGTTCATGTCACGTTCCACGGCGCCACGGACAGTCTCAAGCGAAGCGACAACTCGGTCCCCACTAACTTCCAACGTCTTACCACCGAGGCAACTCGATGTCATCCCACGACCACGAATCGAATCGTAACCCGAATCCGAACGAGCCCCTTCGTGCGCTGCCCGACGAAAATCAGCGCAGACAGTTTTTGTCAGCGGCGTTGGTCGGTGCTGCCGGTGGCGCGGCTCTCAATGCTTGGGGCGCGACAACCTCCGCATCCGCGGTGGAGCCTGCCGGATCCCTCATCACGCCCACCCGCCAAGCCCTACACCCACCCGGCGCGCCAGCAGCTGACAGTGGTTATTCACCAGCAATCATGGCCCAGGGACAGCGGTTGCTCTTTATATCGGGGCAAGGCCCTGAAGATATCCATGCCGACATGGAAGTGCAGATTCGCCAAACGTTTGATCGTATCGGGATACTCTTGCAAGCGGCGGGCGCTACGTTTGCCAATGTTGTCATCGTTCGTTCGTACTGGGTCTATATGTTGCGCGACATCGCCATCTTTCGTAAGGTACGCAAAGACTACTTGGTTGAACCGTATCCCGCCTCAACTGCCGTGGGGACTCCGGAACTTGCCATTCCCGGATTGGAATTGGAAATTGAGGTTGTGGCAGTTTTGTAATTGATTCTTTCGTCCGATCGTCCAACGAGGCCTATGTGGTAATGCTCAGCGAACACGCAATGCGGTCAGGGAACCGCCGAGCATTTCTCGCTCAATCCGTTGGTGCGTCAATGGGCGTCTATCTAGCTTCGCCGCAGATCTGTCCTGTATTTGCGGAACGACAACCGATTGACTACACGTATTGGGACACACATGTGCATCTCACCCATGCTTGGTATGGATCCGACCGCGGTCCTGTTACGGCGGACCATCTGCTCCGCTGGATAGATATCCACCGCATAGAACGGGCAGCTGTCTTGCCATTGGTTTCGCCAGAATCTTTTTGGTATCCGATTTCCACGGACGACGTCCTACGCGAAACGGCCGAGCACCGTGACCGCCTGATTCCGTTTTGTGCTATCGATCCCCGCACCGTCGAGTCGCATCTCACAACCCCCGCTGAAGTCGAAGGGATGCTGAAGCGGTACCAGGACGCGGGTGCGCGGGGTTTCGGCGAACACAAAGCCAGGCTACCGATCAACGCACCACCGAACCTGCGGCTGTACGAAGCGTGTTCGAAGGTTCAATTGCCGGTCCTCTTTCACTTGGACAACGCCGCCAATATGGACCAACCGGGACTGCCCGGACTGGAAGATGTCCTACGTCAATTTCCGCAACTCGTTTTGATCGGACATGGAAAGGGGTGGTGGTCTTCCATCGCCGGCGGAATACAACAATCCGACCTGCAAGTTGGATATCCCAAAGGACCCGTGGCACCCGGGGGAGCGTTGGATCGTCTACTGGCAACTTATCCGAATCTGTACGGAGACTTGTCATCCAGTGGTGCCCATGCCCTTTTGCGGGACAAACCGTTTGGCAAACAATTCCTGGAACGATGGAGTGATCGGTTACTTTTTGGTACCGACTACTACGACTTACAACAGCAGACATTCCTGCAATTCGATCTGTTCGATGAACTCGACGCTTCGCCCGAAGTTCGCGTTAAGGTTGGGATTCGCAATGCACGTCGGTTGCTGATCGGTGATTCGACGTAAGGCCAATGAAGTAAGGGTAATGACTTGTTGTTTCCTCCCTACATAACCGTTGCCGAGAGCACCCAAGTACCCGTTAAATGGCGGTACGTCGGTCGTCTCCGGACATTTACCTTCGGCAGCGTGCTTGTGCTGTGGATAGCCAGTATTACGACGTCCGCAGAACCGACCGCTTCGGCGGCTGCACCACCGTCCGTAGCAGAGTTGCCACATTACCAGGTCCAACATACGACGGAACCGATTCGCATCGACGGTCAATTGGATGAAGCTGTTTGGTTTGCAGCCCCCGACATGGGGAACTTTCATTTTCCTTGGTTTCAGTCGGGAAAGCGTGAACGGACGATCGCCAAGATCGTGTGGGACAATAGCAACTTGTATATTGCTCACGTTTGCGAAGACGGGCATATTACAGCGCGCTACCGGCAGCACAATGACCCAATCCCGGAAGATGACTGCTTTGAAATCATGCTTGCGCCAAATCCTCAGGAGCCTAGGAACTACTACAACATCGAATGGAACGTACTGGGGGGATATATTGATGGCCAACGTCCACAGGGACCACAAGGGCCACGGGCCGAGTGGGATGTCGAAGGCCTGCGGCTAGCAGGACGTGTGGTGGGGACCGCCAATGAAGATGGAGACAATGACTCGTATTGGATCGTTGAAGTGGCGATTCCTTGGAAAAACTTCAACCACGCAATGCCACATACGCCTCCCGAACCGGGTGACACGTGGCGTGTGAACTTGAACCGACACGGCGGCACGACCAACATGCAGTATAGCCAATGGTCGGCAGCCGACACACCAGCACCGTCGTTTCATGTTCCGCATCGTTTCGGTACACTTGAATTTGTCAACGACAAACTACCGTTTCAATCCCTAAGTGGAGATGACACGCCATGACCAATTCGCACCAAGAATCAGCTCGGTGGCGTGAAGGTAGCGAATGCGATTCGTCCTCCTCGCCCCCGAACCGTCGGCATTTCCTGAAACAGTTCGCGGCTGCGTCAGCGGGTACCTACCTTGCAGGATTGGCTTCGAGCACTTCTACGAATCTCTTGCGGGCCGCCGAGCCCACCCAGTTCCCTCGCGCGCAAATCGCGATCACGCTTGACCTAGAAATGGCACGCAACTTTCCTCGCTGGGAGGACACGCACTGGGACTACGAAAAAGGTAACCTCAACGAACCCGCAAAACGCTACACGGTGGACGCCTGCCGTCGCGTGAAGTCCAAGGGGGGACGGATTCATACGTTTGTCGTCGGCCGAGTTTTCGAACAAGAAAACGTCGATTGGCTCAAAGAGGTCGCTGCGGAAGGGCATCCGATCGGTAACCATACGTATGACCATGTGAATATGGTGGCCACCGCCAAGGACCAAATTCAGTACCGATTCAAACGGGCTCCGTGGTTGATTGCCGAACAGAACATTGCGGACATCCTACGCGAGAACGTTCGACTCGCGAATTTCGCGATCCAAGAACGGCTCGGCGTTTCCGCCAACGGATTTCGCACCCCGGGCGGCTTTGCCACTGGACTATTGGGACGCGAAGACGTACAGCAGATGCTGATGGAACTAGGTTTTTCCTGGATCAGTTGCCGGTATCCCTCACATCCTGGCGTGTCGGATCTGCAGGGTCGTCCGGAACGCCCACAGCAGGCCGCCTTCGACGGCATCCTAGCGTCCATGCCCGACGCGCAACCGTTTCGGTATGAAAGCGGATTGTGGGAAATTCCGATGAGCCCCATCAGCGACATTGGCGCCTTTCGCAACGGGCGGTGGCAACTGGAGTATTTTCTCGAGGCCATTCAATTGTCCTTCAATTGGGCCGTCGAACATCGCGGCGTGTTCGATTTCCTCGCACATCCGTCCTGCTTGGGTGTCATGGATCCGCAGATGAAGGCCATCGATTTGATCTGTAACTTGGTCGAGCAATCCTCCGGAAAGGCTGAGTTGGTAACGCTCGACACGATCGCAACGCGATCAGCCGAGTTAGCGGCGACAACCGGCGCGAGCCAACCGCCAGAGGCGAATCGATGATGGTAAGCATTTTTTTAATCATCGGATGGTTGCTCCAAGGTCCATCCCTGGCGTTGGCCACACCTCCTGACGATGCGCCGACTCCAAGTTACTCAGACCACCAGGATTTGATGGTTTGGATTGATGGTACAGGGGCGCGTCACCCCACTCGGGAGGCAGCCGACTGGTTGATTCGGCGCGACCACGTATTACAGCATGTCCAGCGTGTCATGGGCGATTTCCCTACCGCGCGGCCACCTATTCCGCTCGACTTACGTGAGGAACAGCGCGAGACTCTTGGAAATGT
This sequence comes from Planctomycetota bacterium, assembly GCA_027619595.1. Classification (GTDB taxonomy): domain Bacteria; phylum Planctomycetota; class Planctomycetia; order Pirellulales; family Pirellulaceae; genus JAQCHP01. The sequence continues at coordinate 14,568 of JAQCHP010000050.1, forward strand.
CGAGCGGCGCAAGGTCAGCTTCTGTACCGATTCAACGCAACAGCGCGTTTCGGCCTGGCTACTGCTGCCGCAACCCGCGCGCGCCAACCGGGCAGCGGTATTGTGCCTCCATCAAACGGTCGAAGTCGGCAAGAACGAGCCGGCTGGAATCGAAGGGGCATCCCATCTGCATTATGCCTGGGAACTTGCCCAACGGGGGTTCGTTACACTCGCACCGGACTATCCATCGTTGGGCGAGTATCGCTACGATTTCGCCGATGATCGCTATGTAAGCGGATCGATGAAGGCGATTTGCGACAATCGCCGTGCCATCGATCTCCTGCAGTCACTCCCGGAAGTGAACACCGATCGGATCGGTTGCATCGGGCATTCCTTAGGCGGCCACAACGCAATTTTTACGGCAGTCTTTGACGAACGACTCAAGGCAATTGTATCGTGTTGCGGATTCACGCGGTTCCATCGTTACATGGGGGGCCAGTTGCAAGGTTGGAGCGGCCCGCGTTACATGCCGCGGATCGCCTCGGAATTTGGAAATGATCCAGATCGAGTTCCCTTCGATTTTACGGAATTGATCGGAGCGCTCGCTCCGCGGGCCTTTTTGGCCATCGCTCCACAACATGACGATAACTTTGACGTTCAAGGCGTACACGATGTCATGGACGCGGCGCGGAATGTCTATCGACTGTTTGACCGCGAGACGCACCTGCAGGCGAACTATCCCGATTGCGGGCATACATTTCCAGAAGAACAGCGTACCATCGCTTACGCATTCCTCGCCACACACTTATCGTGTGCGGAGGAGAATGCGCGATGACCAAAAAGTGGATCCGATGGCTCACCGTTATTCTTTTCGTATCTGGAAGTACCAGGGGGGGACGCCTGCTTGCGCAAGGATTCGATCCCGCAGCGGCCCCGTCGAAATTCACTGCCGATCATGGCTTGCGAGTCCATCTATTTGCACACGAACCAGAAATTCGCCAAGCGATTGCCACCAAATGCGACGATCGAGGGCGCCTTTGGACAATTCAGTATCTACAGTATCCCAACCCCGCGGGATTAGAACGTGTCGAGGTCGATCGGTGGTCGCGCACCACGTACGATCGGATTCCTGAACCGCCGCCCAAGGGGCCCCCGGGGGCTGACCGGATCACGATTCTCGAAGATACCGACGGCGATGGAAAGGCCGATCGCTTCCACGATTTCCTGTCTGGGTTGAACTTGGTAACTGGTTTCGAGTTCGGCCACGGAGGCGTTTACGTCCTCAATGTCCCCTACTTGCTGTTTTACCCCGATGAAAATCGTGACGATGTCCCCGATGAAGACCCGCGAGTACTCCTCACCGGATTTGGCATGGAAGATGCGCAGTCTTTTGCCAATCACCTGACGTGGGGACCCGATGGTTGGCTCTATGGCGTAAACGGCAGCACGACGACCTGCAAGATTCGCGGGATCGAATTCCAGCAGGGGGCTTGGCGCTACCACCCATTGCGGGACGAATTTGAGCTCTTCTGCGAAGGGGGCTCCAATTGTTTCGGTGCGACGTTTGATGAAAATGGGAACCTCTTTTATTCCACCAATGGCGGACCGTTCGTCCACGCAATTCAAGGGGGCTATTTCTACAAGAGCTTTGGCAAACACGGCCCTTTGCATAATCGCTTTGCTTACCACCACTTTCAAACTTTGGACTGCGATCAGACGCCTGGTGGTCCGCCTACGGGGGGTACCATCTATTTGGGGCAGGGGCTCCCTGACAAGTTTCGCGGCACCTTCATGGCCGGAAACTTTCTTGGCCATACAGCATCTTGGTGGCACGTTGAGCCCTTGGGCTCCACGGTTCGTGCCCGTCTGGGAGGTACGTTGTTCGATGCGCACGATACTTGGTGCGGGCCCACCGATCTGTGCACCGGACCGGATGGCGCTGTCTATATTTCGGATTTTTTCGACCAGCGTACGGCTCATCCCGACCCCGATGCGCAGTGGGATACGCGCAATGGTCGAATCTATCGCATCGACCAACCGGGTCCCATTTCCACGACTTTCACCGATCTGCGTGAACGCTCGACAGTCGAACTTGCCTCACTTCAAAGCCAACCCAATGGGTGGTTATCGGACCGTGCCCGTGTGGAATTGGCGCATCGCCGGGACCCAACGGTACTTCCAAAACTGGATGCCTTGGCTCAACAGACAATGGATCCACATGCAGCGCTGCGTGGTCTGTGGTCGCGTTACGTGATTGACGAACTTCCCGATGGTTTGGCGCTGCGGCTATTGAATTCCCCAGATGAAGCCATGCGTGCGTGGGTCGTTCGCCTCGCGGCGGACGACCATGTGATTTCGGATTCGATGACAGCGCGATTGACCGACCTGGCGCGATCGGAAACGTCACTTGTCGTTCGAGCCCAACTAGCCGCCTCCGCTCGTCGCTTGCCGGCCAATATGGCCATTGCTTTCGTCTGGGCGCTTTTTCAACAACACGACGGACTACCGGACGAACGGGTCGAATGGTCGCTGTGGTGGGCCGTCGAAGCGCACGCGATGCAGGCAGTACCGCAACTGAAATCACGCTTCGCGACTCGCGACGCTTGGTCGCTCCCCATTGCGGGGCGGATCGGCACCCTTCTCGTGCGACGATATGCCGCTGCCGGAGACGCACAGGGATACACTGCGTGCGCCGCGCTACTTCGCACCGCGCCCCGCGACAAGCAACGCGATTGTCTCGTCGCTCTCCGAGACGGCTTGGCCGAAAGAGGGACGACCTCCACGGAATGGGGACAGGGGGGACTGTTCGAAGATCAAGCGGTCGTTGAAGTGGTCGACGATTCCCCGACCACTCCGACTTCCCACGCACCGGTCGAAGGAATGCTACGGGATGTCGTCCAGGACTATTTTTTCCATAATGCGACCGATTCCCTGGGGCTCGAAATTGCTCTGCTGTGCGATTTGCCGTCCGCTTCGAAAATGCTTTCACAACGTCTTACCAACTTGTTGGTCGAAGGCGAGGAAAGTCGCGTCTTGGAAACGCTGGGTTTGTGGCAGCGGTTCGGTAGCGCTGCGGATATTGCGGACGTGCTTGCCTACGTCGATCCAAGTCGATCCGTACGGGTTCAAGAAATGGCAGTGCAAGCTCTAGGGCGGTTTTCCACATCGCCCATCGTCGATCATTTTCTGCAATCCTATCCCTTGGCACCGGCCAGCGTGCAGGCGGTAATGCGCGACGTGCTTTTCGGTCGGGTGGAATCAGCGCAGGCTTTTCTCGAATGGATGCCCAAGCAGGGGGTCAAACCAGATCAGGTACCCCTAAGCCAGATTCGGCGACTGGCTCTGTTAAACAATGACGCGATCAACGATGTTGTGCGGAGCGTATGGGGCAACGTTGGGCCCGGAAGCCCCGAAGAAAAACTAGCGACAATGCGACGGTATAATAACGACCTTCGCGCCGGTACGGGTGATCCGGCCCGCGGAAAGGAGATTTTTACGCGACAGTGTGGCAAATGCCACAAACTGTTCAACGAGGGAGGTGCGGTTGGACCCGACCTGACTGGCACCACACGACAGGACTTGCCAGCACTCTTGGCAAACATCGTAGATCCCAGCGCCGTAGTGCGCCGTGAGTACCTGAACTTTATCGTCCAGACGACATCGGGTCGAATACTGACCGGTTTATTGGCGGAACAGAATGCAGCGTCGGGGGTACTTCTAGACGCCGAGGCGAAACGGGTCGAAATTCCACGCGATGAGATTGAGGAAATGAGCGAGTCCACAACATCGATCATGCCCGATCGGTTGCTTGACCCACTTTCCCCACAAGAAATAAGAGACCTATTTTCGTTTCTTCAGAAACAATAGGAGCAAAATCTAAAATGCCTACTAACAACACCAACCCTTCGCAAGCAGGTGACGATGTGCGTTGCAATCCGCTTCAATTCGTGATAGATTTCGATAGGGACTTGGGCGGTCAGTATAAGCACCCGACTCTAAGGAGCCGTACCATGATTCGTCGCCAAACCCGATTTTGGTGTGGGTTCACATTGGTGGAACTCCTGGTAGTGATAGCCATTATTGGTATTCTGGTGGCGCTTTTGCTTCCGGCAGTGCAGGCGGCGCGTGAAGCCGCACGTCGGTCCCAGTGCCTGAGCAACCTGAAGCAAATTAGCTTGGGCTTCTTAAACTATGAGTCGTCCCACAAACAGTTTGCACCGGGGTGGACAGAAGACAATATCAACCCGCGTGGCAAACGCTCGCCCGTGTTTGGCTGGGGTGCACATCTTCTTCCTTTTGTCGAGGAAACACCACTCTACAATCAACTCGATTTCAGGATCCCCGCCAACTCGGGTACACCGGGCGGAGTGGTTGAAAACATCGACCTGATCGGATCCCAGTTGAGCATTTACCGCTGTACGTCCGACACGGGCGAAATCTCCGAGGAGGTCAAGGGCTTTGGATCTTTCTACCCAGATATTCCGGCATTGGGAATCTCCAACTACGTTGGTAGTGGCAGTACGTGCCTGTTGTGCCTCACGGGACATTTGCCGGATTTGCAACCCGGCGGGTCGGAATCGGCGGCCACCTGCAAAACGGCGGACTTTCCCGTGCCGATTTCAGTGACTCGGCCCAACGGCATTCTCTACCGCAATAGTGATACGCAGCTGCGTCACATCACCGACGGAACCACAAAAACATTCTTAGTGGGAGAACGGGTGTTCGGCGACGTAGTCGATCGCGGCACAGGTAAGACTTACTTTTCGGCAGCAAATTGGGCCACGCCACCCGGACAGGTGAGCAACCAACTTGCTTGCTTCGCGCAACGTCTTGTCGCCAGCACAACCGACATGAACCAGCTTAAGGCGCCAATGATCAACGGACACATTTCTGGATTCAACAGTAACCATCCGGGTGGCGTTCAGGTCGCGTTGGCAGACGGATCGGCACGATTTATCGGCGACTCCATTGACAAACTCGTGACGGAGTACTTAGTACGCATCGAAGATGGTCAAGTGGTCGATTCGACTTCCTTTTAGCGAGCGCTCCCATTTGACCTCGTTACGATTGCCCAAAAGTCCCATAGCATTTTTCGGCTGCAGTAACACCAATTCGAGTAGCAATACTCCTAACGGAGCAAGTCCCGTATGCCAATCGACCGATACCGATTCTTCACGAATTGTTGCCTGTGGGTGTTGCTGGCAAGCGTCGTAGGGCGTCAACGGCAGCCACCGCGTGCGACCATCGCCGGCCAAGTGACCTACCAAGGCAAACCTGTCGCTTTCGGTGATATCGTCTTTGAACCGATCGGCGACAAATGGAAGGGCTTCTACTGCCAACACAAGATTATCGATGGGAAGTACTCCATTAACGAAAACGGCCCAATCGTCGGCAAAAATCGGATTGAGATTCACGGCTACCGGCAGACCAATCAGGTTGTCCCTGACATTTCAGGACGGCGACTCAATGAAGCACCGGCCATGGCAAACGGTTTATTGCCGTATATACCGTCCGAATACAATGACCAAAGCGACATGACAATCGACATTGTGGCGGGCCAGAACGAGAACCGCGACTTCCAGTTGAAATAGTGCAAAAAGATCGTCCGCGGAAATAGTCCACGACACTGCCCACAGAAATAGACCACGGAAACAAGTGTCACGTCATGCCAAACTTCCGCAAGTGCTCGATCTATTTCCTGTTCGCCTTTTGTTTTGGCATTCCAATTAACCTACGGGCAGCAGCCGAATCCCCGCCGTCGACGTCACTAGGCCATCCGCGGCTGTATTTCACGGAAGCAGATCTACCGACGTTAAGGACCAAGCGCTTACAAGATCCGCGCGCGGCGAGCATCTGGCGGAATGTGGCGCGGACCGCCGATTGGTGCGCGCAACAGCCACCGCGGACGGAATGGATTCCAACCTTGAAGGACGATCCGCAGTTTGAGAATCTCTACGATCGCTTTTATGCCGCGATGCATGACCTGGCAATCGTCGAACATTTGGCATTGGCTTCCGCGCTTTCGGAGCCAGGCGATGACCGTTACTTCGAACCCGCTCGTGCGTGGACTCTGGCCGCGGCTGCCGTCTGGAAGCAGGAAACAACCAATCCTCCCGACGCCAGTAAGGCCTATGCCGTTTTGCGCATCATGAAGGGTCTGGCGGTTGCCTACGATGTACTTTACTCGCGACTCACAGAGACCGAACGACAGACCGTACGCGACGCATTGACCAGTGTTACGACATCGTACTACGAATTCTTTCTCGATCCCACCGTCGCTGGCGCTGGATACAACAAGCACCACGGCAGTGTCGATGCCCCGCCGATCGGGATTGTAGCGCTGGCACTCTTGGGTGAAGTACCGCAAGCCAGTAACTGGCTGGACTTAGTCATCCAAAAACACATAGACTATTTAATTCCCAATGCGCTCACTCCAAGTGGTACCAACGACCAATCGTCCAACTTTTGGGCTTCCACGCTGCACTATCGGATCCTTTTTTTCGACGCAATGCGTCGCGTCACGGGGCGGGACCTGTTTCAAGAATATCCGCAGGCGTTACCGGGACGAATTGCGTTGGCTGCCATTGCCGGAAAGCAGTCCGCCGACCTAGAGTACAACGAAGAGCAACGTTCCGTATTGTGTGGGCCGTCCTACGGACAAATCAATTATTGGTCCCCCGTCCTCGTTTTTCTCGCTCGACAACAACAAAGACCCATCTATCAGTACCTGTCATCATGGGACGAATCGTTAGGAAGTATCCAGCACACGCGCTTCATCACTCCTACTCGCAAAGAAGAACTATTGTTTTGTTTGGGGCCGTTCGCGTATGTGTGGTACGACCCCCGCGTCCCTGCCGAAATTGAGCCCGATCTACCAAGGGCTTTTGAATTCCCCGAACCGGAAGTCAACGAGGCCTATTTACGAGATACCTTTCAACCTGGCGGCTGCGTGGTAGCTTTCAAGAAAGGGGGACTTGTCGTACATGCCGGCGGGCGTCCGGTCCTGGTGGACCTATTAAAAACGGCCGACGCGAACCATCCCACCCCACCTTCCGACGAAATGCTTGTCACGGATGACGGATACCACGCCATGATTCGCGCCGTGGGACCCGCCAGCACTGGACTCGGCGAACAACGCATTTCACTCTACCGCCCGGGTCGCCTTTCCATTCAGCGAACAACGACAGAACCGCTCACCTGGTGGTATTCCGGCGACCCCGTCCGCAACGGTTCGTCGTTCACTTGGGACAATGGAATTTGCGTCACCATATCTCGCGGAAAAATCGACCACATTGACCCGCAAGGACACAAGGACATTAAGACCCATTACGGCGGCATGCAGTATGCCGATCCGCACCCTTTTACCTATGCAACGATCGAAGTGCATCCCGAAAACGGACAGATCCACATTGACGTGCTCGACAATTCGCATACTCGCCGATAACTCAAGGAGAAACGGATGAAACCATACGTCCAACGACAGTTGCAAGGCGCAAATAGACTTAGCCGCACGGCAATTGACATCGTGCTGAGAGGGATATTCGTCGCCATAGCTTTGACCACGTCTCTACGGGCCGAAGATCCACCGAAAACTCGCGTTTACGAAAACCGTCTGACACCCATCCAGAACCCGGCACCCTTGTTGGCCGATTATCCGGAATTTGTGCAGCCAATCGTGGAGGTAACACGCTACGAAGCGCCACGCCTGGTCGATGACGAAAGAGCAGATCTCAACGTCCGCGCATGGCGGTTCTCGTACAATGCCCGAGGGATTATCGAAATGCCCAATCGGCTCCGCGCGGACCAGACTGCCGTCATCATGGTCCATCCGTGGGGCATCGACGATGGACAAGGATGGCGCACGCCAGAACCAGCCGGCGTCGCCGACTTCTGTACACCAACCAAAAACCATCTGGCGGGACGCCATACCCATGAGGTGGTCGATCCACTGCTCAAGCGGCTTCGACCGCATGTCGCATTCACAATGTTCAGCATACGCGCGGGCGAACAGGAAATCCACCGTAAGTTGTATCGCTCGATACGCCATACTCCAAACGCAGAAGATCGCAGCGAAGGACGCCGTCAACTGCACGACACGTTACACCGTTTCAAATACGAGGGACAGCCGCTTCCTTCACAGCTGACCCTATCGAACGAAAGTCCCGTCATCGACTACTTCCGACAATTTCCGGGACTCGACGCAGGCGATCGATACAACAATGTTGGATTCTGGAGTCTTCCAGTACCTGTCTGCCACGACGTGACGATGGATGACAATGATATTGTTGTGTACGACGACGACGGCTATCCACCGCTGCGTGACTTCTTAAAGCAGCATGGGGTTCGGCATGTGCTACTCACCGGTTATGCCACCGACATGTGTTTCTGCAAGACAACTGCCGGCTACGAGAACTTATCCCGCGACTTCAACGTGTTCCTAGTGGGAGACGCCAGCTTGGCGACCTTTCCTGCTAACGACACACCACGTTACGCAACCAATGCACACATTTCATTTGCGTCACTCAATCAATTGATCACGCAAGTATCCTGGATACGCCATGATACTGACACAGAACGGGCCAAAATAACGACGAGCCGGTAAACACCTACCGAACACGGAGGGCCCTGCCGCGGCCTTCCGTCATAGACCGCACGACCCACACTATCCATCGTCTGCCAAGGCAACGATCTCCACTCTTGCATGCTGCGGGCCGGGCTGCGAGCAGACTCCTCTTTTGGACATGGGTCGTCTATCGGCGGATGTGCCTCTTTTTGCACCTACGTTCACTTTTCTGCACATGCGTTCACTTTCTTGAACACATAGGACAGCCATCGGCCCCTGCGCCCTCCGTACCGGGCTCGAAGGCAAGGAATGGCCATAAATTCCACCAAAATTTTTTATTGACACTCTTTCGGGTGGTAACTAGCGTGGAGTTTGTACAGGTAGTTGTTTGTACAGTTACAGGCAACGAACGGGTCTACTACTAGCTCCACGGATTTACAACACTGAGGTAGAACCAATGAACCGGACCCTAAGGCGAATGACTCTTGCCGCAGTGTGCGGCATGGCGTTTATCTCAACGCAGGCGCAGGCAGCTCTCGTAAGTGTCATGGGGGCAGGGAACATACTTGTCCCGAATAATACGCCCAACACTGGAGCTACAGCCAACTTCTTTAACGACACTGGTACCAACCGGTTGATCCACGGATGGAACGAACGACAAAATGTGATACTTGATCGAGATATCGTCGTCGACATCGTTTCACCGGGCGTTTATAACCAGCCCTTTACTTCCGCAAATGCGACAATTACGCAAGGCACGGTAGTTAGTAGCCATCTGCTTTATTTCGATCCGGAAAGCGCAGCGGATCGCGTAGCGCAGTTTACGTTCAGCAGCCAGATTTTGGGCATCATCGTCACATCGGACCTTCCTAGCGATGACCGGCTGTTCAAGACCGACTTCTTGGGAAACCCTTTAACACTCTACCCGGGCTCGCATTTTGGCCTGGGTGGAATTGAATTCGGCCCCGAGAGCAGCACCCTCAATCCTGACATGCAAACGATTCGGCTCGACTTGACTGCCGCAAATCCAGGTGATCAAGTTCGTGTGATCACGCGAGGGATCCCTGAGCCCGCCACGGGTGCGTTGGCTGCCGTCTCCTCGGCCATTGCGGCATCCACCTTTCGCCGGCGACGGAAAAAAGATCATCAATCCTAAGGGTCCGGAGACAGCAAAGCGCGCCATGACATTCAAGATCATGAAGCGCTAGTTGATATCGACCGGCATCCATTAAGGCTACACGTCGGGTAAGATCAAAAATACCACTTCCCGACCCCGGCCGCAGCCCGAAAACGGCCCGCCATCGTTGGCTCCCGCAGGCTGACGACTTCTCATGTCCGATACGGACTTAATATTGCGAATCCGCACCCAGTAGGGTAAACTCTCCGTCGTGGGCAACTTGGCTTGATTTGCCTGAACCTTAGGGAAGATCGGGAGTATTTCGATGGTGCGCGACTCGTACGGGACTCTGTTAATGGCGCGTGGTGGCCGTGGCATCGGCGGGATCATCAGCTGGTTCATCCGCATCGTCATTTATGACATCTGTGTGACTGGGATATCCGACGTCCTGGGAGTTTCCCGCATGGTGGCCCTGTTCATATTCTTGGGCATCCTGGCGGTCATTGCATTTATTGGCTACCTCGTGCAGCAACGGATGTCACCCGGTGTGGAGGAGGACATCTAAAGGTAGATTGCATCTGCCTGTACTCCTAACCCATGGAATATTCACTCAGATTCCAGCCCGTCTCGTCGGTGCTTGAGATCGGTCTGAGCGAAGGCGAGTCGGTAGTCGCCCAACCGAACAGTATGCTCGCAATGACGAGCGGTATCCGCTTAGCGGCACGCATCGGTCGACGGAATGAAAATCCTGCGCAGTCCCGGACGCCCATCGATTCCACCAGCGAGTCCTCATCAACTTCAGCCCCGTTCGCCACCGCTAAGTCGCCCGACGATTCCTCGCCCCCTAGCTCATCGCCCCCTCTGTCAAAATGGTACAGTGGGTTCAAGAGCCTGCTGGGTGGCGAAAGCTTCTTTGTCGCTGAGTTCACCGCTATTCGCGACGACCAAAAACTTACTTTGGCCCCCGACGTATTCGGCGATATCCTGGAACTCCCGCTGGCGGACGCTGGAAGCTATTACCTCACGCAGGGATCCTACCTGGCGAACATCGGTGACTGCAATCTACAGATCCGATACGGAGGGATTAAAGGGATTCTCTCTCGCAAAGGATTCTTTTTGCTCAACGTCTCGGGACACGGAACAGTTTTTTGCCAAGCCTACGGTGCGATCATGACCAAAACCCTAGAACCGGGCGAGCATTTTGTCGTCGACAATCGTTTCGTAATCGCTTTTTCCGACACGGTAACTTATCAGTTTGTTAAAGCCACCAAGAGCCTTAAAGACTCACTTTTGTCCGGTGAGGGTTTCGTCAACCGCTACACCGGTCCAGGACGCCTCTACTATCAGGCCAGAAGTAAGCCATCCTCCGGTTACTTAAGCCGCATTTTGGACGCGTCGTTCTAGAAATACGCGACGAGACAATTTCATCGCGACAAAAGGTACTATGACGGATTTTTGTCCATGAGCAACGTACCGCTGCGAAAAGAACTCGTTCGTCAGATAGACGCTGCAAATCGCCACGCATGGATCCTCGTCGCACTGCAGTCAATCTTCTGCTTCCTTCTGGCTTGGCAGATCAATTGGCGGGATGTCGCCGATCATCCAATCTTACCAGTCCTTGCCTGTGCGATGATGTACGGTCCGATACTGCTCAGTGTCTTAACGCTCTGGGCGAACAACAAGAAGCGGATTGATCATCTCAAGGAGCAGACACGTTTCGGGCAATTCGACAAACACGTCCTGCGGTCGCTCTTCCAGGACACGCTACGCCGACTCAATCTTCCCGACGACCAGATTCCCGTGTACGTCACGGCCAGCAAGTCGCTCAACGCGGGCGCCGTACGCCTGGGACTAGGTCTATTTTTTCGCTCGCTCAATGGAGTCTACCTCAACCGGCAAGTGTTGCACAAGCTGGAACCGGAAGAGGTGCAAGACATCATGGGACATGAACTTGGGCATTACTACCGCTACTATTTGGTAAGCGACCAATTTCGTATCCTCACTTTGACCCTGGGGACACTCGTCAACATTTACGTTGTGCAGATTGCAAACATTTCGGACGCCTTTGGTCCGATTATCATCGCCCTGATTGCCAGTGGTTTCTGGAGCCTGTCTGGATTTCATCGATCACGACTTGCTCAATCGATCGAATACTTGTGCGACGACATGGGAGCCCAGGTTCACGGAACCGTAGTCTCCATCAATGGCCTACTCAAATTGGGCGCCGATGCGGAAATGCTCTACGCAGTACAGCGTCAGTTGCTCTTGTCGCGCGCACACACTCGTTCAGGGGACCTAGCGGCAGATCTCGACGCTATTGAAAAGGCGATCCCGTACGGTCATATTTCGCCCGACGAACTCAAGGCCGTAGCGGAACGCACTTTGAAGCAACGTGCGCGCAAAAATCAATCTGTCTCACTTACAGGATATCTTCGATATTTGTGGCAAAGCGAAGAAGCCGAAGACGCGCGTAGCGAAATGTCCAACCAAGCGAAGATGATCCGCTTGATGCCGAGGCTCCCCTGGGAGCAGCTACTTTCCGATCCGCAGCGCATCCATTTGACGTACGACGCGATCGCCAAACTTGTCGAGATCCTCGAGGCCCATCCCGACCAGGTTTTATTTCATCTCCCCGATGTGTTCGGCTCGGATAACGACTCACACCCACCCATTAAATCTCGTATCTTGTTCCTGTGGAAAAATCAGCAAAGCGTTTCCACCACGCATGACGCGTCGGTCCTCTAACGGGTATCACCATGACTCGCACTACATCGGCAGATCCCGACGCACACGCGATATCCCCACGATTGTTGTGCTTGGACGTCTACCGGGGCATGATCATGGTTGCTTTGGCATTTAACGGCTTCGGCCTGGCCGAAGCCGCTGGGAAGCACTTGGCCCTCACACCCAATTCAAGATTTTGGCAGATCGTACAGTTTCAATTCACGCATACCGAATGGGTAGGAGCTTCCTTCTGGGATTTGATCCAACCGTCGTTCATGTTCATGGTCGGCGTGTCGCTCGCCTATTCGTACGTGCAGCGTAGGGCGCGAGGCGACTCGTGGTGGCAGATGTTCGCTCATGCCATGAAACGGTCGGTGCTACTCTGCGTATTGGGCATCTTTTTGATCTCCAACGGGAATGAAACCGAGTGGTCCCTGATGAATGTCTTGACGCAAATCGGACTCGGCTACACGTTTTTGTTCCTACTTTGGCAGAGACCACTGCCCCGACAAATCCTCGTCGGATTGACTTTACTGGCGGGGGTATGGTTGGCGTACGTCGGTTACCCGGCGAAGGGAATCGACTTATCGATCGGAGCCCCAGACGTCGGCGTGACTGCGGAATGGGCCCAGCAGCATCTTACCGACGTCCCCACTGCCTGGCACAAGAATGCCAACCTTGGGCACGCCGTCGACCGCATCCTGCTCAACTGGGCCCCTCGTTCGCAGGCATTCACGTTCAATCCTGGGGGTTACCAGTCGCTGAATTTTTTGTCATCGCTGGCGACCATGTTGATGGGATTAATCTGCGGCGAGTTACTACGTTCGAATTCGAGTACGACCCGCAAACTTGCGATCTTGCTGGCGATGGGAGTTGCGGGAGTCGTTTGTGGTCAGATTGGGGACGCCTGCGGCTGCCCCTTGGTCAAACGGCTCTGGACCCCTTCGTGGGCATTGTATTCCGGCGGCATCTGCTGCGTCGTCCTGGCCACGTTATTTGGTGTGATCGACGTCCTCCGGCTGCGCGGATGGACCTTTCCGTTTGTGGTTGTCGGCATGAATTCCATAGCAATTTACGCGATGGGGATGCTGCTGAGGCCTTGGACAGCCAGAACATTGCAGAAGCATTTGAATCCTTGGCTCACGACCTTGACGGGTACCAAACTATTCAATCTTGAGGGAGCCTCGAGTGGCTGGGCGAACTGGGGAATCCTCAACGAGTCGATTTTTCGCCATTGTCTGGTGGGCATGGTGTTTTGGCTGGTCTGCTGGTGGATGTTTCGCCGCAAGATCTTCTTACGCATCTGATGAAGAACCGTTCTTACCTTTCATATAGTGCCGGAGTTTGCACCATGTTGACACGTCGCGACTTTTTGTCAGCTGTTGGCGCTGCGGGTATCGCAAGTCCGCTTCTGGCCGCTGCGAGTGCACCGCCGGCCGAACGAAAACGATTGGCGGTAGTGACAACGGTATGGTGGGAACGTTCCCACGCTTGGCATATGGCCGAAAGATTTCTCCATGGGTATCCCTGGAAGGGCCGCTGGCATCAGCCACCGTTCGAAGTTGTATCTGCCTTTGTCGACCAACGACCAGAAAACGATTTAAGTCGGCAGCGGGCAGCAGAGTTTGGCTTTTCGATCTATCCCACAATTGCCGAGACGCTACGTTGCGGAGGGGACAAAATGGCGGTCGACGCCGTGTTGATCATTGGTGAGCACGGAGAATATCCGAACAACGAATTTGGCCAGAAAAAGTATCCTCGCTACGAGTTCTTCAAGCAGGTAACCGACGTATTTCGACAAGACCAACGAACGGCGGCCGTTTTCAACGACAAGCACTTATCGTGGAAATGGGAATGGGCGCAAGAAATGGTGGACCTATCCCGCGAACTGAATTTTGCATTTTCAGCAGGTTCGTCGCTGCCGGTCACTTGGCGGATGCCAGCCATCGACATGCCCTATGGTGCCGAAGTAGAAGAGGTGATCGGTATCTCGATCGGCGACGTCGATAGCTACGATTTCCACGCCCTAGAGATGATCCAATGCATGGCGGAACGACGGCACGGCGGTGAGCAGGGGATCGTGGCCGTACAAGCCCTTCGAGGCGACGCTTTTTGGCAGGCGATGAATGCCGGCGCTTGGGACCGCGGCGGATGGGATGCGTGCCTCTTCGAGGCATGCCTGTGCCGCAGTCATACTTTGTCCCAACCCAAGACATTTAGTCATCGCTATCCAACGTTGGCCCAGATGCGAGAACGTGTCAGCGATCCTATTGCATACCGGCTTGAGTATGCAGACGGCCTCAAAGGAACGATGTTGATGATCGAGGGACTGGTCGGTGACTTTACTTTTGCGGCTCGCCTGAAGGATGAGCCGGAACCCTTGTCGACCCTATTTCAACTCCCACCCGCACCGAATGTGGTCTATTCCGCCGCCCTCATGTCGCAAGCGGAAGCCACATTTACCACCGGCCGATCCCCCTGTCCGATCGAGCGAACACTCCTCACAACGGGTATGGTCGCCGCCTGCGTGGAATCACTTGGCCGTGGAAACGTACGCATCGAAACTCCGCATTTGCGAATTGCCTATCAGGCCCCACGCGAGTCGACATTCGCGAGATCGTAACCGCCGCCCAGGACATTTCACTTTGTTGGTCTTCGTGTCCGTACTAGCACGACGCGCAAGCGAGTGATAGCCTCACCAACCAACGTCACTCCGTCACTAAAACCGTCAACACCCAAAAAGAGCCGCACGTCCGTACTAGCACGACGCGCAAGCGAGTGATTGCCTCACCAACCAACGTCACTCCGTCACTAAAACCGTCAACACCCAAAAAGAGCCGCACGTCCGCACTAGCACGACGCGCGAGCGAGTGATTGCCTCACCAACCAACGTCACTCCGTCACAAAAACCGTCAACACCCCAAAAAATCCGCACGTCCGCACTAGCACGACGCGCGAGCGAGTGATTGCGTCATACCCCCGCGCAATCTCGTCTACGGGAGCGACAATATTTGTTCTTCAGGAACGTGCGTCACCAACCACGCCGGCAATCGAACTATTCTTCTACCTTAATCGGAGCATCTTGACATTCCAGGACATACCGAATTGCTGCCTCCAAATCGTCATCCGAATTGATCCAACGGAGACTTCCCCCTTCCGTCCAAAAATCGCGACGGTCGAGTCGTCCCTGTTGTTTTAGCTTTCGCGTACACCATGCTTTCAATTGTTCCCGGACAGTCTCGGGTGCATATCCAGGAGCAGAAACGACAACATGGACGTGATTGGTTCGAGCATCGACAGCGTGTAAGATCCAATTGCGAAACGCACAGTGATCTCGAATCGTTGCGATCACCGTTTGCCGTTGGTCCCATTGCAACGTGAATGCGCGTCCCGCAGAAGTTTCTCCGCCGCGCGACGGAGTCGCTTGTCGCGTGGTTGATGCCCCTGATGCCATTTGACCCATCCACGGTCATCACCGGGTAGCCACGTACCGTACGTCGTCCAAGTAATAAAAAAAGCCAAGGGATCGTCATACATAAGAAACTCCTTTCGTAGAACATACTGTACAGTATAGTATACAGCTCGATCCAGAGGTATGTAAAGTGGTGGCGGAAATCGATTTGTCAATCGAGCCCGCGTTCGTGACGCTCGTGAACGTTGAGACAGTCCATACGTGCCCGTTGACGAAATCACGCGGGGATTCGTCGCAATCACTCGCTCGCGCGTCGTGCTAGTACGGATCGCGTAACACGCTCTCCGGAACCGGAGCCTTGATGCAGGCCCGTGCGTGACGCTCGTGAACGCTGAGACAATCCATACGTGCCAGATGACGAAATCACGCGAGGATTCGACGCAATCACTCGCTCGCGCGTCGTGCTAGTACGGATCG
>JAQCHP010000232.1 GCA_027619595.1 Planctomycetota bacterium
GACTTGGTCGATGACCTGTTCGGTCAGCTTCCGATCCTTGTCGCTCGACGGGATGTCGGACGGGTGGAGCGTCAGCCATCGGCGAGCCAACTCACGGTCGGACCACGCCAAAATGACATCCGGCCGGTTGCGCAACAGCGTATGGATGTGATTCGATAACAGCGCGAAGTCAAGAACATCGATGGCGAATAGCCCCGCCAGGAACTGTAGGCGTAACTCACAAAATTCCCATCGACCTGCATTTTCGGCGAGCGACTTCGGATCACTTCCCAGCAAAAAAAGCTGCCGGACACAACGTGTCATGCAATGATAAATCCCCACGACATCCGGGTCAAAAACATCTTTCCGTGGCGTTGCCATCCTAGGTTCCTTTCGTCTCTGCCGGCAAAAGTCGGCGATTGGTCATGACCGGACTCGCGCTGGACGACCAGTGCGATCCAATATCTCCGGCCACGACTTGGTCAGGCCAAGTGGGTATCCGGTGTGAACCCACTGTCCCTTGCTCACTAAGACGTAAGGCTAGGTGAAAACCGAACAGGAAAATTTGGGAAAATATTGCGGAAATCGGCTGTTGCTGCTCTGAATCATTATTTGCATGGAAGACTCGATCCAGCGGAAATGCAACTGCCTCGCAAAAGAAATGGTCGATAAACAGCGGGACATACCTGCGTCTTAACGTCTACTTCCGAATCTACGGAGCGGCATGCCTGACATCGTGTTCGGCTATGGGTTCTTGTGCGCACGCGTAAACGACGACGTCGACCGTCTGGGGTGAATATCTGAGAAAACATGTCTCGCCGAGGCATGAAATCGCTAGATCTTGATCTAGGCGTATGATGGTTGACGGCTGCCTTGCAATCGGGTTCAATAGTTGTCACCCGAGTAATTGCGTAATTTGAACGGGAAGCCAAGTCTCCAGGAGGAAGATGCCGTGATGACGCTAGTGTGTAGGTTAGCCGCAGCGTGCATGTTGTGGATGACAATATTGGTGTGTTTGGAAAGTCGCACGTTGAGTGCCGAAATCGGTATTTCCCGACCAAAGACCGCTTTGGATTCGGATCCGGATGGTTGGCTCGACATACTGCCGAGAGCGGATTTGAAGGGATGGAGCCGAGAAACAATCGCTCCGTCCACGACGATTAGCTTGAAGGACCCGTGGAGCGTGGATGCAAAATCCAAAATCCTGAACTGCGCGGGGGTCGGGGTAAAAGAGATGTTGTTGTACGACAAGAGTGTTGGAGACGGTGTGTTTCATTTGGAGTGGCGATTCCGTAAGATCGAAGGCGACCCTGAATACAACAGTGGAGCGTACGTCCGAAATCAAGGCCCCTCGCTTTGGCATCAAATTCAGATCGCTCACAATACCGAGGCTCCCTTCGTGGGAGACATATTTGGCGATCGCCCTGTGAATGGAAAACCGGAACGATGGGTCGTTTCCGGGACCGGTAGGGAATGGATGCTTCCAGCCGGTGAGTGGAATACGATGGAGATCGGTTGTAATGGTCGCGAGATCACGGTATGGATAAACGGCCATGAGTCAAACCGGTGGACCGAATGCGATGTCGACCGCGGCCGGATTGGACTCCAGTCTGAGTATTTCGACGTGGAATTCCGTCAACTCCTGTGGAAGGGAGCAAAACCCTAACGCAAATTTCCGGATTTCTCGCCCGGATACGGAAAGATCGTACGTTCTTATTTGTACGTTCTCGAACCGTTAGGATCTGAGTTTTCCTCCCCGGCGACGAAAATTGGCGGCCGCACAGGGTTAATTTGGGCAATTCTTGGGTGGAGGGTGCTGACGTTGGGTTAAGGAACGTGGCACAATTGCGGTTTCTACCTTCAGTCAGACCTTACACAGCAGGGAACTGCCGATTCGTTCGGCCGGGAAACTTTGTCGGCAGGTGTTGGATGACCCAATTGACACATTTTGATGACCACGGGGCCAGTCGCATGGTCGATGTGAGTGTCAAGCCCGAAACCGTGCGGACTGCGCGGGCCACGGCGGTCATTCACATGGCCGCGGAAACGTTACTGGCAGTAGAGAACCAAACGTTGGCGAAGGGAAATGTTTGGGAAGTGGCTCGTCTGGCCGGCATTCAGGCAGCCAAACTCACTCCGCAGATTATCCCGCTCTGCCATGTTGTGCCGCTTTCCGGCGTGCAGGTCAATTTTCAGCCACTTGGGCCCGAATCGGTGCGAGTCGAGGCTACGGTACGATGCGTTGGGAGGACCGGTGTGGAAATGGAGGCCCTGACCGCCGCTGGCGTCGCGGCTCTAACCGTATACGATATGTGCAAGTCGCTGGACCGCAGGATGACGATCCGGGAATTACGCTTAGAAGAAAAAGAAGGGGGCAAGAGTGGCCACTTTGTCCACGACGCAAACGGATAACTCGCAAGCATCGATTACCCCATCCCCCCTACTTGAACTCGTAGCCCCGGTGCTGGAGGGCATGGGCAGGGTGGAGGAGAGCTTGCAGGAGCAATTGCGGGCTCGTCATGCCGAGTTACAGCCACTGCTGGAGCATTGCGGGGAGCTTAGCGGCAAACGCCTCAGGCCACTCCTTTTGCTCCTCTCAGCAAGCGCCAGCGGCAATTCGGCCAAAAATCAGGTGCGCCTCGCAACATGCGTGGAAATGATTCATCTGGCCACACTCATTCATGACGATATCTTGGACCAAGCCGACCAGCGCCGGCACCGACCAACGGCTCATCGACTGTGGGGCAACCAAGCTGCCGTACTCCTGGGCGACTACCTATTCACTCATTCGTTCTACCTTGCCAGCACGACGGGGGATGCGCGCGCATGCGAAATTTTGGGGGACGCAACCAATCGCGTGTGTGAGGGAGAACTGCGTCAGATTCGCACCGCTGGCGACTTTTCCCTCGATCAAGAGGCCTATCTTTCCATGATTGAAGGGAAGACCGCGGCTCTCTGCGATTGCAGCTGTCAATTGGGAGCACGCTGCGCAGGGGCGACTCAAGAAATCCAAACTGCAATGTCGCGATATGGACGTGACATTGGTATCGCATTTCAGATTATGGACGATTTGCTCGACATCGTGGGCAGTGAGAAACAGGTAGGAAAAACACTTGGCTCCGATCTCGAGCAAGTCAAGCTAACTCTCCCCCTAATCCATGCGCTCTCCCGTGTGAACGAGTTGCAGCGGACGGAAATTTATGAACTCGTTCGATCGCCGTCTCGAACTCGTGAGCAAGGTTTAATGGAATGGTACCTCAAAACCGATGCTCTTACTTACACTCGCCGAGTTGCTGAATCGTACATCGAATCGGCACGCAAGCAGTTGCAGCGGTTACCTGACAGTGCAGCGCGTCGATCGCTGGTTTCGGTTGGAGAGTTCATTCTTCGACGGGATCACTAGCAGAATCGGTCCGTTTTGGCTTGCCCCCCGTGTTTTTTGGGGAACGTAGCATCGGTTGCAATTCGTCGACGAAGTCATGGACGTCTTCGAACCGCCGGTACACACTAGCGAATCGGACGTACGCCACCTGATCAATCTCCTTGAGCCGATTCATGACGATGTCCCCTAGCCGATGGCTATCAATTTCGCTATCGAAATCGGTATAAATTTCCCGCTCCACGGCTCCCACCATCGATTCGATCTGTTCTTCGCTGACTGGGCGCTTCCAGCAGGCTCGCAGCAGACCCTGTCGTATTTTTTCCGGGTCGAACGGTTCCCGAACTCCGTCCTTCTTAATGACGCGAATGTCCATTTCTTCGAGGCGTTCATAGGTCGTGTAGCGACGGTTGCACGACATGCACTCACGACGTCGACGGATCGAAAATCGGTCCTGACTTGTGCGTGAGTCAATCACCCGATCATTGTCAGCGTGACAGTATGGACACCGCATCGCCGTGTGTCTCCTTTCGCCCCAGCGGATTACCGCAAAAACAGCCTCGGTAAGTGTAATCGAAGGCCGCGAAAAAGAGAACCAAGTGCAATAATGCCTTTTCCCTATTCGTATCGTCTTACGGCCCCCCCCGACCGCAAATTGCTATAATCCTACGTTCTGCTGTCTGCTGTCTACTTGTGCGTCCATCTACGATAAAGAGTCGAACGCCGAATGAAGTAAGGAGAGCGGTGGAGTAGTAACCGTGCAGCGGCCCTCCGGGTCGTCAAAGGTTCCATCGGCGGTCGACAAAAGCCAGGAGGTAAACGTCCTATGCAATGCAGCCAATGCGAAGCTGAGATTCCGAAGAATGCTCGCTACTGCAGCAATTGCGGAGTTTCGGTGGCCAGTAGCAACAGCGCGTCACCGAATCCCCGCAGTTTTTCCTACGGCGGTGTACTGCCTGAAGAGCAGACTCTGTGGGTCGGGCACGTCTCGTGGCGTGCATTGATCCCACATATGCTATTGGCCGTGATCGCGACAGTCGTTTGGTCCGTCGCTGCACCTACAGAGACCCAAATCGCCTCGGAACTTTCCTATCGCCAAGTCTTTTGGTTGGGCCTGCTGGCCATCTGGGGATTCTTGTTGGTCTACCTCGCCTATCGCCACTGGAATGAATCGTACCTGTTGACCAGTCGTCGTATCGTCTACAAGAAAGGAATTTTATACCGGTCCACGAACTTCACCGAAGTCATTGACGTCGATGATATCGGAGTGGAACAGTCCCTCTGGGACCGTATCTTGGGGATTGGCACGGTGCGAATTTCCGCGTCCGATGAGTCCCACCCGCTGCTTCGCATTTCAGGCGTCTATGCCGCTGCGGAAATCGCCGTGCTCATTGATAACACGCGGCACCGCGAACGTGCAGCCCGCGGATTGCACGTCGAGGTCATTTAGCGTGACCTCGTGAAGCTCGAAGTCGTTTAATAGGTCATAATGTCTTCGGCCACTTCCTGCCATTTGACATGCTGTAGCGATTCGATGAGCATATCCTTGTAAATTTCCTTCGCATTCTTTAGGGATCTTGGATTCCACCTCGTTCTTCATATCGGATGCGAGTTTCCGAGCTGCCTCTTCGTCAATCTCAGACTGGCTGGTAACAATTGTCGATTTCTTGACGACGGCCTTGCGAGTGGTTTGCGCCTTTTCGATCCAATAGTCGAGCTGTTCGTCGTCCGTGCGTAACCAGTTTCCCAGCATTTTTGTGGCCTGGGAGTCGCGTTTTTCATCACTGTTGGTATGTCGGCCCCGGCCAGCGGCAACACCCTCTGCATCGGGTACGCTACCGCTGGCGGAGGTTTCGATCATGGAGCCGCGGCTGGAGGACTTGGACGGGCGGCCGATAGGGTGGTTGCCGAGCGGATCGACAAAATAGTGAGAAACCTCCGTTTTGATCGACTTATCCTGCGCGACGATCCACATCACAAGGAAAGGCTCTTCCGATGAATCCGTGGGTAAAACGGGTCAAATCGATTGCGTTCGTGCTACGTAGGTAAGT
>JAQCHP010000233.1 GCA_027619595.1 Planctomycetota bacterium
GGACGATGTTCACAACCAGAACGCACACCGCGAATTCCCCCCGTCACTACCCGAGCTTGTCTCGGTAGGGCGATGTTCAAAACCAGAACGCACACCGCGAATTCCCCCCGTCACTACCCGAGCTTGCCTCGCTCGCTGCGGAGAATTTTTCTGATATTGTCGTCGGTGTTGAACGGGTTGCCAACGGCGTGCGCTATCGGATCGTGGTTAAATACTTGTGCTCCGCCAGACGACGTTTCATGCGGATTAAATTCGTTCACTCGCTCGCGCGTCGTGCTGGTGAAGAGACCACGGCGTTTTCGCGATCGGTGTGAGACGGACGGAGAAGGCGGTGCGTTGTCACGCGGAATTCGAAATCTACGCACAGGGGTTCCACCGCTACTAGCACGACGCGCGAGCGAGTGTCTGCATCACATCCGAGCGTGTTCCGTCCATCGGCGTGACAAGACCTTGAAATGGGTACGTAATGCAGGTAAACGCACCGAAACGGCGGCACGCATTCAGATGGTTGAAAAAATGCTCGAGAGCTAAGAGCACTGAATCCCCCGGCCATCACTGACAAGCCAGATCGATAGACTTCTCCGTTGGACGTTCTTTGAGCCGGCCTGAGCTGGCCGCTCGATGCACTCATCGAGGTTGCTTCAAAAAAAATCGGTCTTTGATGGAGCCACACGGGGTAAGGGCGAATTTCCCAATGGAGAAGACCTCGATCGAGAAACGAGGCGACTTCAATTTTCGTCTTTGTGGGGGGGCGTCGGGTAGGGATTGAACGAATGAGCACCCGGCCTACGTTTGCTCAACGGGCCTGGAGACCCGTTCTACGTGATGGAACGGGATTGCGGCGAAACGACTGCCGAAGCGTTGGCTACGGTCCCTTGTGCCACTTACCCCCTGTTTTCCCCGAGAATTGCGGTTTTCTCGGGGAAAACGGGGGCGCACCAGTACCCCCTACGGGGATAGAACTAATGGCGAATTCCTCGGAGAATAACGCAATCTATTCGGGAGGTGGCACAACAGGTGGCACAGTTGGCGATGATCTGGCTCAGCATCAGCAGCGTTGGGCCAAACTAGACGACACAGCCAAGGCCACACTCAGCGGCCAGCTACTGCGCATCGCTGCTACGCCTGACGGCACTCCCCTGACAATGACGCCACGCATCCGTAACCTGTTGCTGACTGCGTTGGAGGGCCTCACAGAAGATATGGCGGGCGACGGCCGGCACGCTGCTATACGTCAACCTCTGCCACCCACGCGTTGACAAGCCCCGGTGGGCCTTTTGGGTCCTTTACTGGGGGACCCCGGTGCGGGCTTTGCCGGAGGTATCGAGGGGGGGAAACTTTTACGAAATACCTATTTTCCCATTTTCGACGTCCCAGGAGAACGAACCAAATGACAGTTCCAATAACCGTTGCTCAGTTGGAAAGAATCCCTCCCAGAGCAGCCGCTTGGCTGCTTGGGTATCGCAGCACAAGCAGTCTCCAGACAAGTCCAACGTTGCCTCGCAATGAAGACGGATCATTCAACGCCGCGAAGCTTGTCGCGTGGAGAGAGGAGGAGGTTCACAGGAGAACAAAGTTAACGTTGCCCGTCGAGAATTCTGCGCTGGAATACAAGCGACGACTGGAAGCAAAGAAGCTTGAGATCCAACTGCTCGAAATGGAGAAGTCAATTATATCGGTGGAGGTGACCGATCAATTCTTTTCTTTATTGACCGGTCGGCTTCGAGACCTCGGGGAGCTACTCCAACGCCAATACGGGCGAGATGCTTTAGCATTACTCAACGAGGCGTTGGACGATATTGAGGCTACCATTCAGCGATGGCGGGCGAGCTTAGATGGCGACGAGGATAGCTAGTCGGAGCCGACGCACAACGACGCCGACCCACTCGACGAACCGACGATGCACCGTCGAACGTGAAGGGAACCTTGGCGGCAGGTCTTTCCACCGCGCGCCGCTGCGGAGCATCCACAACACGCCCTCGAAACAGGCCCGCGGGCTGGCCATGGGGCGGCCGCCTTTGGGGCTCGGCTTCGGGTTGGCGAACAAGTCAGCAATCAGCAGCCAGTGCTCGTCACTGAGCTCCGCCTGCAGGTCTTCAGCACCGGGTTCCGTCCTGGACCCCGCACACAAGCGGGATCGGTCCGTCATCGAAGGTCTCCTTTCGCGACCTTCTACGAACGGCGGCGGCGAAACGTTTAGCTAGCAAGCCAAAGTTTTGAGATACGCTCTAGCAAATCACGGCTAGGAGAAGACCAATGAATTGTGTATACCGGTCATCTCCGGTGAATGCCTACGGACCATGCGCCCGTGCAAACGAATGAAAACTCCGAGTGCCGCCGAGGAACGACAACGGGATCATCATGCACAGACGTTTCACAATCTATGCAACACTATTGGCCGCAACTTTCTGCATGCCGTCCGTCACATTCGGTCAACTGACAGCGGAGCCGGTGCATCAGAACGATTCGATCGATCCGATCGAGCAACTGGAATCGCAGATTGATGCTCAGGCAAAGCGGATCTTCGAACTGGAAGAGCGTCTGGACGAACAGACGAGTCTGTTCGGGACCATTCCCGTAAGCGGCGGGGAATCATGTGTGCCGTCCAATGTTGTGCGGATTCCCGTCGCAGCGGAGTTTCCCGCGACGCCCGCGTGCGGCGAAGAGGACTCAGAGAAGAAGTTCCACAAGCTGGACTTTTATGCCGACTACGATGATGGTTTCGTCATCAGGCCGATTGATCCGAAGCGGCATCCGTTCGATCTGAAGGTGGAAGGCTGGGTGCAGTTTCGGCACCACGTGTTCGCACGAGATGCCAACACCTGGACCGACAATGCCGGGGTCACTCAGCCTGTACGGAGGCGCAACGCTTTCGACATTGAACGAGCGCGACTGAACCTGTCGGGGCATGTCATCGATCAACGTTCGACCTACTTCATTCAGATCGATGGTGACACGGACGGCAACCATACGCTCGACTTCTTCGATTACTGGTGGGCGTGGAAGTTCAGCGATTCGTTTCAGATTCAAATGGGAAAACGCAAGGTCCCGGGAAGCCGACAATGGCTGCTGGGAGCTCGTCGAACTCGCTTGATCGATCGTCCGATGGCCGCCGACTTCTTCCGTCCGGACCGCACGATCGGAGTGTTTGGAGTCGGAACGCTGGGCGATTCGGGTCACTACGAACTGATGGTCGGCAATGGCTATTCTTCGGCGAATATCCCCAACGCAGCGTCTGACGACCGTTTGACATTCGCGGCCACAAACTACTTCGATCTACTGGGAGACTTCGGCGGCGAGTTGGTCGACTTCGGCAACTCAGACGAGGCACTCATTCGCATCGGTCACTCATTCGTGTATTCCCCACAGGCCGGACGCGTTGCCGGAGTTCCGCTCGATGAAGCGGATTTCATTCGTCTGGCGGATGGAACTCGACTGACGCAGCCGGGAGCCCTGGCACCCGGAGTGACCGTGTCGGATTTCGATGTTGTGCTGTACAGCGTTGACGCCGCATGGAAGCATCGCGGTTGGAGCGTCGACGCCGAACTGTTTCTGCGCTGGATCGAACAAATTCAAGGCAACGGCCCGCTGCCCGTTTCGGACATCTTCCAACGAGGCTTCTTCGTGGAAGGCGGTCACTTCCTGATTCCCAAACTGCTGGACTTCAACGTCAGATATTCGCAGGTCAGCGGCGAATCTGGAAATGCGTCCGAGTACTCCGCCGGTTTCAACTGGTACCCTCTGGAGAAGTCCACGATGAAGGTGTCGTTTGATGTCACATCTCTGGACGGCAGCCCGCTGCAGAACACCACATCGGATGTTCTGGCAGGCGATGACGGCACGCTGTTCCGCACACAGTTTCAGGCGGAATTCTGAAGACACAGATATGCTGGCTATTGTTTCTCGTTCAGCCGGACGTCGTGATACTTGACGTGGCAGACTTTGCAGTTTGCGAAAATACGATCCAAGTGCGTTGCATGTTCCGGTAGTGGTGAAGCAGGGCAAATAAGGGTGTCAGGTGGCGCGCCCCCTTCACCTGGAGGAGCTGCGCCGGGGTCAGATCCGAATGGCACTGGTACTTTGACGTAAGTCCTTCATTTGTAGTCCGATCTTGGCTTGGTCATTGCGTCGTAGGGCTTCGGTCTCCGCTTCTTCACACGAGGCTCAACGCGAATTGGCCAAAATTGGCATTGTCCAAATGGAGCAGTTGGGCCAGGAGCTGCCCAAGGGCATTCGTTGCAAAGTGAATGTGGCGTTGCGAAAGGGCGACGATGGACGAGAGTTCAATTGGGTCAGGACGTTTGATGTAATTGGCGTCGACCAGCCGGTCCCAGACGATTTCGACAGCGAAGGAGACGCACCATTTTAAGCAACGATGCGACGCCCAATGGGTTTCGCATTGCCGGCAGTTACCAGGAAAGTCGGCGGTTCACCAAGTGGGCCGCCGCTTTCTCGGCATATTGTCAGTGCGACACCAGGGCACAAATTGACAAAGAAGGATACCTGTCGGGGTTTTGCTACGGCGACGACTTCCAAAGCCGTAATGACGGATGGGCGGTCGATGTTCGCGGTTACGACGGGAATTGTTGGAACTCGTACCTGTGGTTCGATGTCGACCGAGACGACTTGAGCGACGCAACCGACGCAACGCGGCGGCTGGTGATGTGCTCCGTTACTCGCTATTCGCTGGCCGACGATGAGTTGATGGTCTTCTTCTCGGGGCGAAAAGGTTTTCATGTCGGACTGCCAATCGGGGTATTCGGCGATGCGGCAGCCCCTTCGGTTGGTTTCCATGGTGTGTCACGACGCGTTGCGGAGACGATCGCTGGTGCAATCGTTATTGATCCAGCAATTTACGGCAAAACGCAGCCATTCCGTGCACCAAATAGTCGGCATGGCAAGACCGGACTGCACAAGCGACGCATTTCGATCGACGAGCTGATGACCATGAAACCCGAAGCGATTGCGGAGCTAGCTCAAGTCCCTTTGCCCTTCGACGCCTTGCCGACAGCGACTGGTAACGAGGTCGCCGCGAACGATTGGCGGAATGCCATGGAATCCTACGCACGAATGACGAAAGCTCGTCTGGAGCAGCAAGCAGGTCCCGCCAAACTCAATGCCTTGACAATGGAGTTTATTCGCAATGGTGCAAGCACAGGGGATCGGCACCGTTTGTTATATTCGGCCGCCGCGAACTTGCGGGAATTCGGTTGTTCGTTCGAGTTGGCATACGCACTGTTAAATGAATCTGCCTTGGATTCTGGGTTAGCACCAAGAGAAGTAACGCGGCAGATTCGATGTGGTATTGAGGTAACGTCATGACGCATCGACCCTTTGACGTTGCGTGCGACATCTTGGACAACTTGCAGTC
>JAQCHP010000234.1 GCA_027619595.1 Planctomycetota bacterium
GACTTGGTCAGGCCAAGTGGGTATCCGGTGTGAACCCACTGTCCCTTGCTCACTAAGACGCAGGGCTAGATGAAAACCGAACAGTAAAATTTGGAAAATTTTAGAAATACTGCATATTCGGTTGCTAAGCGGAAACCGCTTTACGCTGTTGAGTCATCATCTCGGGGTTCTGCTGGCGGAGATTGTGATGATGGGATGGGTGCAGATCGAGGTGCTGGGACAATCGGACGTGCGATCGTCGCTGCGAGACGCACGCCGTCAGCGACTAAACGCATAACAACCCGCTCCGACTGCGGAAGCTTATCCTGGCATGGACACCAGCGAAATGTCACCGATCCGGGCGTCCGTGGACGAGCGTGGCAGGACGGACATTCCCAAACTCGTTGTAGATCGTACTTCAGTCGTTCGAATGGCCCTTTCATGAAATAGTCCCTTACTTGGCAAAAGTATCACGCGTTGCACACTATACACGGTTTTCATTGGGCATGCCGTGCGCTGGCTAACTAGGCCTACAGGGGTGGCAAACGATCATTGATGGCCTGTGCAAATGCGTCGGTGCCGAGATCACCACCTAGGTCGCGAGTCTTCTGGCCGTCGGCCAAAGCTTGATCGTAGGCAGTCTTGATTCGCTCGGCGGCGACCTTGCAACGCTCGTCGCCCCGGGTCGCCGACAAATGATTTAACATCATCACTGCCGACATTAACAGCGCCAGGGGGTTGGCGATTCCCTTACCCGCAATGTCTGGCGCGGAACCATGTACTGCTTCGAATACTGCCGCCACGTCGCCAAAGTTCGCACCAGGTACCACCCCTAACCCGCCGACCAACCCAGCACATAGGTCGCTCACCACGTCGCCATACAGGTTCTCCAACAACAACACGTCAAATTGCGACGGATCTTGCACCATTTTCATGCACCCGGCATCAATGATTGTCTCTTGGTAGTCGATATTCGGATACTCCGTTTGGTGCACCGATCTGGCACACCGCAAGAAGAGCCCGTCAGTCAGCTTCATGATGTTTGCTTTGTGAAATACCGTGATCTTCTTGCGTCGACGCTGCGTGGCGAACCGAAATGCCCAATGGGAAATTCGCGTGCAAGCGGACTTTGTGGCCACCTTCATGCTCATCACAACGTCATTCGTCAGTTGGTTCTCGACGCCGCTGTAGAGTCCTTCGGTGTTTTCTCGCAGAATAATCAGATCGACGTTTTCGAATCGCGTCGAAACTCCTGGCAGTGATCGTACCGGACGTACCGCTGCGTAGAGGTTTAATCGTTTTCTGAGCTGCACATTGACCGAAGTAAAACCCTCGCCAACCGGAGTTGTGCAGGGTCCCTTCAGAGCGACTTGATGCCGTTCAATGGCTTCCAAAGTCGCTGCCGGTAAAACGTCTAACCCGCCCTCGATCGCCGCGATCCCTGCCACATGCTCGTCCCAATGTACCGGCGCAGCAGCTGCCGCAAAAATCCGTCGCACCGCATCGGATACCTCCGGACCAATCCCATCACCGGGTATCAATACAACTTCGTGAAAACCTTGCGTTGCCATCCTTCGGAGATCCTTCTACCTTGCCAAAACTTTCTCTGTCAATACACCACGATAGTACAAAATGCCATAAGAGCGGTCGAGAGACGCGGCGCAAAGCTAGTTAAACGCAAAAAACTGATCCACAACGGGTCACACGAGATGCCACAAGAGCGAACATAAATCGCTCACGACTTAGGCCCAGTCGAGGCCCGTGGCTCGCTTGATACGAGCTTCATATTCGCCCAGCAATCCGCCAATCACATCCCAACCCTCGGGACGCCGAACCTCGATGTCACCCTGCTGATTCACTCGCACTATCGTGTCATGCCGGATACCAGCGGATGGGAGGTCCTTCAAGTGAATCTCGTCCTCCCGAACGATATCCGTCAGGTGTTTTCCGGTCATTTCGATAAAACGCATGTTCTTGTTTCCTGAAGCTCGCGTCCCTTGCCCCAACCACCGCTATACTGCTTGAATGTACCAACTGCTGCTCGCTGCGGGTATAGGGTTCCGACTTCGAACGGACGTTTTTCCCCGGGCTTTCTGTGCTAGACGCCGCAGGAATCGCTCGAACTAGTAGTTTGCGGGGCGATCCTATGGCCGCAAGTCCTGTAGCGTGTTAGATTGGGACGGTCGACAGGTCGAATTGTAGGGAGGGGTGAATTGTAGGGGCGGACGCTCGCTTCATGTGTTCGAGTGGCACTTGTCCGTTGACAACCACACGCCTGTGGCCTCCCAGCCAACTATCATCGGTTTTGTCGACCGTACCTATAGCGGCCTATGCCAAATGGGGTGTATTTCGCGTCGGGGCTTTCACCATCCGCAACAACACAACCTACGCCTGCTGTTCAGCAACATGACCGACGTATCATTCCCGCGTCGTCGACTTGGGTTGTCTGCCGTTCCCATGGCCATCGGGTTGATCGTCGTAACCCATATCTTGATCGATGCGTATTCTAATTCGATCCCGGCCCTACTGGGATTGTTGGAAGTTCGCTGCGGGTTAACCGCCACACAGTCGGCATGGTTTACAGGATTTGGTGCATTGGCGTCGGGGGTGACACAGCCACTCTTTGCATGGTTATCGGATCGGCTCGACACGCGGCTGTTTGCAAGCTGGGGACTCGCTTTGGCAACCGTTTGTTTCTGTTGTCTGGGCGAAGCCAATTCGCCGGCGACCCTCTTTTTGATGTTCGGTGGGGGGATGCTCGGCGTGGCGATGTACCATCCAATAGCCGCGTCAGCGATGGGGCAAATGATCCCCAGCCAACGATCGCGACTTGTCAGCCTTTTTTTTGTGGCGGGAATGGCGGGCAGTGCGGGAGGGGCGATGGTATCACCGTACTTTGCCCAATCGGAGGCAGGTTTTGGCAGTTTTCGCTGGTTGATATTACCCGGTTTAATTCTCGCTGGCTTGTTACAACTGGCAGTTGGCCGTACATCGCACCGGGCATCGCGTCCGCAATCGATCAACCCCGCTCCGACTGCAAACAACCGGGAACATTGGGGCCCCCTCCTATTGCTTTACATTTCTTCTGTGTTGCGTTTTTCAGTCAATTTGGTGTTGTTTTACCTGTTCCTACGTTGGTTGTCCCATGACTCGAGCTTGTTGCATCCCGACTGGTCGACCAAACAAATATCGGATCACGTCGCGCCGACACTGGGCTTTCTCGTTGCCGCTACACAGATCGGAATGGCTTTGGGTGGCATCGGTGCCGGACTCTTTGTAACTCCCTACCGCGAAAAATTTGCTTTAGTGGCCATCCCAATTATTTTCACGCCTAGCGTCTATTTATTGCCAAGATTGCCGCTACCAGGGACATACATTTTAGCGGCCTTAGCTGGAATCGGTATCGCGGCCACTATGCCCGTGTCCATTAGTGTCGCCCAACGCTGGCTCCCGCGTCACCCCAGCGTTGCATCTGGTTTCATGCTGGGCGGTGCATGGTCGATGTCGATGATCAGTGTGCCGATCGCTCAATGGGGACTCGAAAGGTTCGGACTTACGCCCGTATTTGCCGTGACCGCCTTTGGAATGGCACTGTCGGGGCTTCTCTTGTTGGCCGTACCAACCGATACGTTCCTCGGACAATCCCAAGATTCCAACTCATTACCGTCAACCGCTCGATGAGGAACGCGTGGCAACGTCCAATTCTCAGCAAGAAAGCCTAGGCTGATCGTGTCAGACAAAGCTGACTATCAACGGCCACAAAACGCAGGCACAGGCGAACTACCGCCCGAACAACAACGAAAGAATTGCTTCGTTTTTGCTATATCCCAAATCCTGGCCTTTTGCGCTGCGCCGGTTTCGCAAGTCGCTGTCTTACACGCACCGATCATCCATTCGCTTGGCAATAGCGATACGATTTCCAATCTACCCGACGCGATTGCGCTTTGTACACTCCCGTTTCCAGTCATCTTGCTGTGGTTTTGGCGGTCCGATCGCAGCCTACGTCCTTTGCTCGTGGCAAGCTATCTCATCCGAGCGATCGCCGACCTAGCGACTGGTTGCCTGATCGCCGTAGCGCCGCCAACTGTTTGGACCATGGCACTCGTCGCGCACGCCGCTGTCATTGAAACCACCGGAGGAACCATCAATATGTGCCTCTGGGAACTCATCGGTTCCGGTATCGGACCCGATCGTCGCGGACGTACGTTAAGCATTACCTTCGGCCTGGGTCCGCTATTTGCAATTCTGGCGGCGGGCCTGTCCCAGTTGGCACTCACCGGAGATTTCGTTGGGCTGGTGCGAACAACACGAGTTCCACATCCATGGGCCTATGTCGCCATGTTCACTGCAACCGGCCTAGTAATGAGCTTGGCGGCTCTCGTTACTTGAATTGCCTATACTGCTCCAGCGCAACGGGTCTTTGAAAGAACGACAATAGCAAGAGTTCGATCCGACGTTCGCCAGTTTCTCGAAAGCCGAGCCATCCGATTTGCGATTATCGCGTTCTTATTGACTACCGCCGGAAGCAGCATGATCCAAAGTAATTTAGTGCTCTACACCGATCAAGCGACGGACCAGCCATCTGGAACCTTTACCGGAATGCAAATGGCACTTCGATTTGGCTGCAAGAGCGTTTTTGGGTTGGCTTTAGGTTGGATGCTCACCCGCTATCACGCCAAAATGCCCGTCGTTGCCACGACAATCGTCTGCGCATTGACCGTAATTTGGGCGATTCTTGTCCCTGGCAATTGGTATTTGCTCTGCTTTGGTTTGCTCGGCGCGGGAGAACTCTATTTTGTGTACTACTTCAACTACATTGTGAGTTGTTCGAAAGCAGAACGCGTCCGCGACAACACCGCGTACACCACCGTCTTAGTAGCCTTCGTCGGCCTGATGCCACCTGTGTATGGGCTTATCTCGGACAATTGGGGACTGCGAGCCAGTTTTGGTTTCTCGCTAGCAATCTTGTTCGCGGCGATCTGGCTTACCACTTGCTTGCCTGGTCGACGCCGACCGTTATCCAACGCGACAATCGACCATTAGACAAAGCGCAGTAACGGGCATGACGAGCACGGAATACGAGCGATTCACTGAATTGCTCCCCGGCGAATATCTGTCGGACCCCCTTTGCCAGACGATCAGTCCGTCGCGTACATTCGATTCGTAGCCGAAAGCTTTTCCACCTTCGAATAGTGATTAACGCTGAGACCGTTGCCGACGGGGGTAGGAACGTTGATGAGCAACTCGGTGCAATTGAGTGAATTATGGGCCATGTACGCCTGTCGCAACATGGAGATCTGATGTTGGCCATCAAAGGCCGACACGTCCGGAATTAGGACTGGTCCCGTGTCGACCTGATAAAAGATCTCACGTTCGCTCGCG
>JAQCHP010000235.1 GCA_027619595.1 Planctomycetota bacterium
CTTCTGCCTGGCTCGCGTGCATCCCACATAAAGGAGCCGCAGATTCTCGTCAGTCTCACGAACAGTTCGTGCTTGACCCTCAGGCGAGAGCAACGCGTCGTCCTCAAGACCGCTCCCGGTACGCAGACCGCCAAATGGGCCGTCGGTTTTACCAAACGGCCACGTCCATGAACGCAGAGTTCGCCCTTTCAGTGGTGATTCATCGCTTTCCCCGCCACCTGTGACAACCGGCGACCACATGTTGGCCGAACGGTCGGAGTTCAGTCCGCTCAGCACAACGACTGGCCATTCGAGTCCCTTGGCTGAATGGTAAGTCATCAGAGTTACGGCATCGTGCCCTTGCGGTGGGTAACGAAGATCGAGTTCATCTGCTTCAAGCTGTTCGAGATACAGAATGAAGCCACTTAGTGTCGCCGCTTGACCACTGTCTAACGCGACTTCCTCATATTCGTGAGCGTGTCGGAGCATGGAGTCGAGATTCGAGCATCGACGTGCGGGATCACCCCATCGTTGGACGAGTGTCGGTAAATCGAGTGATTCAATAACTTGTTGAACAATTGAAGTTGGCGACAGGAGCGATCGAGCAATGCCTTCAATGCGCGAAAATCTCGCGTCGCCGCTCCAGGGAATGTAGCTGTCAGGCGACAATTCCTCCTCATCGCTGTCTTGCGTGTCTCGAACAGCCTGCAGACGCTCTCTGACCCAGTCTGGCGTATCCTGCTCTGGATCGCTCAACAGGTGGAGAACGGTTGCAGCCGCAAGCGAGTCACTACGGTCGGCGACGATGCGGAGACCGGCCAGGACAATTGCCCCTTCCCGCGTGGATAGCAATCCGGGGCTTTCGAGCAGATAGGGAATCCCAAGACCATCAAAAGCCGTGGCGATGGGTGGCAGCAATCGGTTTGTTCGTTCCAGAATGACGATGTCGCCAAATCGAATCCCTTCTTTCTTCAGCTTCGCAATTCCGCAGGCAAGCGCTGTGGCGTCGTCCGTTTGGTTCTTCGTATCGAACACCCATCGTTCAACTCCACGTGCTTCGGCCGGTCTCTTCGGTTCCTGTTTGGCATCTTTTCCAAATATCGGCTCGAACAGCGCACCGACCAACTGAACCAGGCCACGCTGACTCCGATGGTTGTCCAGCAGTGGGGTACGTGTGGCGTCGGATGCGTTTTTCCAGATGTTGTCGATCAACTCTGGATCGGTATCGCGAAAACCATAGATCGCCTGTTTCGGATCACCGACCCAGCGGTTTCGCGGAGAGAATCGTCGCAACTGCTGGAATATTGCAAGTTGTAATGGATTCGTGTCCTGGAATTCGTCAACCAGGACAAGGTCGAAGTCTTCAGCCAAACGAGCGGCGAGACCCTCATCCTGAAGGAGTTGCAGCAAGAGAGTTTCGAGGTCGGTAAAGTCGACCAGGCCACGCTCGGTCTTGTAGTCCGTGTATTGCGACTCAAGACGAATCGTTTCGTTGGCAAGGAGTGACGAAAACTCTTTGATGTCGGCCTGTAACCTGGGGTTTTGACGGACCTGGGACGCATGGTTTCTCAACGCGTCGAGCATTCCGTCGGCACCAGACTTCTTGCCAGCGGTAATTCGGCTCGCCATCAGATAGCTGCCCCAAAGTGGTATCTGCTTAGACTTGAGTTGGCGGAGCTTCTGTCGCGCCGTGTTCGTGTTTTTCTGTGTGTCGTTGACCAGTGCGTCGATATTCGTCAATGCCTGCTCGGCGAGGTCATGTAATTGGCTAATCGGTGTTTCGACTCCAGAAACTCCGGACGGCGCAAGGAGCTCACAAACGCGGTCGGCACTGACAGTCATTTGTGCCGTGAAGTCGTCGTCGCTGATCACATTGCCTCGCTTCGCGGCAAGCAGATTCAGGATACGACGATGCAGGTCAGTGATTCCCAGTCGCTCGGCACAGTCGGCGAACGGCTGCCAGGCCGAGAGCGGTATGTTGCCAAGCAAATCGCTCAGTGCCCGGTCACTTGAGACTTCAGTGATGACTTCGAGGCGTGGTGACAACCCCATCTCGATTGCATATCGGGACAAGAGTTGGTGCGCCACGCTGTGCACGGTACCGATGGCTGCAAGCTCCAGCCGATCGGCATTTCGGTGTGCTGCCGCTTGACCTTCGGTTGCAGAAAGCAATTGTGCCTGAATTCTTCCTTTGAGTTCAGCAGCTGCCTTCTTCGTGAATGTTGTTGCCAGAATTCGTGCCGGGTCTAATCCATTTGAGACGGCATCCGCAACCGTTTGACAAAGGTCGGTCGTCTTACCTGACCCAGCACCTGCGCGAACGAGTTCAAGTGACTGCATTATGTTGTCTCCTGAATTCCGCAGATGCTTTTGAAATTACAATACCTGCAAACGGTTTGTGTTTGGTCGGCCTTGAGCTTCGTCTCAAGCACGATTGTTGCGCCCTCAGGCCATTGGGAAGGCTCTTGCAGGGGACGTGCCGGAACAGGATCGTCGGAGGTCAACCAGCCGTCCGCCTTATCGATCGCAGCCGAGAATTGCTGCCAAACCGTTTGGATAGCCGGGGCGTTGATGACGGCGCGATTACCATCACCCAGGACTGGGCTTCCCGATGGTGTGTAAAGCAGTCCGTCAGATAGCACGAGATAGGCAACACCGGGAAATCGACCGCTTGCCGTCGACCTGCCATAGGCGTACGTCGCAAGCTGCACTGCCTTACCGTCCTCGATCAGCGAGTGATACTTGGAACGACCGCCGTACTTGAAATCGATAATGGCCTCTTCGCCATCTTCTCGTTCTGCAACACAATCAATCCAGCCATTCAACGACTTACCAAACGCTTCGCCTGATAGCTCGACCTCGATGCCGGTAATGCGATAACCGCCGCTGGCTAACGTGCCGACAAGTACACGCGTCGCGTTCTCAAGCTCACTGCGGAGTCGTTGGCACTCAAAGTATTTGTCTGGCTGAGCAAGCGGTGCCGCATCGAGGGGAAGTCGTTCATCGAATATGGCGACGACGGCAGCAACGGCGGCGTCAACTGCTGGCAGATCGCCACCTCCCCCAAACACGTGTTCAAGAATGCTGTGGCAGAAAGTTCCCTTGAGCTGAAAATCGGCAGGAAGTTCGGCGATATGACTTGGTCGCAGTTTTGCTTGGTAGGTTAATGTCCATTTCAGCGGGCAACCGAGTCGATCCTGGAGCGCGGTCGCCGAGACAGTCTCGCGATCACGCAGCAGTGCCGCAGGGATGTCCCAGAGCGGGCGTGGTGGTTGCGGTGGTTGAATATCAGCGTCCTGACATTCAAATGTGAATGGAGCGACGGCCGTTGTTTCGCCATCCGCGATCAAGTCTTCAAAGACAAGCGTCTGTTCGACGTCTTTTTCTGGAAGTAACTCACGAATCGCAAGCCAGATTGGATGCCATCGCTTATCGAGGTCCCGAGGCAGCAGTACTGCGAGGAATGCTTCTTTAACAAAGCTGTAGCCGCGTACTTCAGCAGACCGCAAGGCTGAGAGTGCATGGCTGCCGTCGTCGACATCGATTCCCGTATTCCGCAGCTCACGAAGCTGATTCGTTGACCAGCGGGAACCGGCCGCGTCACCGGTTGCCAGGCCCAGCCAGATGAGCCGATCACACGGCCCGGCAATTTCGGAGAGCGAGCGTACTCGGATTGGACCGCCTTCGGCTTCAATACAAGATGTCGCTTCAACTCCGTTGGCGAGAGCTTCTTCCAGAAGACGGGCCAGTTGCGGTTCGGATAGTGAAGTCCCCTGACTTTCCGCCAATTCTCCCAGCAATGATGCCTGTCCTGCCGCAATCTGTAATGCGTGAATCAACTCGGGATTCTCATCAGCATCCTTCGCCAGCAATGCAGCTCGCCCGGAAGCCCACTGGGAAACCAGGGCGGAGCGTGAGCGTATGAAGCGGGACGGGACATCAGATCCTCTTGAAGTCCGGTCGCAAAGCAGCCAGGTGTCAAGTCGCTCGCGAAGTTTGCCTTCAGGATCATTCTCTGTTTCGCAGAGTTCCACTACGGCCTTTTCCCACTGACTGCTTCCGAGGCCCGGTTCCTCTGTCAGAGCGTTTGCCAATCTGGAAGCGGCTTTACGGGGAAGCGGCAGAATGGGCAGCGTCAGGAAGTCGAGCAGTGCTTGAGGATCAACCGGTTCCCAGCAAAGAGCGAGACTCAATGGCAGGACTTGCAGGACCGGGTGTGCTCGTGACCATGCTGATGCTCCGGTAGTTGGCAGGCCAATTCGACTGAGGCACGCGTCGAGACGCGATGCCAGATCGTCGTCTTCACAACAAATCACCGTGGTCGGCAATTTGTCTGGAGCGGACGCCAGAACGGCTGCAACAAACTCCACCGACGCGGACGCGCTTCGAGTGTGCACATAACGAAAGGTTGAGTCCTGTTCGATATTTGCAGCTGAGCCACCACGCACAACGGTTTGAGCCGAATGCAGTGCTGCCCCTTCAGCGGCATGAGCTTGTAACTCCGGTGGCTCAACGACTGTAAGTTCGGCAAGTACCTTGCGCCACAATGGCGGCCATGTATCATGCGCATCGTACAATACACAACGATGAGGCGGCAGAAACTGTCCTGCCTGCAAGGCATTCAGCACTCGCTGCAACCGTTTGGCTTCGCCGGGAAACGTCATGGTACGCCCGGTCACTGCGCTGGCGAGATCACGGACGACATCAGGAAGCGATTCCGAATCAACTTCATCCCATCCCGACAAAAGCAACTCGTCTCGTCGTGCGAGCAGCTCAGAGGCTGTTGCCCAGCGATCAGCCTTCATACTGGCGGTGATTACAGATTCGGTCACCGTATCAAGGGCAGCGGCGTACTCAGTGATTCGATCCGCCTTGTGAATCTGAGGGACCGGCAGTCCTAACTGTGTTTCGAGCCATTTCAGTAAGGTTTCCGGGCCGCCACGAAAATCATTGACGGAGCCACGTCTCCAATCCGGCGAAATTGTTCCCGGAGTAAGGCGAATGTCCAATTTTGCTTGTGCTAACATATTTTGCGCGTTTCACGTTCCGGCGGGTGGACTGACGATGTCAAATGTTTACGCACCAAGGATTCAATGACGTATGCAATCTGTGAAAACATTCATTCCTCACTCGCAAGCAGTTCTTGCATCAGACTCGATCGCCATAGCGGGTAGCGAGCATTTTTCACTGCGTCGAAGAATGCCGGGTAATCTGTTGGTGAAAGAAACTTGAAGTGATACCGAATTGCGATCTATGCGGCTGCATGGATGAAGACGCATAGATCGTGCGTTGAACTTTTCCGCTTCGTGAGTCGAATGGCGGGGTACTGCG
>JAQCHP010000051.1 GCA_027619595.1 Planctomycetota bacterium
ACTTACCTACGTAGCACGAACGCAATCGATTTGACCCGTTTTACCCACGGATTCATCGGAAGAGCCAATGCTAGAAGGAAGCCCTTTCTGGGATAGCAAGTTCCTGGCGCAGTCGTTGCGTAAGGACGAACGCATTGAGATCACTCAAGTTTCGCAACTCTCCGATTTAAGACGCGAAACGATTGTGACTCGCACCGATCAAACATCACCAAGAATCCCTGAGGACCTCGATGCTTGGAGCGATTACGATATTGTGCTGCTGGGGCGCTCCCTGCAGAACGTTATCACCGAAAAATCGGCGCAGCAATTGTGCGAATTTGTAGCCGAACGAGGTGGCCATGTCGTGCTCACGCGAGGCAATCCCTGCGATTCGATACCCGAAGCAACCGCCATCCAACGTGCGTTGGAACCGATCATGCCCGTACAATGGTCCGACGAGCCGCTGCAATACCTATCGCTGCAGATTCTAGCTCCCGCACGCTCGGGATATTGGTTTTCCGACAACAAGATGGGACGATCGATGGACGACGCTTATGCACGTCTACCAGGATTTGAATCGATGCAATCCATCGTACGCGAGAAAACCGCCACCGTTGTACTCGTGCAAGCACAGCCAAGCGACGTTGCACTCGGCGGTACTCAACCCGGAATCGTGGCAATGCATTACGGACGAGGGTCTGTCGTCGGTGTGCTTGGTGAGGGCACTTGGCGCTGGAGTCTCCTCCCTCCTGAACAGGAAGAACTCACGGACGTATATGACATGTTTTGGTCGACTCTGGTTCGTTGGCTTGCCATCGGCACCGACTTTCAGCCGGGGCAGGATATTTCGCTACAACTCAGTCGCAATAGCGTGCGCCGGTCCGATGGCGTGATTGCCGATATTTCGTGCAAGAAGAAACTATCGGAGGGCATCTCCCCACAAGTACGCTTGATGGCACCCGATGGAAGTGAAACGCTCCTAGCAGTGGAACGTCTCCCCGGACGGGACGCACGGTATCGAACGACGTTGACGTTTTCACAGACCGGCGTGTACCGAGTCAGAGTCGACGTACCGGGAGTTGCCGCACCCACCCTGGAGAAACCGATTAGTGTGTACGACATCAACCTGGAACGGATGATGGCGTCCGCGGAACTGAAAGGTCTCGAACAACTCGCTCAAGAATCGGGGGGATACTTTTTTAGGTCGGACCAATCGCGAGACCTGCATTCGACGCTCCGGAGGCATCGGGCTTCCTTGGTCACCCCCCCAAGGCTTGAGTTCGTCTGGGACCGTCTGGGCTGGATGACAATGCTTTTGTCCTGGATGGGTTTGGAATGGATTCTTCGTCGCTGCTTCGATTTACTGTAGAATTGGGGATGTCGAAAGGGCTGCACGCGACTGTGCTCCTTTCCTGCCGAAACCGATAACTCCTCTTCTCACCGAGGAACTAAAGATGGCGGACGGATCGTCGTTGGAAAGGTTGCTCCGAAGTACAGCGCGATGGAATCGAGGGCTGCACGCAGGAGCCACCGCTTTGCAGACGGCGGGAATCCTGTTGGGGGGTTCCCTCGTCGCCATTTCAATCGACGCGGTTGTTGCCCTACGTCCTGGAGGGCTGATAGTGCTGGATGTTGTACTTTTGGGATTGGCCATGGCCCTGGTCGTTAGGCTGGTCCGAGTCCTACAACAACACCGCTACAATCCCCGGCGGACCGCCCGATGGATTGAGGAGCGGTTGGGCATCGGCGACAACAGCCTGATCAACGCCGTTGAGTTTTGGTTGGCACCACGCGTGGCGACCAGCCCGATGTTGCAGTCCCTTGCCCGCGACGTAGGGATCAATCGCGCAGCGCACATCCACCAGCAGTCGACCGTAAGTCTAAGCCCTCTTCTCCGGTCGGCGGGGGTAGCTGCCCTCGCGCTGGTCGCCACTTGTGTGATCTACTTGATCGTGCCGCAGTTGTTTCAACGTGGGGTACCTCGCCTTATGGATCCCTGGGGGAACCACCCTCCGTTCACGCTCCTGCACTTTCAGATCTCCTATGCTCCCGACACGGTCTATCAGGGACGCGCAGCGACAATCCGCGTAACAATCCATGGACCCGATCGACCGCAGCAGGCCGACATTGTGTTCCTTGATCCGACTACTCCACAGCGGATTGCGATGTTCCCGACAACGGAAGCAGGAAATTTCCAATTGCCGATAGAACACGTCCACGGACCGCGCACGTTTTATGTCGACACATTGCGTGGCAGGAGCGAGTCGCATCAGATGCCTGTGATCGCCGTCCCTCTGATTGAATCCGCAGAAATATCCTTTGAGTTTGCTAGCTACACAAAATGGCCGCGTCAGCGACAGTCCTTGACGACGCCAGGATTGCGCGCACTGGAAGGCTCCCAAGCGAGAATTCTCGTGCGCAGCAATATACCGCTGCAGCATGCTCACTTTGAAATGGCTCCGGTCACCGAATCATCACAACAATCACAGCCATCCGACGCGATGACACAACAAATTGCGGCCGCAACGGAAAAGGTTGTTTTGCATCCAGATCCATCCGACCCGACTTCGGCGGAGGGGGCATTCACTCTGTCGACTTTCGGAACATGGCAATTGACATTAACGGGGACGAATGGATCGACGAGCGACAAACCACTGGTGGGCACGATCACCTCCGTGCCAGATCGTGAGCCGTACGTTGCGATTGTCTCTCCCGAAGCGCAAGCTTTTGCCGTCGAAGGCTCGCAGGTTCCGGTCGTGATCGAAACGAAAGATGACGTCGGCATTGACCGGATGTTATTGTCGGCTTCTGTCAATAACACGAGCACTCCACCCTGGGACGTACAGCTTAATGCTCGCGGACCGACGTTCGCACAGGGAACGCACACGTTCGACCTCGCGGCGTCAGGTGCGAAGGCGGGCGATCGGATTGCATACTTCGCATCGGTCTATGACAACAAACAGCCGGAGTCGCAAGGCGTAGATAGCCGCACGCACGTAATTCAAGTCATTTCCCTGGAAGAATACCGCGACTTCTTGCGCGAAGCGACGAACATGGAGGAGCTTACCGAGGAGGTCAACGCCCTTCGCAATGGGCTGAACCAGCTCCAAGAACAGCGGAACGACGTCCTTCAGGAACTGCAAGCAACGCTCGATCGGCTCGCGGAAGGGGAACCGATGTCCGAAGCACAACAAGCTCAACTGCAGGCACAGTTGCAACACCTTCAGGAACAACTCAAGCAGTTCGCGCAGACAGTTACAACACGCCGCAGAGAACTTCCAGCAACTAGATCAACCATTTTCAAAGGAGTCAATTCGGCAGATCGAGAATACCGCTCATGACTATGAAAAGATGCGCAAAGCCGGTGCCATGCTGACACAGGCCGACCGCATTCGCGATGTCATTTCACGGCAACGTGAAGTTGCCGATCGCATGATCGCGATCAAAGACCGCGATCCACCATCGAAAGAGGAGGAGCGCCAGTGGCAACGGCTTGCCAAGCAGCAGGAGTTACTCCGTGAACAGCTCGAGCGGGCGACGAGCGACCTACGACAATTGGCATCGGATTGTAAGCTGGAATTGCCGAAGACTTCGGCCGAAGCGCAACAGTTGTGCGAGACCATTTCCCGTCATCGCATCTCCGACGATCAACAGGTTGCAGCCGAGTCCGCCCGAAACGGCCAACCCACTGAAGCGGCAAATGCCGCCGCAGAAGCGGCCCGCAAATTGGAGGCCCTCTTGTCGCAATGTTGCAACTCTCACGGCGTCTCTCAAGACATCGATTCCGGATTGGGCCTGTCGAAACAACAGTTAAGACAGGCCTTGGATCAATTACAACAAGCGCAGGGCGTTCTGCCGCAGATCGGCCAGCGTTCCGGTGCGAACGGGGATGGATTCGCCGGGAGTCGGGCCAACGCCTCGGTGTTTGGCCCCCAGTCCCCTTCCGGACAGAAATCCCACTTGCGAGCCCGTGATGCTTCCGGCAAGGACGGGGTTGGGACCGCGAAACTGCCAGATCCCGATGAAATACCGAATCCCGCAGAAACGCTCGTGCCTAAAAATCGTTCCGAAGCGCGCGACGGAGTTGGCAACCTCAACGGAGTTCCGGTCGGATATCGGGATCAGGCGGAAGCCTATTTTAGGCGACTGTCGCAAGACCAATCGACCGACAAGTGACCACAATCTATTAGGAGATAATAATCGCAATGATGACACGTCGAATTCTCGTACTCGCCGTCCTGGCAAGTGCGGCACCCGTCGTCATGCCGACCTCCGAGACCCGGGGCCAGCCCACAGCCAGTGGCCTCGTCAAGTGCGCGAATCTCGTCTACGGTGAGGCGAAAACGTCCGTCTGTTTTAGTGCGGAATTTCTATCGCAATTGACGCGAGAAACCCACATCCTTACCGAAGGCAAATTTGCCAGTATTCAACTCGAAACGGCCGAGCTATTCGTCTACCCGTTTGCCATCATGTCGGGCGAAGACACATTCGAGTTAACGGCTCAGCAGCGTGACAACTTGCGTAGCTATCTCACCGGCGGTGGCTTCTTGGTGGCCTCAGCGGGGTGCAGTGACGACGAATGGGCAGAGAGCTTTCGCCGTGAAATCCAGCACGTATTCCCGGAATTGCAGCTCAAACCGATTGATCCTTCGCATCCGATTTTTCACACCGTCTACGATATCGATCGACTCGATTGCAAACGTGGCGACACGACTCAACTCGAGGCGCTGGAAATGGATGGCAAGATCGTGTTGGTGTTTTCTCCCGACGGCCTGAACGACACGGGCCAAGCGGGAGGAAAGTGCTGTTGCTGTGGCGGCAATGAGATCCTCAATTCACGTCAGATCAACGTAAATTTGCTGGCCTACACATTGACGCACTAGCATTCTTGGGTGCATCTGGTCAC
This sequence comes from Planctomycetota bacterium, assembly GCA_027619595.1. Classification (GTDB taxonomy): domain Bacteria; phylum Planctomycetota; class Planctomycetia; order Pirellulales; family Pirellulaceae; genus JAQCHP01. The sequence goes on from JAQCHP010000051.1 coordinate 4,886, forward strand.
AATGGTGAACATGGAAACATTCATTTTGATCCCGGGCCGTACGAGCAATCAGGGGTGCGGCATTAGCGAAGGGAAGTTTGGACCGACCTATCAGGCCGAAATCCATCGCCTCCTGATGGCACCCGTCGATATGCAGCGGTTGGAAATCGCGTCAGGGCAACGCGTTCGCCTGCGCAGTGAACACGGACAGGTCGACGTGGCCGCCGAACCTGCTAAAGGAGACGAACTTCCCAGCGGTTTGCTCTTTATCGCCTACGGTGACCTGTCGAGCCGATTGATGGGAGGGGATACCCATGGATCGGGGATGCCCACGAGCAAAGGGATCGATGTGACCTTGGAGGTACTCCCCACGCTGCCGCTCGTCTGATGCAACGCACTTCGTTTGATGATTATTGCCCTCCACGCAGTAGCGACCCAGTAACCATGACCACCCTACCCGAAGCCACAACCGACAATGAGCTGAGAATCATCGAAGACGCCACATGCACGTTTTGTGGTTGTGTGTGTGATGACATCGACTTGCACGTCAAGGGGCACCAAATCGTCAAGGCACAGCGGGCCTGTGTATTGGGTACCGCGTGGTTCTTGAATCACGAAATTGAGGACCGTCCCGCGTGCCTCATTGACGGTCAACCGGCGACCGTGGACGCAGGGATCGAACGGGCTGCGCAGATTCTGGGAAATGCCCGTTATCCACTCACCTACGGCTTGAGCGACACAACGACGGAATCGCAGCGAATCGCTGTGTCGATCAGCGATTGGATTGGTGGCTGCGTCGACACAACGACGAGCGTCTGTCACGGCCCGTCTGGCATGGCATTTCAAGGGGTGGGAGAAGTTACCGCCTCCCTAGGTGAAGTCCGCAACCGAGGCGACATGATTATTTTTTGGGGCTCGAACCCGGCAGAGAGCCATCCGCGGCACTTCACCAAGTACAGCCTCATGCCGAAGGGGATGTTCCTGCCCGGTGGACGCAAGGATCGGACATGTGTCATCGTCGACGTGCGAAAGACGAAGTCCACGAAGGCCGCCGATATTTTCTTGCAGATCAAGCCGCGCAAAGACTTTGAGGCGCTCTGGACGCTGCGTGCTCTCGCCCGCGGCCTGGAATTGGACGCACAGAAAGTCGAAGACGAGACCGGCGTCCCTTTGTCGGTGTGGCAAGACCTAATGGAACGCATGAAAAAGGCTCGGTTCGGCGTCATCTTCTTCGGCATGGGACTCACCATGACCCGTGGCAAGCACGCGAACAGCGAGGCCCTGTTGCTGCTAACTCGCGACATGAACCGTTATACGCGATTTGTTTGTAAACCCAATCGCGGGCACGGAAACGTCACGGGGGCAGATAACGTGGTGAGCTGGCGGACGGGCTATCCTTTTGCTGTGAATCTGGGACGAGGGTTTCCACGCTTTAATCCTGGCGAATACACTGCATCGGATGTGCTGGCGCGGGGCGAGGCGGATGCGGCGCTAATCATCGCCAGTGATCCCATGGCCAACTTCAGTCAACCGGCCCGCGATCACTTGGCGTCGATTCCCTATGTCGCGTTGGACCCCAAGGAGACCCCTACCACGCGACAGGCGGCGGTCGCGTTCACCGTCGCAACCTACGGAATTAATGTGCCGGGCACAGTGTACCGGATGGACGACGTCCCCATCCCGCTCCGCCCAGCGTTTGACTCCCCGTTTCCCAGCGACTTGGAGATCCTCAAGGGGATCGAGCGCCGCGTTCGAACGATTGTTCGTGAGCGGGTCTAGTTTAGGTCCTGACTCATAAACTGGGCGGCGATCGTAGTCCACACAGAGCAACTGGGGACAGCTGCTCTCCGATGTAGAACCGTCGTCCTCAACTGTTTCTGCAGCGGAGAAATGACTGCCGGAAAAATCGACGATAAAAGGCCGAGCAATGACTGTCGTTGGGTGGGGCTGGTTGCAATGGCGGAGTCGTTCGTTACGCAAAGCAGCTGGGGACAGCGGCTCTACAATGTAGAACAGTTGTCCTCAACTGTTCCAGCAGCGGAGAAATGACTGCAGGAAAAATATACGATAAAAGGCCGAGCAATGACTGTCGTTGGGTGGGGCTGGCTGCAAAGGCGGAGTCGTTCGTTACGCAAAGCAGCTGGGGACAGCTGCTCTACAATAGAGAACAGTTGTCCTCAACTGTTTCTGCAGCGGAGAAATGGCTGCAGGAAAAATATACGATAAAGGGCCGAGCAATGACTGTCGTTGGGTGGGGCTGGTTGCAATGGCGGAGTCGTTCGTTACGCAAAGCAGCTGGGGACAGCTGCTCTACAATGTAGAACAGTTTTCCCCAACTGTTCCTGACGTCACGATTGCGCCCTACGGTAATGTGCGACTTCCGATTGCCGGCTCCCACAGAGAAACTGTGCAACCAAGACCTTGAAGCACATCCTGCCGGACACGGTGATAACTCCCTTGAGACGGCAACAAGTCTCGGAACTGGCGAAAGTGATCGAAATCGGGAAAACCAACCGGCGATCCGTCGTGTACATCAATGAGCAAAATTTGGTCGGGATGGTAAGCCTGCACCCAGGCCGCAAAATTTCGTTCGTTGTCCGCGTGCACCACACCAAACCACCGCGTCTGTTGCGTGGTGGCTGGTCGTTGACGCTCAGGATATCGTGCGATAAACGTCCACTCCGCATAGTATTCAATGGGAAGTGTCCCCAAGATCGCCGTTCTCGCGTCGGAACGCAACCACGGCAGGTACGCACGTGAAATCGACAAACTGGAGATCCCCGGAAAATGCGCGTTTTCGGGCGACACGCCGATCGTCCCGTATCCAGGGAATTGGACAATCACAAGAAGAATGCTTCCCACGCACGGTAGCCAGCGTCATACAGAACCGCTGTGGCAACAATCGCGACTGTAACAACTGTCCAAAACCAAGCCGTTCGGCTTTCCACCGACGCCCCACTTCCTTGCCTGTCTGGCTCTGAAGTTGCATCACTGGGGAGCCGCTACCTTCGTACTAAATTTTCCGCCGCGATTTTTCTGCCAATCGTAGAAATTTTTGAGACTCATTGACATTTGCAAACTGCCGTCGGTGGGTGTGGCACCGCTAATGAATGGTTCCATACACGACAGATTCTTGAACCATTGCATCCATTCCGTCGACCCTGGTTGGTACGATTTCCCCTTGACGAACATCGGCGCAATGAGATCCCCGTCGTACGGGAAGTGGGCTGTCATATGACAGCTCATGCAAGCACTGCGCGGATTGTCAAGCGGTCCGTTCAACCGCCCGTTCCAACCCAAATGCGTAGCAGGCAATTCGTTCGTATCTGGATTGATCACCGATTCCTTGATATTGGGATTAATCCGCGTCGCGGAAGGTTGAGGATTCGTGTATTCATCTCTCACGACATCAGGATCATTGCCCCACTGTAGCCCCACCGGCACTAAATTTTCCCAGGGATTGGAATTCTGCAGTGCGCCGTTGTATTGATAGGTACCGAATAACCAACCGGTCTCCGCACGATCGTCCTTCACCATGATATCCATCTGCATAAGATGGACCTCGCGATTGGACCGGTCATCGGAACCCAACGATGAGGTGATATAAGCCTTCCAGGTGAGTGGATTCGTCAAACACGTGACCGTATCGGATGCTATATCAACAAACAGCAGCTTAAAGACGACAGTACCGTGCGGAAAACCATTGTGCTCGGCGATGGCAGCGATGTTGGGTGCATCTGGATTTTGCCAAACCTTTCCAATGAGATGTCCCGCGAAGTTATTGTAGAAGGCAATGGCATACGCTTGCCCACCCGCTGATTGTTGGGGGCCTAATTGCCGAGGGCGCACAGGTGCTTCTTTGGTGAGTCCGCGCAATCCTTCGCGGGCCAATCGCCCCCAGTGCTGCCACGGCATATGATACCAATCACGTACTGTGTTCTCTTCAACTCGCCATTCGTGCTCAATATTACCTTCAAAACAGTAGTTTCGAATATCGAGCAGATAATCGCGCCAATGCTCTTTGTAGTAGGCACGCCATTGTGGCTCGGGCATATCTGCCTGAAACCACGCGGGTATCTCTTCCTTGGCAGGCATCTTGGTCGGATAGTCTTGTCGCAATCGAAATAATGGCTTGTCGTATTGATCCGGCGCGAAACCAAAATCAGGAAACGGTCGACCCGATTCACTGCCCTGGAGCGGTTGGCACCACGTACCAAACGAGATCACCACCAACGATAGACACAAACAATTCCACTTGTGAGACATTGTAAGCTTTCGAAAACGCGTGGTGAACATATAGGGATCGAAACAAACGGCTTAGGTTGTTTCGGCCACTTTCATTAACTCACGAAAAACACCTTCCTGGTCCGCCAATTCGTCCATGGACCCGGCCTGTACGATTCGCCCCTGATCGAACACTAAGATGCGATCCGCCGATCGCAAGGTTGTTAAGCGATGAGCGACCAGAATCACGGTTTTTACTCCTCGGAACGCATCCAAGGTCATTTGCACTTTTTGCTCCCGGACATTGTCGAGCGCCGACGTGCCTTCGTCGAGCACCAAAATCGGTGGATTCTTGAGGAACACGTGAGCAATGGCAATGCGCTGCCGTTGTCCCCCAGAGATGTTCGTACCGCGTTCATGTAAGTGCGCGTCGTAGCCACCGGGAATCGCCACGATTTCGTCGTGAATACCGGCTTTGGCCGCAGCAGCCTGGATTGCTGCGCGGTTCACGTCACCACAACCGTAAGCAATATTGTCAGCAATCGAGCCAGAAAACACAAATGGGTTCTGGCTCACATTATCCAATCAACCGTCCGATCGAATCTCGCGAGACATTCTGAATCGGTACACCAGCGGAGTGGCGTTTATCAAAGTCACGAATGCCAAAGAGCTCGCCGAGAAGGCCTTGGGGGCGTCTCAGCGGCAAGCGGACCTCGCAATGAATACATTACAAACCGTCATCTACGACATGGACAACGAGCTAGCAAACCGTCCGGAGGTGGTGGAGGTCCGGCGGAAACTCTTGGCGAAGGCTCATGAGGGCCTCATCCAAATTAGCAATGACCTGGCGGACGACGACCGCGTCGATACCGGAAAGCTAGCCGTACACATGCAGCTTGCCCGAGTCTTTGATCATATTGGCAACAGTGACGGACTGGGGGGACTGGAGCGGGCTGCAGAGCATTTCCTGGAGGCGCAAAAACTCGCAAGGCGGCTTCTCGAAGACAACCCTTCGATTAACGGCCTCCGGACTTTGCTGTCGGAAATCAGCAATAGCCTCGGGGACGGATGCCTCCAGCTAGGCCGAATTGACGATGCGCAAAAACATTTTGAATCTAGCTTAGCAGCATCGGAGGCGGCGGTAAAAAGGGACCCGTCCGACAATATCGCGCAGCGTAGCCTTTCGGTTTCCTATTCACGTCTGGGACGGTTCAATCTGCAACTCGGACGGCTCCGCGAAGCGCAAAGCTATTTCGTCCAGGATCTTGCCATTGCAGAAGCCCTCGCCAAAGCGACACCTGAAGATTCACGGGCACGCGCCGACCTGTCCTACACATACCAATTCCTCGGCCGAGCCAGCCTGCAAGACGAAAAGGTAACGCAATCTCTTGAGTACTTTGCGAAGGACTTGGCAATCATGGAGGCATTACACCAAGAAGATCCGGTTCGATGGCAGGCGAGTTTGTCGTATTCCCATAGCTGGATGGGACAGGCCGAACTGCGCGCCGGCAATCTTTCGGCAGCGATACAACATTTTGAACAGCGTCTGTCGCTGGCCGAATCCGTAGCGAAAGCGGACATGCATGATTTTACCGCACAAGCGGAAGTATCCTATGCGCACCATTGGCTTGGTCGTGCACGCCAAGCGGAAGGAAAGCAAGAAGCCGCCAAGACACACCACGAGCAGAGTACTACGATCCTTAAGCAACTAGTCGATGCAGCACCATCGAATGTCACGATGCAATCAGAATTGGCAAAAACGTACGGTGCCTTGGGCGATATCCACTTGCAAAGTGGGAGCATTGCAGATGCGAAACAACTCTATGGTCAATCTGAAGCAATATGCCGCAGACTCATCCAAACCCAGCCGGAAGATGCAATTCTGCAGCAATTTTTTGCATCTGTATTGGGATGTTTGGGAGACGTATCGTCAAGATTGGGAAATTCGGAAACGGCAAATCGGTACTACGAGGAGGCACTTGAAGTTCGTGAGCAGCTCGTTGCGACAGGATTGACCGACGTAACATTCTTGTCCGCCATGGCAGAATCGTATCGCACCTCGGGTAATGTTGAACAATAACGCGGAAATCGTACCCGAGCTATCGAATTGTTCCGCCAATCGCAGTCCATTTTGACAAAACTTCTAAGTGCCGACCCACAAAATTCGCAGGCTGATGCGAGCCTAGCTATAACGCATCACTGCCTCGGGAGCGCCTATCTTTCGTTAGCGCAACTCGATTTGGCCCACAAGGAGTTTGCAACGGCTCGCCACAACCGACACACAAAATCTCACGCTGCTGCGATCGCTCGCTACATCCTATAACTGGATTGGCCGCGTGGCAGTATCGGCAGGCAAACCATTAGACGCCAAGACAGCGTTTCTCAGAGACTTGGAACTTTCGGAGGAAATCGCGAAATCCGCCGCTGGCAATGCGGACGCTCAAGCAGAATTGTCATATACCTACAATTGGCTACAAAGAGTCAACATGGATCTTGGGGATACGAAAGCCGCGCTAGATTACGGAGATCGATGTGTAGCAATTCAGGAGTCTTTGACAGCGGCTGACCCGCACGATGCCAACCGACGAGCCGAATTGGCAAAATCGTATTCGCTGATGGGTGACCTAAGAATGTCGACGAGGGAATTCGAAGCGGCCAGAGAGATATACGCCAAGTGTCACGCCATTGCGTCAGCCCTCGTTGCGTTGGACTCCACCAATTTTAACTTCAAGGACTCCTTAGCCTATGCCGAACGTCGCACCGGCAACGCCTGGCATGAACAAAACGCCTTGGACGAAGCGAGAGTCCATTTCGATAACGCAATTATTGCCTACGAACAGCTAGTGGCTATGAATGTCGATACGAACGCAACACAGCGAAATTTGGCGACGACACTCCGCTGGCGGGGCCGGTTGGGATTTGAAGCGAGTCTGTTCGAAGCTGCCTTGCCATTCTTCGAAAGAGACGTACAGATCATGCAAACCGTCTACGAGGAAACTCCGGACATGGATGCACAAGATAATCTCAATTATGCGTATAGCTGGCTCGGTTCGACACGAATAAAACTAAAGCAAACGGATGAAGGCATTCAGTCGATCAACCAATGGATCGACATTGCCCGTCAGAGATTTGATTCGCGACCCAACGAAGAATCGGTTAAGTCGGACTATCTCAATGCGATTGGCTCGATGGCGAATGTACTGCGAGAGAAGCAGCAGTATAACGAGGCGATCGCAAGGAGAAATGAGTTCATCCGGATCAGTTCGACAGATGCCTCCGCTTATGATATGCGAGGCCACATCTATTTCGATATGCACGATTGGAAGAACGCGATCGCCGACTACTCGAAGGCTATCGAACTGGATCCTACCGACGCTACTTTCTGGCGCAATCGGAGCAATACTCACTTGCAAGCACAGGAACTCAAGGAAGCTCAACGGGACATTGATGAAGCACTGCGGAGGTCGCCAGATAACGCAGAATCCAAAGAAATCTCGCAGAAAATTGCTGCTGCGAGGGCCAAACCGTAATTTTTTGCTACTACCAATTTTGCGATATGGAATTGGTGGATGCACGTGGGTTCACTATCCCATTTTGCATTTTGCTTTTCTCGGAAGCGGTAGCACGAGTGACTCTCCGGTGGGTCAATATCCGGCAATCGTCCTGACGGTAAGAAGGGGGTGAACAGCTCAGGCCGCCTCCCTCGCACGACCTTTTTCAATCTAAGGGATCTCAAAACGAACGGGTAGCCGTACAACCGTCGCGGTGCCGTCATCAATCGGCATGGCTCGCCACTGACGCACGGCCGCTACGGCTGCCGCATCGAGTATCGCGTGGCCACTGCTCGCATCGACAGATACTTCCAGCATATTCCCGTCTTGGCCAATTCTCAGTCGTAGCCAAACCGTCCCTTGCCAGCCTTGCGCGATCGCCTGACGTGGATAGATGGGAGGGCGATTCTCGACGAACTCAGGGGATCGAACGACAGTCGATGGCGGATGTGGAATTCTCACCGCACCCGAGTTTTGCGTCGGCTTTCTCGGCAGCAACTTGGGCAGTTCGGTAAGTTCGCTAACAGAAGACCGTTCCGACGCCACAGCCAATTCGCGTCGCTCCAACGGAATCGCCAGACTTGGGAACGAGCCCAATTCGGTATCTCGATGCGCAGTCGACGCTTCAAGTTCGCCTTGGGTATTCAAGTCCAATCGATACTCGCGTCGGTGAATTCGCGCGGCTGCGGGTGCGACCGCTACATCCAACTCTAAGGTGGGGGGCACGCTTGGGTTGGACTCCGACGTCGCGAGCTCCATCGTTAAGACGGTAGCTGAATTGACACCTAGACGATACATCGTCTCAGGCGATGAATTGAACACGAGGGAAAAGGAACCGAGCAGGCACACGTGAAGCGCAGTAGAGCAGCTCCAACCCTGCCACGTTGTCTGCCATTCCAGACGCGTTGCCATACTCTCACTTGTGGAAAATTGTTGGAATAAGCCCCTGGCCTATCCGCCGCCGACCGGGGGCAGGACGGTAAGTAGATCGTCGCACAAAAGAACTCGTGCGCGATTACGCTCCAATTGGCCATTAACACTAATCATAAACGTCGGAAGGGCCGCGATTTGAAGTGCCTGCAGCGCCGCTTCAATCGTAGCCCCGTCGCTTAATTCTAGTCTGCCATCAACCGGAGTGCGATCTTTGAGTAGACCCATTAATTTTACGGTAATCTCCATAGCCTTTTCAGATCCTTGACTTCCCATGGGCCAAACAAGGGCCGCGATAGGCACGACCCAGTCCGTCACGTCTCGATCGCTTACTGTTGTTGCATGGCCTGGTAGGTTGCCAAATGGGGGCGCCCACGTTGCACATCCTGTGGGTTCGATTGACGATAGGCAGGGGTCTGCGACGGGGCCCCTAACAGGGTCAGTTTCCGCAATTTTTCGGGAACTCCCGTCGCAATATAGGGACGTCGCAAATCGAATGGGTTCGCACGCAGGTAATCCAACCATGGCCCCAACGAGGTGCCGGTTTGCAGAAACCCCTTAATCATTCCCGCGTCGGTCAGCATGCCCACGTCATTGGCTTGACCGACAAAAATGGCCCCCACGATACGGTCCGCATCTAAAACGACGTTCCGGTAATTTGGTGGCATTTCGTTGCGAGATTCTAAGGAGGTCGATTGTGCCTCGTCCCAGCTACCGTAGCTGACACACTGTAACCCACAAACATCAAGTACGTTCATCAATAGGCTTCCCGGATAGGAGACTGCTTGGCCAGCCATGTTGGCCCCGGCAATGCGCCCCTGATCAACGGCAGTCGGCTGAATTGCGTGGACCTGCCGCAGATCGGAGTGCAGCACAGGCCCCTGCGTGACATCGCCAGCGGCGTATACATTCGGAATACTTGTCTGCATGCGAGAATCAACAAGAATGCCCTCTTGGGTCGCAATGCCGGCCGGTACCGCCAATTCGATATTGGGACGCACGCCAATCGCTACGATGACGAGATCTGCCGTGATTTTTTCGCCACTACTCATCGACACCAGCTTCGATCCATCAGAAGTGTCAGCTATCGACTGCACACTGACACCACAATGAACAGCAACATTGCGTTGCGTCAACCACTGTTTGACCATGCTGGCAGAAGCCGCGTTGAGCATCCGCGGCAAAACGTGCTTTTCCCGCTCGATGACTGTCAAACTCCAGCCCCGTTTGTACATTGCATTGAGCACGATAAAACCAATAAAACCTGCACCGATCATCACCACGCGTGGCTGTGGTTTGTCACGTAACGAATCGAGTAACGATTCGACATGACGAATAGACCAACATGGCTGCACGTTCTTTCCGTCAATACCGGGAATCGAAAGGGAATTCGGCCGCGAACCGGTTGCTATCAATAGACGGTCATACGAGTGCTGTTTACCATCCTCGGTTTCCACGCTCATTTTCGTCGGATGAATAGCTCGAACACGCGCACCAATCTGCGCATCGACCTTCAGTTCTCTCCACATCGTATCATTGGCGGTGAGGATACGATCCTGGGAAATCTGGTTGGCAATCCAATAGGGCAACGCCATGCGCGAATGTGCCGGTTCGTCGGACAATAGCACGATCTCGCTCTGCGCGTCGTACTGGCGAATCGTCTGTACAGCGTTCGTAGCTGCAGGTCCACCGCCCACGATGACATGACGTGTCATAGATTGTACATCTCCGTTCTCCACAGAAAACCAGTTTCGCAATTCAAACAAACGCGCAGTGAACTCTGCAGATTTTCAATATGGGCGACTATAGATTCGCTAACCCAAGCGACTCCAGCTTGTCGGCCGTAGGGCGTCCTGCGTCATCCCAACCGCGTTCGCGGTAATAGTCGTCCAACATCGGTTCTAGCTGCACGACGACGCCGGCCGATGGGCCCTGCCGGTGCGCGTCCTGCAGTAACCTTTTTGGCAACGAATCCTCGGCCCGCGTAAAGCCCGCACGCAAATTCCAAAGTCGCTCAAGATTCCAAGTACGTTCGCCAATCTTCACAAATTCGTCGATCGTATAGGGAATTCCCGTGGCAGCCGCAGCGCACGGGACGAGCGATTCAACAGGACCGCCGGCCCCCCCTACAAAGAGACAGATTCCGGTATTGTCATGCACGGTGGTTCGATCTTGTTCATGCCGCACCCACTCTCCCTTTCCGACGGGCGTATGGGGATCCATGACCCCTGACGTCTCTGGCCCTGGGGTCCATGCACGTAGATGGCAACCCCCGCGATTGCAAGTTGCATAGGCCACACCCATTCCCTGAAAACCACGCGGATCGTAGGCAGGAAATTCCTGGCCTTTCGATCCCATAAACACTTCCGGACGCAAGAACTTTTCTCCCATCCGCTTAGAGCCCTCGGCCAATTCATCACCAAATCCCTCACGATGGCCCGTGGCCTCGACCATACGAATCAATGCTTCGGCCGAGCCAAACTTGAGTGGCATCTCCAGCGACACGTGCTGCAAAGCGCCTTCCTGATAGAGCTCCATGGCTGCCGCTAGGGTCGCACCCATGGAAATCGGATCCATACCAAGATCATTGCAAAGCCAATTCGCCTTAAGCACTGCGTCCAGGTCGCCGACACCCGTATCCGCACCGAGCGCCCAGGCGTTCTCATACTCGGGACCTTCCGCCGCCATGCGCCAGTTGCGTGGGTGCATGTTGACCAAATACTTGTTGGCGGCATCGCCCAAGCGAGTAACGCGTCCACAAGCAATGGTACAAGCGAAACAGGCTTTGTTTGCGACCATTCTGGTATCGCGAATGGTGTTCCCATTCAGATTCTCAAATTCGTCGAACTGCCCTTCGAGAAAATTTCGAGTAGGCAATCCGCCAAAGGCCTGCGTCATATCAATCGTGGCAGCAGTTCCTAACTCGGTGAAGCCGATGCGCCCAGGATGGTCCTTCATGTCATGACGCATCTTGCCGACGGCTTTCATGAACGCTACGGGATCGGAAATGGGCACCCCTTGCGTCCCACGAACGGCGATGGCTTTGAGGTTTTTGGAGCCCATTACCGCTCCAACGCCACTCCTGCCGGCTGCTCGGTGCTTGTCATTCATAATGCAAGCAAAACGCACTAATTTCTCGCCCGCCTGTCCGATACATGCGACACGCAATTGCGGAATTCCTAGCTCGCGACGCAGGCCGTCCTCGGTTTCAAACACTCCCTTGCCCCAAAAATCGTCCGCCGGCCGAATCTCTACATGCTGGTCGTAAATGAACAAGTAGCTTGGTCGGGGCGACTTACCTTCCAAGATCAAAAGGTCGTAACCCGCAAACTTGAGTTCCGGTCCAAAATGGCCGCCGGAATTGGACGTCGTAATCGCACCCGTTAAAGCCCCCTTCGTCACGACCATGTACCGGGCACCGCACGGCACAGGAGTCCCCGTCAACGGACCTGTGGCAAAAATAAGAACGTTCTCCGGTGAAAGTGGTTCCACCGTCGGATCAAGTTCTTCGAAGGCATATCGATCGGCCAAACCACGACCACCCAAATAATCCCGCAACCAGCCACCCGGGATGGGCTCGATACGATGACTGCCCGTCGTCAGATTCACGCGCAATAACTTGCCCGTCCAACCACCCATGCAATCTCCCCCTGCGAAGTGAGCCACTAACGACTGCGTCACAACAGACGACCAACGCATTGGCTGTTCGTCGGCATTTCAGACAGTTAAATCAGACAGTTAAATCAGACAGTTAAAAATTAGACGGTTAAATTCGACAGTCATTAAAATCCGCACCGAATCACGATTCGGGGCCTAGAGCGGTGACGTATCCGTCGTGAACTCGTTGCTGCCAACCTGCAAACCAGTCCTGGGACTTATCGCCGTCGACATACTGAATCGCCTGCGTTGGGCACGCCGTCGCACAGGCCGGTTGACCACCACAATGATCGCACTTGGCTGCCTTATCGGTGCCAGGCGTCGTCCAAACTGTACCAAACGGGCAGGCAATGGTGCACAAGTGACAGCCGATACACATCTGGTCCAGCACCACCTTCGCACCGGTCGCCGGATCGATAACGATCGCCTGGGTCGGACATGCATTCATGCACCAGGCCTCGTCGCATTGCACACAACCGTACGGTGCATAGGACGCTTCTTCGTCAAAAATTTGCACTCGGATCAGGCTACGCGAAGGCTGAAATTGTCCGGTCTGCACCCACGAGCAGGCCAATTCGCACTGCATACATCCGGTGCACCGATCCGGCACGATCTGTAGAGTCTTTACGGTCATTCCGGCACCTTAGAAGCCTAGAAATGATTCCCGCTGCTCGCCCGACGGACCGGGAGGCAACTGCCGCCCCTGAGTCCAATCCAACCTTTCCAAGTCGAACTCGAGCCAGCGTAGGGTGGATGAGGGGGCTCGAACCCCCGACCTTCAGAGCCACAATCTGACGCTCTAACCAACTGAGCTACACCCACCACCAAATCGTCTTTCAGTTTACCGTTTCGCAACCCAAAAGGTCAACGGGATGAGGGACGGCTAGGGCGGGTGAATCTCGGCGGTGGGCAGGAGCACCTTCAGCCGGTCGACGCCAGCCGCAGTAATTTGCGTCCCCTGTAGTCCTATCGTCTCCAGTTTCGTAAATTTCGCAATCACGTTGACGCTGGCATCGGTGAGCCGGGTGTTGGTCAGCCAAAGAACTTTCAGCGGCAAATGGCCCTCCACAGCAGTCAAATCCGCATCGGAAATCGGAAGACCCGAAAGGTCAAGCTCTTCGAGCGTTTGCCAACGGAATACCTGTGACAAGGACCGACCGGAGACCTGCGTCCCTTCCAGATTGAGTTGACGCAACTTCGGTTGCGACCCCAATCGGGCCACCAACAAGTCATCGTCAACCGGCAGGTTGGCCATGTCGAGCCACTCGAGATTCCCGTATTCCGCGACGTCTTCCAAATCCCTGCGAGACAGACGCGTGAGGCCGAGACACAGTCGTCGCGACGACCGCGGCCACAATCGATGCAATGCCCCCTCGTTCAACTTCAGGTACTCCTGATAGGCAACAGCCCATTCAGACCACGGTCGATTCGATGCCGCTTGCCAGGTACCAAAACCTGGCTGGTCGGACTCATATACGGCTGACAGGTATTTCAGAAAATCACTGCGATAGGCGCCGTGATTTCCATCCATCAAAAAGTGAGTGAACCCCGCCACCTGCGTGTAGATTTTCGGTAGATCGGGGTGTTGCTGAAAATCGGCACGCCCCAAACGGCATAACGTTTCGAACGACGGAAGGGTTTCGCGCAACCCTCGGTATCGAGCAAACTGCAATCGATCGGTATCCACGCCACCCACACCCGCTGACGCAGCGCCAAACAGACACGATTCGAAATAAAGTGCAATCCCTTCCACGATCCAAAAATCACTTGTCTCTCCGACTGCATGCTGAGGATTCCACAGTTCATGCAAAATCTGGTGGGTAGCTTCGTGCAGCAAAGTCGACTGCGGGTCGTCACCGGACCCAAGATAAAAATAGCTAGTGCGTTGCCGTGGATCGTAGTAACCTACTGTCGAGGCGATCTGTGGAATTTCGGACTGTAAGTAATCGAGATACTGTTGACGACTCGTGAAAAGCACAATGCGCATTGGTTTGTGACGCCGATGACTGTCTCCCTGCGACCGCGTCAACAAGAGGGGCTGTGCTACCGCGTAGAGTTGCTCCAAGGTCTCAACCATCTCACGTCCAAAACGAGCCTCCGCGTTCGTAACGAGCAGAAAGTGATTGGATCTGACTCTCCAATAGGCTCCTGGCACCCATCCCAATTGTTTTTCGGGCGCAGTACCGCGTTGCTCCCGGATTACATCGCCGCGTAATGGATAATTCGGCAACGATTGACTGAGGCATTGCCGGGCGATCACCGAAGATGGATCTTCGCGCAAGGCTTCCAACGCAAGCTCTGCCGCCAACTCAGCGGCGTCACGGCACTCGTTAAGCAACTCGCAGATTTGTTCGGAATGTTGCCGCCGAAGTTTTTCCCATTCGTTTCCTGAAGAGGATTTCTGCAGGACACTCACGACACCTTCGAACGTTGGGTCCACAACGGGCAACAGAATCGCTCGACGGACGGTTCGATAGGGCAACGACCAAGCGTCCAGTGCGGCCCGTACCTTCGCATCATCGGGCGATTCTGCAAAGAGCAATTCCGCCTGCTCAACAAGTTTCGCACGCAAGACTTGCCGACGGTCGGTGAGCGACGCGCTATTGATGCCAAAACAAGCTGAACTACTAACTAGTAGTTGTCCGAACAGAATAAACACGTAGACGAGGGAGGTCACGCCTACCCGCCGTTCCCCAGGACACGAACCTAATCCTCCGGAGTGTATGTCACCGTCGCGGTCTTTCGAATCGTGTTCCGTTCGCACGCTATTCTATTCGCCAAAAGCCGCGTCAAACTGGACATTACTACCAGAAAAATTGAGCCGCTGCAGAAATTCTGCGGCCTCCTTCGCGCCAAACTCGCGGTCCATTCCGCAATCTTCCCATTCGACCGACAAAGGCCCAGCATATCCAATTTGATTGAGCGCGCGAATTATTTCTTCAAAGTTGACCGAGCCACGACCAGGAGATCGAAAGTCCCAACCACGGCGAGGATCACCAAAATCCAAATGGCTGGACAAAATGCCCGACCGACCATTAAGTGTCGTGATGGCGTCCTTAATGTGAACGTGATAAATCCGGTCCGGAAATGCTCGAATGAACTCTACGGGATCGACACCCTGCCACAATAGATGGCTCGGATCAAAATTGAATCCGAATTCTTCGCGGTAGTCAATCGCCTTCAGAGCTCGTTCCGCTGAGTAAAGATCGAAGGCAATCTCCGTCGGGTGAACCTCTAAAGCGAATCGCACGCCACATTCACCAAAGACATCCAGTATTGGATTAAATCGGTCGGCAAACAACTGATAGCCCGCGTCGATCATCGACGCGGGAACCGGCGGAAAGGAGTAAAGCAAGTGCCAGATGCTCGACCCAGTAAACCCATTCACAACACTCACGCCAAATTTCTGCGCTGCGCGGGCCGAGTTTTTGAGCTCCTCCGCGGCTCGTTTCTGCACGCCGGCCGGATTCCCGTCGCCCCATACATGGGGCGGCAATAGGCCCCGATGCCGTTCATCAATCGGGTCCAAAACTGCTTGACCGACCAGATGCGCGCTGATCGCTTGGCACTGCAGGTGATGTTTGTCGAGCAATTCCCGCCGTTGGGCGCAGTAGCGATCGTCCGACAATGCCTTGTCGACCTCAAAATGATCTCCCCAGCAAGCCAACTCAAGACCTTGATAGCCAAACTCGCGGGCCTTGCGACACATATCTTCGATCTTGAGATCAGCCCACTGGCCAGTAAACAACGTCAAAAGCCTACCCATTCCAAGCCTCCCAAGATCAGCCGCAAACGCGTCTATGGAACAAGAAAACGGAAACAACAAATTCAACGTCGCTATTGTCGCTTCATCCGGCGGAGCCTGCAATGGGTAACGCCAGGTCCAACCGACGCTCAGGCAAGGTCAAATTTAACGCCTTGTGCGAGTGGCAAATACTGTCCCCAATTGATGGTGCACGTCTGCCGCCGCATGTACGTTTTCCAAGCATCGCTACCCGCTTCCCGGCCGCCTCCGGTCTCTTTTTCACCGCCAAAGGCCCCGCCAATCTCGGCACCCGATGTACCGATATTAACGTTCGCTATGCCACAGTCACTACCGTTGTGTGCCAGGAATTGCTCGGCCTCACTGATACGATCCGTGAAGATCGCCGACGACAGTCCCTGATGCACATCATTTTGCCAAGTAATGGCCTGTGTCAAGTCTTCATAGGGACATACATAAAGTAGCGGCGCGAACGTTTCCTGCCGCATGATCGGAATGGGTGCCGGAACCTTCACCAGTGCAGGCTGCACGAAGCTACCTTCGAGCGGAACCGGATTGCCACCGCGTACGAGCGTCCCACCTTCTCGCAGTGCGTGTTCCAACGCTCGTTTCATCTCGCCGACCGGCCCCTGATGAATCAATGGTCCCAGCAGTGTCTCCGGCTCCCAAGGCAGGCCCAGGGGTACGCTATCGTAAGCATGTGCCAGTCGGTTAATGACTTCATCCAACCGCGAATGATGGACAAACAACCGCCGCAGAGTGGTACACCGCTGCCCGGCCGTGCCAACTGCGGCGAACAGCACCGCCCGAACCGTTCGATCGAGATCCGCCGAGGGCGTTACAATTGCAGCGTTGTTTCCGCCAAGTTCCAACAGCGATCGCCCGAAACGTGCGGCCACGGTCGCCGCCACGCTTCTGCCCATACGACAGCTGCCCGTGGCAGAAATCAAGGGCAAGCGGCCGTCCATGGCCATCCACTTACCTACCTCGGAATCGGCGTCAACACATAACGTTGACACTCCGCTGAAACCATCCGGCGCAAGAACTTGCTGAATTAGACGCTGCACCGCAATGGCGGTAAGTGGCGTTAATGGTGACGGCTTCCACAGGACGGCATTGCCACAAACGAGCGCCAGGGCGGCATTCCAAGCCCACACGGCGACGGGAAAGTTAAACGCGGTAATGACTCCCACAACACCAAGCGGGTGCCACTGCTCGAACATTCGATGCTCGGCACGTTCGCTGGCAATCGTGAGCCCGTAGAGTTGCCGTGACAAGCCGGTGGCAAAGTCACACATATCGATCATCTCCTGGACTTCTCCGGTCCCCTCACTCAGGATTTTCCCCGTCTCTAAAGTTACAAGCATTCCCAAGTCTTGCTTTGCGTTACGAAGAAGATTGCCAAAGCAGCGCAGGTATTCGCCTCGACGCGGGGCCGGCACACGCGCCCACGCTCGTTGCGCATCAATAGCACTCAGAACGCAACCGTCGTAATCCTCGCGCGACGCGGTAAGGACCTCTCCCAGCACTCGACCATTGGACGGATTCCAAGAATCGATCCAGGTGCCCCCCGACGCGGGCAACCAGTGGCTGGAATGGACTCCGGAATTTCGCGACGCGATTCCTAATCGTGTCAGTACGTCTTCGAACATGGCGGGTGCTCACTTCCATTACAAAGGGCGATGGTTGGAAGGACAGAGGTTCCCCCGTGGGACAGGACATCAAGCCTGACATTCGGCGAAAGCAGCACAAAAGATATCGACTGCGGAAATCGCCTGCTCTACCGTGATGATCAGTGGTGGACAGAAACGAATGCTATTGGGTCCACATCCCAGTAACAGCAGTCCACGTCGGAAACAGGCTTGAATGACACGGTTCCTGAGATCCGGATCGGGTTGACGCGCGACCCCACTTCTAATGCATTCCACGCCGATCATAAGCCCTCGCCCACGTATATCGCCCATGGAATCAAAGCTTGACTGGCGCGCACGGAGCTGATTCAGCAGGATCTCGCCCACCTGCTGCGCATTGTGCATGAGCTCTTGCTCCACCAAGTCGATTGTGGCCAGGGCAGCGGCGCAGGCAATCGGATTACCTCCAAACGTGCTGGCGTGCGACCCGGGCGGCCACGTCATAACCTCGCTCCGAGCAACAATGGCCCCCAACGGCATCCCTGAGGCGATGCCTTTCGCTACACACATGATATCGGGTTCGACGCCCCAATGTTCGATTGCAAACATCTTGCCCGTACGCCCAATTCCCGACTGTACTTCGTCCGCGATATAGAGGATCCCGTGCCGTTCGGCGAGTTGCTTGAGTCGAACGTGATATTCCGGCGGGGGAATGATATAGCCTCCTTCCCCCTGGATCGGCTCGACGAGAAAGGCCGCAACTTCTTGTGGAGGAACGGTATGCGAAAAAAGATTGGTCTCAATATCTTTCACGCAGGCGATGTCGCACGAATCGTACTGCAGGCGGCAGGGGCAGCGATAGCAATTTCCGAACGGAACGTGACTCACTTGCGGCAGCAACGGTCCAAAGCCTTGTCGTTGCACTGGCTTGCTGGCCGTCACCGACAAGGCACCCATCGTACGGCCGTGAAACCCTCCCTGGAATCCAATGATATGACTTCGGCCGGTATGATAACGGGCTAATTTCAAGGCAGCTTCTACCGACTCCGTGCCCGAGTTTGCAAAGAAGACTCGATGCGATCCCCTGCCGGGCATTAGTTGCGCTAATCGCTGCGCAAGCCGCGCTTGGGGCTCATAGTAGAAATCGGTACCCGACATGTGAATGAGCTGCGCGGCCTGATCTTGAATGGCCTTCACAACCTGAGGGTGGCAGTGTCCGGTCGAGCAGACCGCGATACCTGCCGTAAAGTCCAGGAACAGATTGCCATCAAGGTCTTCAATCATCGCCCCTCGGGCACGTGCAACCGTAAGGGGATAATCACGCGTATACGAAGGGGAAGTATAGGCTTGGTCAAGTTCAATGAGCTGTTTGCTGCGCGGCCCAGGCAGAGATGTTACTAAACGCGGCGACGGCGATTGCCACCAATCTCGGCTCGCATCGTGGAAACCGTCCACGGGTCCGGGCGAGACAGCGTTCAGTGCGAACTTCGGATTACCTTCCGAAGAAGTCGAATTTGTTGCCATGCGGATTCCGTTCTATTTTCCGATTACTTCGCGATGAAACGCACATAAGCGAGCGTAGTCGCTGCGAATCCCCGCAGCGACATTCCGATGGCCAAAATCGCCGACTTCCGTTTCCGCGCGTCCGGCCGGTCCACCTCCACCGTATCAATCTCGTTACGCCTTTGCTACGCTAGTCCCTATCGTACCAGTGGATGCCATAAAATCCAAGCACTGATGGCGGCAGTACCGAGAGGGCTGTAGCGGGCGGAAGGCATCCCGGAGAGCGCAACGCAGAATATACGGTCGGCCGACCCCCCATCACCAATTCCCTTGGATTTCGGACATGAGTGCCAAACCTTCCGACGAAGCCAGAACAAACGGACAGGCGGAGGGACCGCACGCCGCAATTCCCTACCGCCACGGACTTGACCACTTTGCGCTTAAATTGTTGGATGCTTTGTGGTGCCGCTACAGAACATCAGTAACGTACGTACAAACCTATGAAGCAATGATTGCAGCAGCAGGCGCGAAATTTGTCAACGATCACATTGCGTTCCGTACCCTGGCCAGCCAACAACCATTGCTAGGAATCGCCAGTCTGTCGCGAATCTTCGAAACGCTAGGATATTACGCCGCCGGCTGCTATCACTTTCCCGATAAACATCTGTCTGCCGTCCACTACGAACATCCCAACCGGGAATTCCCCAAGGTTTTCCTGTCAGAGCTACAAATCTGGCGATTGAGTCCCCCGCTCCGTGAAGCAATCGAATCGCTGCTGCGCAGCCACTGTGCTCATCCGTCATCACGGTTCCTGGCGTCGATCGAGCGACTGAAGGACGAGCCAAACTACGTCGGTGATGACCTTTTGGCGAGGCTCTTGCATTTTTTCGACGAATTGCCGTGGGAAATCCCCGGGCTCGACTTGCTTGGCTTGGCTGCCACCGAAAGCCAATATGCCGCGTGGGCACTTGTCCATGGCTACCGAGTCAACCATTTTACTTCCCTCGTCAATTCGCACGGAGTCTCGGCGCTCGATGATATCGACAAGACCGTCGCCGCCATGCGCGCCGCAGGAATTCCGATGAAGGATGCCATCGAGGGGCAGCCGGGATCCCGATTGCGACAATCGGCCACGGCCGCCGTGGATGGATTCGTCAAAGTTTTGGACAACGACCACGTCGTTCAAACCGAATGGTCGTACGCCTATTTTGAAATCGCCGAGCGAGGCCTAATCCACCCAACGGCAACCAAACATCCGGAACGATTTGAGGGCTTTCTCGGTTCACAAGCGGCACAATTATTTGACATGACACGACGAAGCTAAGCCGCCGCGTGTCTCAAGGTGCCCATTCTGCTCGTGAACCGTGTCTGGTGGTAAACGGCGTCTACTTGTGAACGGTGCCGACTAGTAAACGGTGATTTGCGTGGCTTGCCGGTAGCCGTCGTCTTGGGGCTTTGTACTCGCTGTCGTGGATAGACGCAGGGACAGAAAGTAGAAAGTAGAGCTGTAACCGATTACGGCCCTGGGGGCCGTAATCGGTTACAAGACCTCATCCAGCTCCTGAACCAACGTTTCAAACCGCTGCAGAGCCTGGTCGATCGGTTCAGGGCGTTCCATATCGACACCAGCGTTCCGCAGTAGATCGAGCGGATCCAGAGAACAGCCCCCACGCAGGAAATTGAGATAGTCCACAAGCGCCGTTTCTCGCTGCTCCAATACGCGCTGACTCAATGCGATGGCGGCCGACATGCCAGTCGCATACTTGTACACGTAAAACGCGTTATAAAAATGTGGAATTCTCAAACACTCCAATTCCAATTCTTCATCGATACAGAAGGCGGGTCCAAAATAGAGGCTAAGCAGCTTGCGATACTCGTGACGTAAGACCTTCACCGTCAGCGGCTCACCTGATTCCGCCAGCTCGTGTATCACCTTTTCAAATTCCGCAAACATCGTCTGTCGGAATATCGTGCCCCGCATATCATCAATGGCTCGATTCAAGAGATACGCTCGCTCCTTTTTGGATCCTGCCTGACCCAGTAAGTGTTGCAGTAGTAATTGCTCATTAAACGTGCTGGCAACTTCGGCCACGAAAATCGTATAGTTATAGTTCTCATAAGACTGGGCCTTGGCGGAATAGTAGCTGTGCATGGAATGCCCGGCCTCGTGCGTAAGCGTAAATACATCACCTAATACATCGGGCGAAAAATTCATGAGAATATAGGGATCGCCGTCAAACGTGCCACAGCTAAAGGCACCACTTTGCTTGCCGCGATTGGGATAGCGATCGCACCATCGTCCGAAGAGCCCTCGTTCCAACACCGACACGTATTCACTCCCCAAGGGTGCAAGTGAATCCAGAACAACTCGGGAAGCCTGCTCCCAGGTATGATGCTTCTTGACATCCGCCAAGATGGGCACATAGGTATCGTAGTGATGAATTTCCGGCAATTGCATGGCGCGTTGCCGCACGGCGTAATAGTTGTGCAATGAAGGCAGATTCTTCCGCACAGCCGAGATTAGATTCTCGTACACTGAAACCGGAACATTATCGGGAAAGAGAGACGATTCCAGTGCGGATGCGTGACCGCGCGCTTGAGCATAATACACGTCGCGGTGAACTGTGCCATGTAAGGTTGCGGCCAGAGTGTGTTGATGCCCAGAGAACTGTTCGTAATATTTGTGAAAGGCCTGTCGGCGTACGTCTCGGTTTGACGCGTAAAGCATTTCAATGAAATTGGAGTTGGTAAGCTCAACCTCCAGTCCCTGGTCATTTTTGACGCGTCCAAATTTTAGATCGGCGTCTAGCAATTGGCGGAATGCATGGGCCGACACTTGGGCCATTTCCGCTTGCATGGCCAATAGTTTCTCTTCCCGATCTGTCAGAGTATGTGGCTTGAAGCGCCACCATTGAATCAAGATT
The DNA here is from genome assembly GCA_027619595.1 of Planctomycetota bacterium. Lineage (GTDB taxonomy): Bacteria > Planctomycetota > Planctomycetia > Pirellulales > Pirellulaceae > JAQCHP01. The sequence goes on from JAQCHP010000051.1 coordinate 27,048, forward strand.
CGCCGATAGGGCTGCAATTCGCTCGATTCCCGAAACTGCAAGAAAATCTCTTCCGGGAGTGCCAAGACTTCCGGGCGGATAAACGAAGCAGCTTGTCCGGCACGTGATGCAGCGTTTTGATATCGACCCAACATCCGCTGGTAGTCACTATTTCCCTGGTCTTCCGTCGTCTTGAGGAAGGCATAAGTACCAAGTCGCTCGGCCTCACGGTCCATCTTGCTATCAAATTGCAAACAAGCTGCCAGTGCCGCGGGGTGCTCGCCCAGCTTGCCGCGGAAGGTGTCGTACTGGTGAATCTGCGATTCCCAAGCCTGAAACGCACTTTCCCACGCTTCGTCGCTAGCCAGCAAACTCGTCAAGTCCCACGTATCTTCCAGGGAAATTTCATGACGGCTCATGATCGGATTCGCAAGTTTCATTGTCTCCGATCCCTTTTAGCTGTTGACACTACCAGACGGTTTACTATCTTCCTCGGCCACAGGATCCCTATCGCGGTACCACACCCAGCTCAACCCACCTCTGTTCCTGATGGGATTGTAGAACAGCATCGGCCACAATCTGCGCCTGCAAGCCGTCATAAAAATCGGGAACCGCATCTCGCTGTTCGACGATGGCCGAAACAAACTCCCACACCAAATCGTAACGAAAAATGGTCGCCGGATCCCCAGAGTTGGAAGACCTGGGACTGCCGCTGGGCGTCAAAAACTCCCTGGGAACCGGTACCGAATGTAGATCCTGTCCGGTGCGTCCCAGCAGAATATGGTGCGGGTCGCGCAATCGGTACACCGCCGAGCCCTCAGCGCCATTCACTTCCGCCCATTCGTGGCCGTATCCGTCGTTTCCATACCCTTTCGCAACGGTGGTCCCTTCCCAAACCCCCACGGCCCCTTGGGCGAAATGTCCGATCAAACACGACCAGTCGTCCACCTGCGATGGCGGGCAGGAGCTTCCATCGGAGGTGCGGTCGCGCTGTGCGAACTGGGCAATCGCGCCAGTAACTCGCTGTAACGGCCCCAAGAGGTCCATGGCAAAGTCAATGCGATGGATCGTCATGTCAAACAGATCGCCGGCGCCAGCTGTAGCAAGGTACTGCCGCCATCCCCAACTCGTTTCCGGCAAATCCAAAAATCTTTGACTGCGAAAATGCCTCGGACTCCCTAAGTCGCCACTTGCAATCAAATGCTTCAGATAACGCATCGACGGTGCAAATCGATAGGTGAACGCCGTCATATGAACGACATTCGCATCGCGCGCTGATCGGTACACCTCACCCGCTTCGGCTGCCGACAATCCAAGCGGCTTTTCACACAGCACGTGCTTGCCATGCTGAATCGCGGCCATCGCCAGTGGCCGATGTGTATCATTGGGAGTTGCGATGATAACTGCATCAATGTCACTCGCTGCGCACAATTGCCGAAAATCGGTGGTGTGCCAATCCGCTCCCCATTGCTCGGCACGCTGCGCAGCAAGCACTGGATCGACGTCACAGACGCCCACCAATCTCGCGCGAGGATCCAGGCGGAGCCCGGGCAAATGATGGTATTCAACCACTTTGCCCAATCCCAGGCAGCCGATCCTTACAATTTCGCTACTCGCCATGCTCGCCACTCCAACTCGCCGAACAACGAAGAATCCTCAGCACTTGGCCAACTCCCTTGGTAGCGCACAACGAAAACGGGGTTCTACAGGTTAACCAAACAAGCTAACTGGTAACACCGGTACTCGGATCGGGCGCCGCCCAAGAAAATCGTTCACAAAACCCCTCTGTAAGGGGGTATTATTCGGGCACTAGAAATATTAACATTTGAAGCGTGATTCGTGCTGCGACGGCTCGCGGCGATCCCCCTCCCTCTCAGGAAGTCCAGAAGCCCACCCTTTATGTGTTTGCTCGCAATTCAATATCAGTCGGTTTTGGAGGCCCCCATCCTTGTAGCAGCGAACCGAGAGGAGTTTTACGAACGGCCTTCGGCCCCCCCCTCGATCCAATCTGGAAAACCGCGGATTTTGTGCGGCACGGACGAACGTGCGGGTGGAACGTGGTTAGGAGTGAACCAGCATGGAATGTTCGTAGCAGCATGTAATCGTCCCAAGTCGGACAACAGCTATCCGTCGCGTTCTCGCGGTACGTTGTGTCGTGATTTATTGCGTGCCGCTTCAGCCCGCGACGCACGAAACGTGGCCAGGGAAGAGTTGGCCACGGGCCGCTACAGCGGGGTCAACTATGTCTGCGTCGACTTGGAGAGTGGTTGGGTCATCCATGGCGCCGATGAACTTGAGGCGGTCGAGTTGCGAGAAGGTTTGAGCATCATCGGCGCTTGCAATGTCAATGACACGCGCGATGAGCGGGTCGAGCTTGCCCGTCGTCTGCTAACATTGCAAACGCTCGATTCGCACGTGAAGTTCCTAGCGGTATCGAGCAAGGTATTCTCGCGTCCTCCATCTCCAGCCGGTCGCGCTTCGATCATTCGCCGAGACCCAGACCGCGGTACGGTCAGTTCGACGCTGGTATCGCTGGGCAAGAAACCACGCGACGCAATCTATCAATATGCAGCTGGAGCACCGGACGAGGCGACTTATAACGACTTTTCTCCGTTCCTACGAGATATTCTCAGTCGTGGTTTACGGGAATCGCGTACGGCACGCGCGAACCTGCCGTCATAACGCAAACTCGCCGTACGCCGACCCACGACACGCTCGGTCCCCTTAGCGCTGGGTCCGATCAGAACTAGGCCGTTCGGCGGTATAAGCGCGTGTTGCCCGTCTTGCCGACTTGATCCAATGCACCGCAGTGTCGGCAGCAATAAGCAATCTGCTGGGACTGCCAGCGCGGAATTCCCAACGCGGATGCCAACTGTTGGGTATCAAAGGGCTCGACCAGATCCTCGGGCAGCAGTTGCAGCAAGTCCTGGTTGGTCCTGAGGCAAACGCTCTGCTGGAGTCGGAGCAGCTTGAGGTCTTGAACTCGAAAATCTCGTCGACTGCCGCGCCGCGGCGCGCCGCG
>JAQCHP010000052.1 GCA_027619595.1 Planctomycetota bacterium
GCTCAGACCCGATCTTTTCTTACTCTAAATAAATCAGCTACGGCATTGCCCTCCGGGCTGTTGAAATTCGCCCCGACTCAGAGTCCCCGACGAGAATTTCGATTTTTTCACTTCACCAATTTCGCTAAGACCCTATCTTTTCTTACGCAGAATAAATCAGCTACGGCGTTGGCCTCCGGCTCTAAACTACAGATCACACTGCACTACAGATCACACAGTACTACAGATCACGCTGTACTACGAATCACGCTGTACTCCAGTAACCGCCACGAGCATGGTCGAACAGCGCTTCGTGCCCACAACGAGAATCGTCCACGGACCCGTTGCGATAGACTTCATGCCCCATGACCCACGTGCTTACCGGCCAGCCAGTGAGCGTCGTGCCATGCCACGGACTCCATCCGCACTTCGTCAGTTGCTGGGAATCCAAAATTGTTGCTTTCTTTTGCAGATCCACTAGCACAAGATCCGCGTCGTAACCAGGTTCGATCCGCCCCTTGTGCATGAGATCCCAAACGCGAGCGGGCGCATCACACATCCAATGAACGACCTGCGACAAGGTACAGCGGCCCAAATGAACCTGATTCAGCATCAATGCCAAGGAGTTTTCGACAGCCGGCAATCCGGACGGGGAATTGGGATAAGGGCGAGCCTTTTCTTCCAAAGTATGCGGCGCATGATCGGTTGCGATGACTTGAATGTCGAGATTGTGCAACGCTTGCCAGAGAGCCATCCCATCCTCGTGCGTCTTCACCGACGGATTCATTTGTACCCGCGTTCCCAATCGCTGATAGTCGTCCACTGTAAAGAACAGGTGGTGGGGACAGGCCTCGGCGGTGACGTAAGGCCGACAGGAAGCCAGTACGGGGATCTCGGCGGCTGTCGAGACATGCAACACATGAAAGCGGTGCCGATGACGCATCGCCAGGTCCATCGCACGATTCGTGGCAACGAGCGCAGCGCGGTGATCTCGAATGCGTGAATGCTGACTCACATCGCTACCGTCGCCCCACCGTGCGCGGTTCTCTCGAATTGTCGTTTCGTCTTCACAATGTGCACAGATCGGCAGACTCGTTTCGCAAAATATCTGCTCCAAGGCCTCTTGCCCGTCCACCAATAAATCACCCGTGCTACTGCCGATGAAAATCTTGATACCGGGTGTGCGATGACCCCGGCGAAGCTCCTGCACGTTGTGCTCGGTCGCCCCCAAGTAGAAACCGTAATTTACCAAGGACTTCTGCGCGGCCAACGCTAGTTTTTGCTGCAATGCCTCCTGAGTTGTCGTCGTCGGCTGCGTGTTCGGCATGTCAAAAAACGTCGTGACGCCACCTTTCGCACAGGCCCGCGTGGCGGTCCGCAAGTCCTCCTTGTGCACGGCGCCAGGCTCCCGGAAGTGAACCTGATCATCGATCACTCCAGGGATTAGATGCAAGCCGGTAGCATCGACGATTCTGTCGGCGTGTGTATGCACCGCAGGATCGATGGCGGCAATCTTCGCACCCTCAACCAGAACCGAAACCGATTCCACCCCCAACGGTCGAACCACCTGTGCATTTCGAATTAGCGTTTTCATAGCGACCTGTTATCAGTGTGCCCTGCTGTCAGTGAGCCCTGTTGTCAGTAAGCCCTGTTAGCGGCACGACTTTTGCATGGGCATTAAAAATAAAGCGTGCGACTGCAGAAATAAACATAGACACCGAGTGGCTAATACCATAACATTTTGCGACGAGGAACACCTCGGCGGGATTCGCGACGGATCTACGCAACAAATTATGAAGTCCGACCGATGATGGAGCTGTTGCCTTTCGCAAGGTGTAGTACAATACAATTGGAATTGACCTTTGGGCCAGACGGCTAGCATTACGGCGGAGGGACCTACTTTTATGCGTTGACCTGGATCAATACGGCTTGTGCAGTGCACGCTCGATCCTCGTCAGTCTCGCAGCGACTCCACTCGTCGCAATCAGGCCAGGTTCAAAGGTCACTTTTGGGCTGGAGCTCGTCCTTTACGGGGCGAACTCCAGCTTTTTTTATGCGCTGGTCATGTACCCGACGGGGTGCTATCGCACGGATACCCGACGGAGTGCTATCGCACAGATACCACGTCAATTCGAAACAGTGCGAATTGAATCGGGATCTGCGACTCAGTATTCGTTATTGATAGCCCGTTCTCGGATCGCTGGTCCGCCGGAATGTTTTTGGCGTACCGCGCGCGTTGCGACTTCGTCCTTGAGCCGTGAGAAGGCGGCCGGGACCTTAAGTGCACCGATCTCCCCCTCGATCCGATCTCGGATCGAAACAGTTCCATCTTCGGCGTCGCGTGGCCCCACCACGAACAGATACGGAATAAGTTCCAAGCGGGCATCGCGGATTTTGGACCCTAATTTTTCGGATCGATAGTCGCCCGTTACGCGAAAGCCTTCCGCCCGGCAGAGTTGCTCAACTTGGCGTCCATACTCTTCGGACTTTTCACTGACGGTGATCACACGAACCTGTTCCGGCGCCAACCATAACGGAAATGCGCCAGCGAAATGTTCGATCAGAACGCCAATGAACCGTTCCAGGGAGCCGAGAGGAGCACGATGAATCATGACCGGCCGATGGGGCTGGTTATCGGCGCCGATATATTCCAAATTGAAGCGTTCCTTACTGGGTAAGTTGTAGTCCAACTGAACGGTCCCCAGTTGCCATTCACGTCCCAGACAATCGGTCACCACAAAGTCGGCCTTGGGTCCGTAGAACGCCGCTTCTCCTGGTTCAGGTTGCGCATCGATCCCCAGGCCGCGGCAGACCGCCTGCAGCGATTCCTGCGCGGTATCCCATGCTTGTGGACTGCCAACGTACTTGTTGCTCTGCGGATCTCGAAATCCCAAACGCACGCGGTAGCTATCGAGTCCGAGCGACTGCAGCACAAACTTTGTCATTTCCAAGCAACCGCGAAATTCCTCTTCGACTTGGCTTTCGGCACAAAAGATGTGGGCATCGTCTTGCGTAAAACCGCGAACACGCGTCATGCCCGACAGCTCACCCGATTTCTCAAAACGATGTACCGTGCCAAACTCCGCCAATCGAACCGGCAGCTCGCGATAGCTCCGAGGCCGCGACTTGTAGATCATGATATGGTGCGGACAGTTCATCGGTTTGAGAATATATTTTTCGTCCTCCATCTTCATCGGCGTAAACATGCTGTCGGCATAGTATGGATAGTGTCCCGATGTTTCGTACAGTTCGGTCTTACCTACGCTTGGTGTATAGACGCCTTGATAACCACGCTTTTGCAGTTCTTCCCGCACGAACGATTCAAGTTGTGTGCGAATTGTCGCGCCTTTTGGCAGCCACATGACAAGTCCGGATCCGACGAGGGGACTGATGGTGAACAGTTCGAGCTGTTTCCCCAAGACACGATGATCGCGACGCTTGGCCTCTTCGATCCGATTGAGGTGTTCCTCAAGGTCTTTTTGTTCGAAGAACGCCGTGGCGTAAACTCGTTGCAGTTGTTTTCGCGAGGAGTCCCCTTTCCAGTAGGCCCCGGCGATCGACAAGAGCTTGAAGGCGCCGATGGCTTTGGGACCGGGAACATGTGGCCCGCGACAGAGATCGATAAATTCGCCTTGGCGATAAAACGAGAGTGTTTCCTGATCCTTCAACCCTGACTCGATGTGCTCTACTTTATAGCGCTGGTCCAGGTCACGGCAAACTTGCAACGCTTGGCTGTGCGATTCTTCGATTCTTTCGAACGGCTCGTCCAACGCGATGATACGCCGCATTTCCGCTTCAATGGCAGGAAAGGCCTCCTCCGTGAGTGGTTCCGGGAGGTCGAAATCGTAATAGAAGCCACCCTCGATCGTCGGCCCAAAGGCAAGTTGCACCCCTTCGTGCAGCCGCATGACGGCGCGTGCCATGATATGTGCACAGCTATGACGCATGACGCCAAGCGAACGGGGGTCCTTCTTCGTCAACACTTCCATGTGCACGCGACCTGAAAGAGGTAGTTGCGTGTCCAATCCGACGATCTGCTGATCGACGACGGCAGCTAGCGCATCCTTGGCCAGACGCGGGCCAATACTTGCAGCCACGTCCGCTGGCGAAGAGGCATTTTCGAACGACTTTTCTGATCCATCCGGTAGAATGACCGTCAACATGGGCCTTGACTCGCGTTCTGATGTTCGACTCCCGAACCGCCAAACGTGGCCCCGGCGCGGGAATCATTTTCCGGAGGAGCCACAACGAGCGTAAAGTATACGGAAGGAACGACTTCGGACAAGTCGAACCGAATCGAACCCGCTATCGGGGTAGAAATCTGCAGAAAGTTAGCAATGCCCCGCTGCCACCCCCGTAGGAACTCGCCCGTCTGCCGATATAATGGGGGCGATTGCAGGGGCGCGTAGCTCAGTTGGTTAGAGCGCCACGTTGACATCGTGGAGGTCGCTTGTTCGAGTCAAGTCGCGCCCACTGCTGCTTTTTCGCGATTTTTAGGACCTCGCACGCGATTTTTCTACTGAGTCCTGGAGGTTGGGTCCTAGGAGATCGCCGTGGCACGCGAGTCGTTCGTCGCCCGTACTTGTCTCGGACCCAGCAACGACTCTACTGGCGAATTGGCCCTTTCACTATCTCGCGACATCCTTTGCGGTTCCCATGAACAATATCTTGATCACGGGTGGGGCAGGATTCATTGGCGGAACGCTCGTTCGACAATGGCTCCTCGAAGAAGACCTGCGGATGATCAACCTCGATGCATTGACGTACGCCGGCAATCTCGACTCCCTTACCGACGTGTTGAATCACCCGCGACACGTTTTTGTCCAAGGAGACATTGCAGACCGTACGCTTGTTCTTCGCCTGTTAAATGAATATCGGCCGATCGCGGTAGTCAATTTAGCCGCCGAATCCCACGTCGATCGCTCGATTGATGGACCGCGTGCGTTTTTGCAGACAAATGTCATCGGTACTTTTAAGCTACTTTCAGCGGTGCTCCAGTATTGGCAATCACTCTCGGACGACCTTAAGGCTGCGTTTCGATTTCTGCATGTTTCGACCGACGAAGTTTTTGGTTCACTCGGACCATCCGGTCTCTTCACCGAATCAACTGCATATGCCCCCAATTCTCCCTATGCCGCCTCAAAAGCGGCCGCAGATCATTTTGTACGTGCTTTTCACCATACCTACGGTCTGCCGACACTTACAACCAACGGTTCCAATAACTATGGGCCGTACCAGTTTCCCGAAAAGTTGATCCCATTGATCATCTTGAATGCATTGGAAGGAAAGCCCTTGCCAGTCTATGGTAACGGACAAAATGTGCGAGATTGGTTGTTTGTCGATGACCACTGTCGCGGACTTCGGCGAGTCCTCGACGCAGGCCAGCCCGGCGCTACCTACAATATCAGCGGCAACTGCGAACGTTCGAATTTACAGATTGTGCACCAGCTCTGCGATATCGTCGATGAAAGCCGACCAGGGTTAACACACGCACCCTGCCGAGAACTCATCCAATTTGTCACCGACCGCCCGGGACACGACCTGCGTTACGCAGTTGACAACACAAAAATCACCCGGGAATTGGGTTGGTCACCGAAAATGTCGCTTGAGACCGGTCTGCGACAAACGGTAAATTGGTATGTGCACAATACGAACTGGATTGAACGAGTCACATCGGGCAAGTACCGCCGCGAGCGACTCGGACTGGGGCACACGGAAAAATAGCGATGGAAGACAGAACTGTGCGCAAAGGCATCGTATTGGCAGGGGGCACCGGGTCGCGACTTTACCCAGTAACTCGCTCGATTAGCAAGCAGTTGTTGCCCGTGTATGACAAGCCGATGGTCTATTATCCGTTGTCGACGCTGATGCTGGCTGGCATACGCCAAATCCTTCTGATCTCAACTCCTCAGGATATTGGACTCTTCGAACGACTGTTGGGAGACGGTCGACAACTGGGAATCGAGATTTCCTACGCCATTCAACCCCAACCGGAGGGACTACCGCAGGCGCTCGTGATTGGTCGCAAATTCATCAGTGACGACAATGTGGCCCTCATTCTCGGAGATAACATTTTTTTCGGACATGGTTTTCAGGCAATGCTCGTTAAAGCAGCCCAGCGACCTCAGGGAGCAACGATTTTTAGTTACGTCGTCAAGGATCCCGGGCGATTTGGCGTGGTTGAACTCGATCCAGCAGGCCAGCCCGTAACTTTGGAAGAGAAGCCTTCGGCACCGCGGTCCAACCTAGCCGTGACAGGCCTCTATTTCTTTGACAGTCGCGCTGTCGAAATCGCCGCCAGTCTAACGCCATCCAAACGTGGTGAAACGGAGATTCTCGACGTGATTCGGGCCTACCAATCTCTTGGCGAACTTTCGGTTCAACAGCTAGGCCGAGGCTTTGCGTGGCTAGACACCGGTACGCTCGAATCTCTGATGTTGGCGGGATCCTTCATTCAAACGATCGAGCAGCGGCAGGGACTTAAGATTGCATGTATAGAAGAGGTGGCCTACCAAAAGGGATTTATTACACGAGACCAGTTAATGACGCTGTCGGCCCCCCTAAATAACGAATATGGCGACTATCTGCGTGCCTCTGCGTCTGATGGTTTATCGATGCGCGCGTTGTCCGATAAGCCACGCGAATAGCACCAGGTGAATTTCGTTCCCACAACATGCCAGCCCACACAAAAACTCTGCCGATCTTGAAGTTGCAAAAATTGATCTTACAACTCGCCGTCGTGTTGTGCGGTTTGCTATCCACTGAACATTCGAGTTTACCCGCTGCTGCGCTGGATGCCATTCGCGAATGAGGGGCCCTGCGGTGGGGGGGGGATGCGGAGGGAGGTGGGCCGTTTGTATTCCCGCGATCGGACAACCCCGCCCAGGTTCAAGGTTTCGAAGTCGAGCTGGCCGATCTTCTGGCAAAAAAGTTGGGAGTTCAAGCACAATTCGTGCAGGGGCCCTGGGACAAATTGCCCGAATTGCTGGACCGCGGTGAAGTCGACATTGTGCTCAATGGCTATGAATGGAAACCCACATGGAAAGGTCGCTACGGAACCACGATGCCGTATTACGTCTATCAACTGCAATGGATGGTGCGATCTGATGACAAGCGACTTCAGCAGCTGAGTGACTTTCGATCGGCAGGCAGCGACAAACCTCGCGTGGCAGTCCTAGCGGCATCGGCCGCAGAGTCGCACGTACGCCAAGAATTCGGTGACGCAGTGGAGATCGTGCTGTTCGACGGGGCAACCGATGCCATGCGTGCTGTAGAGCTGAACATCGATGGTATCGATGCCACTGTCCAGGACCTGCCGGTCGTCACGTTTTACTCCACCCGATTTCCCCAATTGCGAAAGGTGGGTGACCCCACGGCGCCCGGGTACTATGTGGCGCTGACTCCGTGGGAAGAGACATCGCTCACACACGCCTTGAACACTGCCATTCTCGACGGCTGGCAGGACGGTTCGATTCCGGCCATCTATGAGCGATACGGCATGTGGAACGACATGCAACGTCACCGCGGCTTGGGCTTGGACGAACGTAGCAATTTTCAGCTCGATCCGTTGCCTTTAGAAATACCCAACACCCAATCGGGCACGTCACCCCACAAGACAACTCTCTACGAATTGTGGCCTCGACTCCCCATGCTTTTTCAGGGCGCGGTAATGACGGTGTTTTTGTCGGTGACCGCAATGCCACTGGCCATTCTCGTTGGTCTGTCGATCGCCACAGCACGTCTCTATGCTCCACCGATCGTACGGTGGGTATTGGGGCTGTACGTCGAATTGATTCGCGGCACGCCTTTGGTTTTGCAACTCTACGTGATCTTCTTCCTGCTGCCGGAATTCGGCATATCGCTCCCCGCACTTGTTGCTGCCATTTTGGGATTGGCAATGAACTATTCCGCCTACGAGGCAGAAATATACCGAGCTGGCCTGCAAGCGGTCCCGCGTGGACAAACCGAAGCGGCTCTGTCGCTAGGTATGTCACGCTGGCAGACATTACAACGCATCGTCATTCCTCAAGCATTTCGAATTGTGATCCCACCGGTGCTGAACGACTTTATTGCTCTTTTTAAGGACACCGCCGTGTGCTCGGTCATTACCGTGGTGGAGCTAAGCAAACAATACTACATTCATGCACAAAGCACGGGAGCGGTCGTCGCATTGGCCGCCGTGACGGGTCTGTTCTACCTCGCCATGAGCTACCCTCTGGCGCTGGTCGTGGGTAGGATTGAACACCGAATTGCTGCGGGGACGCGTCGTGATTGAAATTTGCGATATCCATAAACAGCTGGGAGGATTGCATATACTGCGTGGCGTTTCCTTGGCCGTCCGTCAGGGTGAAGTGAGTGTACTCTTAGGACCGTCTGGCAGTGGAAAAACCACACTACTGCGATTAATCAACGGACTCGAAACGTTTGAACAGGGGCGAATTCGAATTGGCGAACTGGAATTATCACCAGACAACCGAGATCCTCGCTTCTTGTCTTCCATTCGTCGACGTGTCGGCATGGTGTTCCAGCAATTTCATCTGTTTCCACATTTGTCCGTATTGCAGAACGTGACGGAGGCCCCGCGACGGGTGCTCGGCATGTCGCGCGAGCAAGCCGATAGCATGGCTCTGGAATTATTGCGCCGTGTAGGCATGGAAGACAAACGGCACGCCAGACCGGAAACCCTCTCTGGTGGCCAGCAACAGAGAGTCGCCATCGTGCGAGCATTGGCGATGAAACCGGATGTAATCCTGTTTGATGAACCGACGAGTGCACTGGATCCGCAAATGACGGCCGAAGTTACGTCGGTCATGCAGGATCTGGCAAAATCGGGGCAGACGATGTTGGTAGTCACGCATGCCATCGAATTTGCTCGGCGCGTCGCACATTCAGTACATGTGATGCAACAAGGTGTGATTGTCGAATCGGGCCCGACCGACCAAGTGCTCAAGAGTCCTCAACAATCAGCGACTCGGACATTCCTCACACAATCACGCGACGACACGGCGGAGTCGACGTGCTTCCAATAACGTCTAAACGCCTAACTAATGACACAGTGGGCCGAGAAGGAATCGAACCTCCATAGCTCATCAAGGAGCGACTGTTTTACAGACAGCTTGGACTCCCACGTCCAATCGACCCAATCAATCAACAGGTGGTGCAGGAGGGATTCGAACCCTCAAACACTTGTTCCTAAGACAAGCCGCTCAGCCATTGGCGTACCACACCAGACGATTCCATCGACCCCTACCGGATTTGAAGCACGGGCTCCAACGTGGCCGTCGGTCGCTCGTGCTCTCGAAGCACGACCCCGAATGAAAACGATACCTTGCCAGGATTTCCCACATCCAAACCATCTGGTAAGTAAATCGGTGGAAATAGGCACGAAAAAACCCGGTGTCACTGGGGGTAACACCGGGCTGCCAAGGTTTGTTTGGTTAGAACGGCCGAGTGTTACCTCCGATAGGGTTGCCCAATCAAATGGAAACGGAGAAGCGTTTTCGCGTCGTAAAACACGACGCAACCCTCATGTCCATTCCATCGTTGGGTACTCAGCCGTATTGAAATCATGATCTCGTATCCCGATTGATTGCTTTTCAGATTCCCTACCACGCCTTGTCGGGCGTACAGGAAGAAAGACGTCACAAAGATGAAATTGGTTCACCGAATTTTCTTGATTCAGCAAAATTCTTGCAACAAGCCAATCTGCCGGCTTCCGCAGAACGTACTTTCACCTCGGCACCACGATTGGTACAATGCGGCCTGAGTTCGGCGGCACCCTTTACAAGGCGAATCCCATGCAACGACTTCATGACGACAATCAGACCAATTCTTCTCTCTCCCGCCGAACGTTTGTTCAAGCGATGGCAGGGGCGTCGGTTGCTACTCTGGCAACGCCGTATATCGTGACGGCCAAGAAAACCGACTCGCCACTGATCGTCGGGACCGGCGAACATCAGTACGAGGTCAACCACCATTGGGCTCCATTGCCGAGCGAATTTACCTGGCAAACGAGTCATAATGTGGCCGTGGATCGGTCCGAGAACCTATACGTCATTCACCAGGGCTTGAAAGATCAGCCGACGCACCCCTCAATTTTTGTCTTCGACTCAAACGGGAAGTACCTGCGATCCTTTGGACAGCAGTTTCAAGGGGGTGGACACGGGTTGGAAATTCGCGAAGAGGGGGGAGAGGAATTCCTCTATGTGGCGGCCTATCAAGAGGTGAAGCTGATTGCCAAATTGACGCTAACGGGGGAGACCGTCTGGCAGCAGGGGCCCCCCATGGAATCAGGGGTATATGCAGCGGACGAGAAGGGTCCAGATCGCAAAGTGGTCCGCGCGAGTGACCGCTTTCAGCCAACCAACTTTGCATTCTTGCCGAACGGCGAATTCTACCTCGCCGATGGCTACGGATCTTTCTACATCCATCGATATGACAAAGATGGTAAGTGGCTGTCCTGTTTTGGCGGACCTTCAACCCCCGCGAAAGAAGATGGAAAGTTCAATACACCCCACGGGATCTCAATTGACAATCGCGGTGAGTCTCCCACGATACTCGTTGTCGATCGCGCTAATGCAAGGTTGCAGTGGTTTGATCTTCAGGAAAAGCATCTACGCACACAAGATGGCTTCCTATTGCCGGCCAATGCGGATGTTTACCAGGACCTACTACTAATCCCCGACCTGCAGGCACGCGTCACATTGCTAGATGGCAAGAACCAAGTGGTTGCTCAGCTGGGCGAAGACCCGGCCTGGCGTGCCAAGGTCTTGGATGGATTTAAGGTTCGTCAGCAACCCGACCAATGGCTCGACGGAAAATTTGTCCATCCTCACGATGCTTGCTTCGACGCTCATGGGAACATATTTTTGGCCGAATGGGTTGGCACGGGCCGCATCACCAAGATGCGCAAGGTATCGTAATCGACGTACGCATCAAATTGAGTTGCGTGTTACGTGATGATGTCTTTGACGACGTTACCATGTACATCGGTGAGTCGGAACTGGCGGCCTTGAAATCGGAACGTTAACCGTTCATGATCGATCCCCAGTAAATGCAACACGGTCGCTTGAAAGTCGTGCACATGAACTGGGCTTTCAACCGCATTAAAACCTAGTTCGTCGGTTGCTCCGTAAGACATTCCGCCGCGGACCCCACCACCGGCCATCCAGACGGTGAATCCATAGGAATGATGGTCACGTCCCCAAACCTTACGATTTTGTAGATCCCCTTGGATGAAGGGAGTCCTGCCAAACTCGCCACCCCATATGACAAGCGTATCCTCGAGAAGTCCGCGTTGGCGCAGGTCACGAATGAGCGCAGCGCTCGGTTGATCGGTATCGCGACACTGCGTGTAGAGTTCCGTGGTGATACTATTGTGTTGATCCCATCCGGCGTGCATTACTTGAACAAACCGCACGCCCTTCTCCACCAAACGGCGGGCCAACAAACAGTTGTGCGCATACGTGCCTGGCTCCTGAACCTGAGGTCCATACATGGCGAGCGTGGCAGCAGATTCGTCCGAAATATCAGCCAACGCGGGAACACTGCTTTGCATGCGGAACGCCATTTCGTATTGTGCGATCCGATTCAACGTTTCGGGATCCTGAAATTCGTCGAATTTGAGTTCATTCATTCGCGCTAGGTCGTCTAACCAAGCTTTTCGCATGTGGCGGTCAATCCCAGGGGGATTCGATACGTACAGTACAGGATCCCCACTGCCACGAAATCGAACTCCTTGGTGTTGTGACGGCAGGAAACCGCTGCCCCAGTAGAAGTCGTAAAAAATTTGCCCACACGAGGTCCCCTTACTGACCGACGTCATGACGACAAATGAGGGCAGTTCGTCCGTTTCACGTCCCAGGCCATAGTTAAGCCATGCGCCCAACGTCGGTCGTCCGGGAATCTGAGCACCGCTCAACATAAATGCAATTGCCGGAGCGTGATTGACGGCATCCGTGTGCAGGCTCTTCACAAAACACAGTTCATCGGACACAGCGGCCGTATACGGCAAGAACGCACTTACCCAGGCACCACTTTGTCCGTGCTGGGCGAACGGTTCGACGGGAGCCAAGATGAGCTTCCCTTTTGCGTCACCCGTCATCGTGCTAAACCGTTTGCCTTGGGCATAGCCGTCTGGGAGTGGTTGACCGTGTAAGGCTTGAAGTTGTGGCTTGAAGTCGAAAAGATCGACGTGCGTGGGCGCGCCATTTTGGAAAAGATAAATGACGCGCTTTGCCCGTGCAGCAAGATGTTGGATCTTGGCTACCGCTGCCACGTCTGTACGCTGCGCCGACGTCGCTTCACGACCTAACAGGTTGGCTAACGCTGCCGCCCCTACACCTGTCGCCGCCCGACCGAAGAGTGCTCGGCGCGTCAGATACAATTGTTGATCTCCTTGAAAATTCACGGCAGTCATTCTTTGTTCAGGGCCTCATCACAATTAAGAACCATTAAACATAGGTTGGTCCAACTGGCCAACTCAACCGCGTTGATATCGTGTGACAGGGAAAATTCGCCGACACTTATCAATTGCTGTGCAGCAACCGGATCACGCAGGTAACTTTCACGACTTCTTACTAAGCCGTGCAAGAGGATGTCGGCCTCCAGGTCGGTAGCCGGCCGGCAGCAAATCCGTCGATAAACGTCGTTGACTCGCGTACGGTCCTCCACGGAGGGGACGATCAGAACGATTGTGGCCAAGGCGCGCGCCGCCTCTACGAAGGTCACGTCGTTCAATGTGAGAAGCGAATGGAGCGGCGTATTTGTACGATCCACTCGAACGATACAAACCTGTCGCGGTGCATTGTCGAAGAACATCGTCGGGGCAATAATTCGCCGCCAAAATGTCAGGAGGCTACGTCGGTACAAGGCAGCACCGTGATCTTGATCATACTTTCGAGCACCAAACGTCGCTTCTTCCCAGACACCCGCCGGTTGGTATCCGCGAACCGGAGGGCCACCTACTTGTTGTACCAATAACCCCGAAACTGCGAGTGCCTGATCGCGCAGCATCCAGGCGGGAAGCCGGTATCGCGGCCCGCGCGACATCCATCGATTCTCCGGATCAAACTCGAAATCACTACGAGTGGCAATTCGTGACGATTGCCGATACGTGTGGCTGGTGACGATCTGCCGTAGCAAATATTTCGTGTCCCAATGGCTCGCCAGAAATTCTGCGGCAAGCCAATCCAATAGCGATTGATGCCCGGGACGTTCACCCTGTACACCAAAGTCTTCGGCCGTCTTCACCAGTCCCACACCGAACATTTGCTGCCACAGTCGGTTGACGACAACACGTGTCGTTAACGGATTGGCGGGATCGGTCAGCCAGCGAGCAAGCCCTAACCGATTGGGCGGGTAGCTGGCTGAAAAATCGTGCAGTTGAGCAGGCACCCCAGCGGTCACGACGTCGCCCAGCAGATTGTACTGCCCACGCTGCAGAATATGTGTTGCACGCACTCGATCATCGGCCATGACCATGACTCGGGGAATCCGTTCACGCAATTGTTGCAGTTTCTGCTGAGATTCATCGCGAATCGCCTTTAATTTCGAATAGATGGCATCCGCAGCGAGACCGTCGGCCTCCTCTGTTGCGGCACCCTCAGCGAGCGAAGGATCCGGAAGCAACTGCTGTTGTCGCGCTCGCAACTCCAATTCTCGTGTGGCAAGTGTTGCCTGCAGGAATGCAATCTGGCTCGACTGTTCCTGGTCCAAGATCTCGACCAATGGTGGCGTCTGTGGATCGCGTCCGCTTCCATCGACGGGCGTCTGGTTAAAGAAGGCAAACAGTTGAAAGTACTCAGATTGAGTCAGTGAATCAAATTTGTGGTCGTGACAGCGGCAACAATTGAACGTGAGACCTAGCCACAGGGTACCAACGGTCTCCGTCATATCCATGACGTACTCGATGCGATTCTCTTCTGGAATACGGCCGCCTTCACCGTTGATCATATGATTCCGGCAAAACGCTGTGGCCAACGTTTGTTCGAGCGACGGACTCGGCAACAGATCGCCCGCAATTTGCCACTCGGTAAACCTGTCATACGTCAAATTGCGATTAAATGCCGCGACGACCCAATCGCGCCACGGCCACATTGTCCGATCCGCGTCATCTTGGTATCCATTCGAATCGGCATAGCGGGCAGCATCGAGCCAATCCCATGCCATCCGCTCGCCAAAAGCGGGCGAAGCCAAGAATCGATCGACAAGTCGCTCATAAGCGTCTGGCCTGCTATCAACAAGAAATGCCTCGACTTCCTGGGGGTCAGGAGGCAATCCCAGCAGATCCAGAGAGACTCGACGAATGAGTTCTGAGCGGGTTGCTTCGGGCCGCGCCTTGCGCTGGCCGGCTTTCCACAGTCGTTCCTGCACAAATGCGTCGATCGGATTCCGAAGCGGGCCGTACATCGACAGCTGATTCGGAATAGGCGAACGCACAACTTGTGACAGGGACCAGTGTTCCTCCCATTGAGCGCCTTCCTCAATCCACGATTGCAGCAAGCCAATTTGTTGTTTTGTCAAAGCAGCGTGCGAACTAGCCGGCGGCATTCGGACTTCGGGATCCGTGGTCGCGACTCGTTGAAACAACGCACTGGCGCGGCTATTCCCAGGAACGACCACCGTGCCGAGGCCACTTTCGATATCCAAACGCAATTCCGCTTGGCGGTGGTTCGCGTCGGGACCGTGACAAGCAAAGCAATACTCGGCCAGGATGGGCTGAACATCATGTTCGAATGAAATCTGTTCACCCCGGCCCGTCACAACGAACGTCAGGAACAGTATCGCTACGATCTGCGGTATTTGTGGGAATACAAGTGGCACAGCGAGCAGAGCACAACGAAGGTGTCGTCAAGTGAGTTCTCACGCATTTGCTGGAGATACTCGGCGCCACTCTGTGGCTACAGTTGAGCGGTCGCTGGCTTCACTATAATCGAATCGGTCCACCAGGTCATCAATGCCACAGTTCACGCGGATCCGACGTCGGCTTGAGGAATCGGCCGCCACCGTCGTACCAACCGTCCCGCAGAAAACGGCACCAGTTTACCTCGGCTAACAGGTAGAGCCATGTCTTCGACTCTTGAGCTAGCCCCAGCACAACGTGTCGGTGCGGAATGGGTTGGTGATGAAAGAAAGCGATTCCACCCAGAGAAATATTCTTGCCAATCACGACAATCCGCTGGTCAAGCGGAATTCCGTTTTCTACGGGCCATAGGTCAATCGCACAGGGATAAGGATATCGGGTCGATCGACGTTGATCCGTCACGAGCGAACTGTCCGCATGAAGATAACGGATCGCCTGCACGATCTCACAGCGCAGCGGAGTCATCGTAGGCCTGACACTCGCATTGGCGGCCCAGCTCGGAGGCTGCCCCTCGCCGTTCGGAGAAGGAGCCTTTTCGAACGGAACCGAAGCATTGGTATCGACGTCACAATGACATGCCGCAGGTATCGGGTTGGGCATCTATTGATTCTCTCGCCAGAATGGACAGGCCCTACGCCCAGCAATGACCGACCGCACGGGTGGCCAACATCTTTACCGGTAGGGTGCGAATTGCGCCGACGCCAGGCGGGTTATACGAGCGATAACCGTATTGAAACCCTACGTCGCAATCGTCAGGCTGTCAAATCAAGAACCGATCAATTGAGGGGGGGATCTGCCACATTGCCTGGGGGTTCGATGATTGGCCGGCCTAGGTCGGTATGTGCCTTTCGCACGACGTCGGCCGCCCAGGGTTTGTCTCGGTAGAGTTCAATGAGCGCCACACGAATCGCCCGTGCTCGCTCCGGATCATTCGTGTCCAGACTCCTCGCGTCTTGCAACCTCGTTTCGAGAATTGGCAGGTCTTTACTTTGTCGGACGGCGATTTCTGTCTCCAAGGCTTCCAACTTCTTACGAGCCAGTCGCAAGCAGCGAGTCGCATCCTTCGACTCTTGCGTCGCGCCAGCATACAGATCGATCAGGGCCCGCAAATGCACAACGGCCATATCCGGATTGTCGATCGCTATCTGAATCGCTTCCAAATAAGCACGTTCTATGGCGGTAATCGCTTCCGATTTTCTTCGACTGCGTGACTTGGCTTCTAGTGCTCGTTTCAACCGGCCCAATTGAATTTCCTCATGTAGCGCTGCCACTTCGGCGTACCTCGGGTCTGCAGCGTAGTACTGAAGGAACAGGTCAATTTGTCGTTCAACGTTCGGCAGCGATTGCTCACTTGTATCACTTTCGGCTACGGCGTTAATTGCCTGGTACAATGCATCGGCCGATGGCTGATGATTCCAGTAGTACACACCCGCCGTTACGGCAACAACAACAAATAGGGCCGTCACAAACACCAAGAGCCAAGGGCTTGGATCGGTAACGCTGCTTCTGTTAGGCGATTCAATATGGGATTTGTCAACGCTGGTAAACCGAGAACCAGCCGTATCGGTCGGTCGTTCGGTAAGTTTCGCCGGTCTTCCAGCTGTAGCCACGAAAGCAACGGGCAAGTCGAGTTCGTTTTGCATGGGCGCCGTCGAACGTGCGGCCAGTTCGGGATCGACGTAGGACGGCAATTGGGGTACGGGAGCACTTGCATATTGAATGGTGGGTGAATTCGACACTTCCGAGACTTCCACGCCTATCGAAGTAGTCGGGCCGACCGACAACGAATGCAGAAGGGCCTGCAGTCGATTCCCCAGCGCCAAGGCTGTCGGAATACGCTGCTGCGGGTCTTTGCGCAGCAAGAGGTCGATGGTTTCATCCAATCCTATGGGAACATCCCAGGAAAAATGACGCACCCGTGGCGGCTCGACATAACGCAACTGATGCACAACTTCGGCTAGTGACTTGCCACGGAATGGCGGATGACCCGTTAGTAACGCAAACATGACGCAGCCGAGGCTGTAGAGATCACAGCGGGCCGTCGCCGGTTGACCCTCGGCTTGTTCGGGTGCCATAAAATCGGCCGTGCCCATCACACCTCCGTGTACTGTCTGTGACCGCGCGCCGAAAAGCTTTGCGATGCCGAAATCGGTCAGCTTGACGCGTTCGTCGCGGTCGAGCAATAAGTTCGCTGGTTTGAGGTCACGGTGAATTACGCCGTGATCGTGGGCGTGCTTCAGGGCTTGGCAGATATCGATCGTGATACGCGTCACATCGCGCCAATCGAATCGTCGTCCGCGACCGAGTTCATCTTGCAGGCTTCCACCCTCGACCAGCTCCATGGCATAAAATAGATTTCCATCCTGTTCGCCGTAACCGAACAGTTCGACGATGCGAGGATGTCGCATCTTCTTGAGTGACTCAATCTCCGCCTGAAATCGTTCGCGAAAATTCTCGTCGCTGGCCAGATCGGGCTGGAGAATCTTGAGCGCCACGCGCTCCCCGGATTCCCCGATGCCGGCATAGACGGCTCCCATGCCGCCCCGTCCGATGACGCGTTCCACGCGATAGGGGCCCAATTGTTCGATCATTTTCGCCTCCCGTCCCCGCCGCACCGCACCGCACCGCACTGTACCGCACCCTTGTCCACCGCACTTCGGCGAGACCGAAACCTTGGACATTAGCGGATCATTGCGATCAAGTTGACTTCACGCGAAATCAAATTGATCGTACGCGTTCACTTCGCTCACTTCTGCCCGGCCGTCGGCATTCGTCGTAAGTCATGGAAAAATTTCAACTTAGGATTTCAACGGACGCATAGGCTTCGATCCTATTCTAGCTTGGGTCCGCTATCTGCATCTACTGGCATCTTGTGAAAGGGCGAGTCGGCACCTGGCATTGGGCGAAATCTGGGGCCCGCCAGTCCGCATACACCAAAGAAAGGGGAAGCTCAACATGAATCGCTACTGGAAAATTGCTTGCTCGGTGTTATTGTCAGGAGGCTTGTGGGGAGGTAGCTTCGCGCGACCGGTGGAAGCGAACCACGAGATTCAATCGGTGCATCGTGAGTTCCGCGCTCGAATTCGCGGACTGGACGCCTGGTATCGAGGCTCCTTAGACCAGATCCGATACCGCTTTGAACGCGAACGAGATCTGATCGACTGCGCGATGCGCGGCGGCGGCCAGAACCCGAACGTCGACACCACTTGGAGGATTTACGTCATGCGATGGATGACCTCCATTGCCGGTATCGCGACGAAAAGCGGAGTCTACACGATCGGTACACCTGTCGCCGAAACGATATCCATACCTGGTTCCGCGACGCCTTGAAGGAAACTCGGCGGCGTGCGGAGTACAACTGGGGCTAGCGGGACCCGCGAAATGATTGGCAAGACAGCCGGCCGAGAACAACGGATCGAGGTCGGCTGTCAATTCCCTCGGCGATTGACGCACGCCCGATGAACGCACGTCCGTCACTGTTATGGAACCGATTTGGGACCGGACACGGTGCTGTGCATCCGCACGGCCAATTGATGCAAAGCGATCCCCAGATCCCAGTTGCCCTGCGCGGCTTCGTGTCGTGCCCGTCGTTCCACCCGCTGCTCCATTTCTCGGATGGCGATCGCCAATTCGTCGTTGGCCGGCAAACGGGCGACTGGCGATGGCGTTGACGGGACTTCGATCTGGGACTCGACGCCGTCTTCGAGTAAGGCTGCCGAATCCGCACCGCGATTCCCCTTATGGTGCTGGTCCAAAAATCCCCCTTCAGGAACGATGGAGCCGATTTGTGCCCGAATCGAACGTAAGAACTCCGCATCCTCTGGAACAAGCGCGGGGGGCGTGACCGAAGGGCGTGGCTCGATGTCCCGTTCCGGCAAGGTGTCCGCATGGGGTGGGGACTCCGCCCTTACGCGTGCTGAATGCAAATGGAACCCAATTCCCAGCGCAAGGCTAGCACAGACTACGAGGGCGATCGGTGTTCGTAAGTTCTTTTCCATGTTCGAACCTCAAAATTGCCGCCAGTCGAAACGACACGTGCATCGTGATTTCACCCCCATTATCCCTAGGACCGGCATTCTCGTCGCGATCACCAATTGCTTCAACCGGTAGAGTCACCGCAGCCCCTTCGAATCGTTGACAGGGGTGACCGTTGCCGATACCGTAAACTAGGCGACACGGAACGCTTGTCCTGCACGGCGCGCATGCGGAAGTCGATCATATCCCGAACGTCCGAGCTACTCTCGACGGGCCCACTGGCTCGTTGCCGGTCGGCGTTTGCATCCAGTTCCAAGGACAGTTCATCCGATGGCAAGTAGTTTTATCGAGATCTTGGTTCGCCGGGGAATTATCAGCCGGGAACAGCTAAAAGAAGCGGAGACACTCGCCGGTAAGCAAAAAATCGGTGTCGGCGATGCGCTACTCAAGCAGGGCTACGCCACAGGCGACGAAGTCATGCGGGCCATGGCGGAAGAGCATGACCTGGAATATGTCGACCTGCGGGAGGTCACGATCCCCCCCTCTGTCGTGGAATTGATCCCCGAATCGGTTGCCCGTGAAAACGCCGTCCTCCCCCTCTCTGAAGAAGACGGGGTGCTTCGCGTGGTCGTCAGCAATCCTTTGGACCTGGATACGTTCGAAAAACTGCGGTTCATTCTGAACCGAAAAGTCGAAATCTCCCTCGCGCCGCGCGAGAACATCTTAGAGTCCATCAACCGTTTGTACGGCCAAATTGAGGGTGAAAGCGTCGACTCGATGCTCCAGGAATTCACCGATACCGCCATCGACTTTACGGAAACCGAAGGGGACTCACGCTCGTCCGACGAAAATGTCGACGAGAATAGTGCTCCGGTGGTTCGCTTGGTCCAATTGATGATCACGGAGGCGGTCCAGCTGAGGGCCTCCGATATCCATATTGAACCGTTTGAGGACCGGGTACGGATCCGCTATCGAATCGACGGAGTGCTGGTCGAACGGGACAATCCTCCCCGACGGCTGTTAGGGGCGATCCTGTCTCGCATCAAAATCTTGTCGAGGCTCGATATTGCCGAACGCCGGCGGACGCAGGACGGCCGCATCAAGATTACGGCCGGTGGAAAAGACCTGGACCTGCGGGTGAGCGTCATTCCGACGAATCACGGCCAGTCGATCGTGATGCGTATTTTGGATAAGGACAATATCCGCGTCGGGGTCCGGCATTTGGGATTGTCGGAACGAAACAACAAGACCTTCAACGAACTTATTCGCCGGCCCAATGGCATTATCCTCGTCACTGGCCCGACCGGCTCCGGCAAAACGACCACCCTCTATGCGGCCCTGAACGAACTTAACCGACCCGACCGCAAGATCATCACGGCCGAAGATCCGGTCGAATACTATCTGGCGGGCATCAACCAGGTGGAGGTCCGTCACAACATTGGGCTCGACTTCGCACGCATTATTCGCGCAATGCTACGACAGGCCCCGAACGTGATTCTCGTCGGAGAAATGCGGGATCTGGAAACAGCATCGATGGGAATCCAAGCCTCTCTGACTGGACACTTGGTATTTAGCACGCTCCATACGAACGATGCGCCCAGTTCCATGACGAGACTGGTCGACCTAGGGGTGCCCGGGTACCTCGTAGCAAGCAGCGTCATTGCCGTCCTCGCCCAGCGATTGGTCCGAGTCATCTGCCCAAAATGCAAGCGGCCTGACCACCCCTCGACGGCCGCTTTGGAAGAGGCCGGGATCCCACAAGAACTCGCCGACCGATCGGAGATGATGCGGGGCAAAGGGTGTGGGCATTGTGGCGGCAAGGGCTTCCGCGGGCGAATTGGCATCTACGAACTGATGCTCATGTCATCACGCGTGCGACAACTAGTATTTGAAGGGGCCTCGGCCGTGGACATTCGCAAACAAGCGGTCGCCGACGGCATGGTAACCCTGTACCGCGACGGCATCGATAAGGTGTTGCGAGGCATCACGACCACGGAAGAGGTCTTCCGGGTTGCCAAGCGAAGCGACCACGACATGACCTCGATCGCAGCCCTCGTGAATACCTCGTCCCCCACAACCGACAAGAGTGCTGCCCTGGCCGACAAGAAAAAGAAATAGTCGAACGGGATCCATATCCAACAAGAGATCCGCAAACAACCACAGATCCGCACACAAATAGTCCAGACACAAAAGTAACGGCATCGTTCCAAGAGGCAGACCCAAAATGGGAACCGTACTGATTGATAAGCTCCTGGCGGCTTGCGTGAAGCAGGGGGCGAGCGACATTCACATTTCCGTCGGCCAGCCTCCCGTTTTTCGCCTTCACGGTCGACTACGGAAACTGGAAACCAAGACGTTGGAACCGGAGGATACAACGTCACTCATGAAGAGCATCACACCCGATCGCTGCCAGCAGGAACTGCAAGAGAAGGGGGGGACCGACTTCGGATTTGCCTTCGGCGATTTAGCGCGATTCCGCGTATCGGTCTTTCGTCAGCGCGGCAATATCTCCATGGTTTTGCGGCAGATCCCCAACACCATGCTCTCCATGGAGCAATTAGGCCTGCCGGCCAAATGTAAAGATCTCATCATGCGGCCCCGCGGTCTGTTTTTGGTCACCGGACCTACCGGTTCGGGCAAAAGTACATCACTGGCGAGCATGATCGACTATCTGAATGAAAACGTCGATCACCACATCATCACGATCGAGGACCCGATCGAATTCTATCATTATCACAAAAAATCGACCGTCAATCAGCGTGAAGTGGGCACCGACGTTCCATCGTTCGCGGAGGCAATTCGACGAGCCTTGCGGCAAGATCCCGACGTGATTCTGGTGGGCGAAATGCGGGATCTGGAGACAATCGAAGCAGCGATTACCGCCGCAGAAACCGGACACGTTGTCTTCGGTACACTCCATACGACGGGAGCCGAAGGTACGGTGAATCGTATTATCGACGTGTTCCCGACGAACCAACAGGATCAGATTCGCACACAGCTATCGACGGCCATTATCGGCGTGCTGTCGCAGACACTTTTGCCCAAGATTGGCGGCGGACGCATCGCAGCCCACGAGTTACTCGTCGTCACGCCCGGTATCGCCAACTTGATCCGCGAAAACAAGACCTACCGAATCACATCCTCGCTGCAGACTGGTGCCAAACACGGTATGCAGGAATTGGACGACTACTTGTTCCGACTTTGGAAGAGCGAAAAGGTCGCTGCCGAAGAGTGCGTGTTTCGCGCCAAGGCACCCGACGAACTCGCCAAACGCATCGCCGAAGCACAGCGTGGCATGTTTGACGACGACCCTGCCGCAGCTTGATCATCCTGTCGCAGCGCGAGTGCATCCACGATCCCTTACTTCCTTCCTTGCTGAGCTGACAACATGCGACGAATCGGTCAAATTCTGGTCGACCTCGGTTACATCACCGACGAACAAGTCGACATGCTACTGGAAGAGCAGCGTCGTAATCCGGGCGAACTACTAGGCAAGCTCGCTGAGGACATGGGGCTCATTAGCGACGAACAGCTCGTCATGGCCCTGGCTGAGCAAATGGGCATGCAGGTGGTGACGCTGTCCGACACAAAGATCCCCGAGGAAATCCTCAAACTGGTAACGGAATCGATGGCGCAGCTCTACCGCGTGATTCCGCTGCGGTTGGAAGGGAATCGGCTCACCGTTGCCACGTGCGACCCGCAGAACATCGCCATCCAAGACGAATTGCGGACGTTCTTGGGATACGACATTCGCATTGTGATCGCTACCGAACGGGAAATTAAAGCTGCCGTCGATAAGTACTATTCCGAACAGCAAGAGACTTTCGAAGGGATCGTATCGGGCTTGTCGGAAGACAACGAACTGCAAAAAGCAGCGGAGTCGATCGCTGGCGGCGGACCGATCGATTTAACCAGCGCAGAAGCGTTGGCAGATAGTGCTCCGGTGCGGAAACTGCTCAACATGGTGCTGCTGATGGCGATCAAGGAGCATGCCAGCGATATCCACTTTGAACCTTTCGAAGAGGAGTTTCGCATTCGCATCAAGGCGGACGGAGTCCTCTTCGAAATGGTGCCACCGCCCCGCCACTTGGCCTTCGCCATTACGACTCGTATCAAGGTCATGGCCAATCTCGATATCGCCGAACGGCGACTTCCGCAGGACGGACGGATCGAGCTAACGCTTCAGGGACATCCGGTCGACCTGCGCGTTAGCGTGCTACCCACCCTGTTTGGCGAGAGCGTGGTGATGCGAATTCTCGATCGGAGCGTCGTGTCGCTCGACTTGGGCAAAGTCGGCATGGACGAAGGGATCCTGAAGGATTTCCGCAGTGTCATGAATAAACCCAACGGAATTGTACTCGTCACCGGACCAACGGGTTCTGGCAAGACAACCACGCTCTATTCTGCGTTGAGCGAGCTCAACGAGATCAGCGAAAAAATCATTACGACGGAAGACCCGGTCGAATACGACATCGAAGGGATCGTCCAAATCCCGATCGACCATGATATTGGGAACACGTTTGCCCAGTGCTTGCGGTCCATTTTACGGCAGGACCCGGATATTATTCTGGTCGGGGAAATCCGCGATCTTGAGACCGCGGAAATCGCCATTCAGGCTTCCCTCACGGGCCACTTGGTCTTTAGCACGCTTCACACCAATGACGCGCCAGGTACGATTACCCGGCTCCGTGATATGGGTATTGCGACGTTTATGATCACGGCTACCGTCGAGGCCATCCTGGCGCAGCGGCTTGTCCGCCGTATTTGCTCGAAGTGCAAAGAGCCGGTCGAGCCCAACACGGGACAATTGATGGACTTAGGGATCAACCCCAAGGATGCCAAGGGTAAGTTCTTCTACCGGGGCAAAGGGTGCGACGTTTGTAACAACACCGGGTACAAGGGTCGCGTCGGGCTCTTCGAATTCATGCTAATGAACGACGATCTGCGGGAAATGATCCTCAAGAACGCTACGACCGACGAGCTCCGAAAAGCGGCCCAGAAGCATGGCATGATCACCTTGCGTGACTATGGGGTCAAATTTTGCTTTGAGGGGATCACATCCGCCGACGAGATTATCCGCGAGACGATTCTGGAGTCGTAAGGGACCAACAAACTCAAATTTCGGGCCAGCATCCAAAAAAATGCAAATTACATTGCCGTTTGGCTCGGAGGCGAATTAATTGAGAACGTAGAGCAACAACCCGCAGCACATCGCTGCGGGAGTGGGAGCCCCCTTCCTTCGGACCGGAACAGTCCGCTAGGGGATGAACTCGACCAGAGGAGGCGATCGCCATGCCAACTTTTCAATTCGAAGCGATGGACGCCACGGGGCAGGAAATCCGCGACATTATCGATGCGGAGACCGAAGACGATGCCCAGGCGACGATCCGCAAGATGGGATACTTCGTTACGAAGATCTCCGTCAAGAAGAGTCGCGAGAAAGCGGGCAAGACCAAGACGGGGGGAAAGAAACGGACCTTCGCGATCGGTGGCGTTAAAACCAAATTCTTGTGCCAGTTTACTCGGCAACTTTCCATCTTGCAGGACGCCGGGCTCCCGATTCTCCGCAGCCTGCGTGTGCTTGAAGAACAAGCGAAGCCGGGACGCCTCAAGAATTCGCTCATGGACGTTTGTGACGAGATCGAGTCGGGCTCGACCCTGTCGGAAGCGATGGGCAAATGCCCTAAGGCCTTCGATCGCTTGTACGTGAACATGATCAAAGCGGGCGAGGCGGGTGGTGCTTTGGAAGCCATCTTGCAACGATTGGCGGACTTTCAGGAACGGTCCGAGGCGCTGAAACGCAAAGTAAAAGGGGCCATGGTCTACCCGGTTGTGGTCGTCATGGTCGCGGTGCTGATCTTGACATTTATCATGCTCAAGATCGTACCGACGTTTAAAACCATCTTTATCGATTTTGGTACCGAGCTTCCCGCTCCGACGCAGATCTTGATTGCGATTGCCGACAACACGGCCCGATTCTGGTTCTTGATTCCGGGAATTCCGTTTTCTATTTGGCTGTTCGTCAAGCTGGTCCGCAAATTCAAACAGGGGCGGATGGGCTGGGACTTATTCTCACTCAATTGGCCGGTTTTCGGCATGTTGATCGAAAAGAACTGCATGGCCCGCGCTACGCGGACGTTGGGGACACTTGTCTCCAGCGGCGTACCCATCCTGGAAGCGATCAGCATTACCCGAGAAACGACCGGTAACGGTTTCTTTGAAAAGATGTTCACCAAAGTTTCTGAAGCGATTCGCGAAGGGGATACCATCGCCAAACCGCTGAAGGAGAATTCGCGACCTGGTTTCCATCCGATGGCTCTCTTTTTGTGGGTTGCCGTCGCCGCAGTACCCGCTTCCGCGTTGATGTTTATGCCCAATATGCTCGCGATGGGCATGGGTGTGACAGCTGCCGCGGCGATGTTAGGGGGTGTGTATTACATGATGCGGATGAATCGCCGGATCGTGGATGACTTGGTCGTCAACATGGTCGACGTGGGCGAAGAGACGGGCGAATTGGACACGATGTTGTTCAAGGTTGCCGACACATTTGACTCGGAAGTGGCCGTCTTGACCGACAGCTTGATGAGTCTCTTGGAACCGTTGCTCATTGTTTTCCTCGGCGGGGCCGTAGGGTTCATTGTGGTATCGCTGTTCTTGCCACTCGTAAAATTGATTGAAACATTGTCGTAGGGTCCTATTGGAGCGAGAGGAGTGTCGAACATGAAGGGAATTCACGGCAGCGGGGTTTGGCGAATGGCTTGTCACCGGCGCGGGGTTACGTTGATCGAATTACTGGTCGTCATTGCGATTATTGCGCTACTGGCTGCCCTGTTGATTCCGGTCGCCATGGGGGCCATGACGGCAGCAAAAAATGCCCAAATCGCTGTCGAAGTCGGTGAGATCGCAAAATCGCTACAACAGTTTAAGATCCAGTACGGCTCGTATCCGCCCGACTTTGGATTGGATCCCGCCATCGACGCAGCGCAACTCGATCAATTCATGGCCCGGAACTTTCGCAATAGGAATGTCGCCAACGATCGACTCGCCGACATCAATGGCGGCAAGGTCGATTGGAATAAATGGGGTCTTGATGCATCCGAATCGCTCTTCTTCTGGCTGGGCGGTGAAACGCACGAGCCGGGGCAGAAAGCGTCGGGCGGATTCAGTAAAGACCCGTTCCTCCCTAAGGTCGGAAGCCAGCGCATTGCGCCGCTTTTTCAGTTCGACAAGGCTCGGTTACGAGACACGGATGGGGATGGCTTTTATGAGTACTACCCGAAAGGGATCAGCAAGCCGTATGTCTATCTTGTGGCAGTAAACTACGCAAATGCTGGCAGTGAGCCGATCGTGACCGGCGACACGGTTCGCCCCTACGTTCGCAAGAATCCGCCAACAGTGCAGCAAGACTACGTGGAAGACTCTGGCTTTCAACTCATATGCGCCGGGCTCGACGCGGAATTTGGCGATTCCGTGGGAAATGCCGCTTTTCCTACCGGACCCTGGCCGGACGCCCATGAAGACAACGTCACGAATTTCTCCGAGGGGACGTTGGAGAGCAAGCTTCCATGACGCAACTGCGATTGCATACCGACGTGAATTTGGTGTCCAATCGCCGACGTCGCGGATTTACGCTGGTCGAACTCCTTGTTTCGATGGCGATCCTGACGTTGCTGGCATCGATCTTGTTGGTAGGTTTGGCGGGCGTTACGGAAAAGGCGCGTGAGGATCGGACTCGTACGCTAATTGAACGTTTGAACGTCATCATTATGGATCAATGGGATTCGTATGGCACGCGCCGTGCCGCGGTCAATCTGACAAACGTCAAGAACCAAAAAGCGCGGATGCAATTGCGACTGTTTGCCATCCGTGAATTGATGCGTATGGAAATGCCCGACAACAAGCAGGAGGTTTTTGAACGCACAACGTCAACTCCACCTGGGCCATGGATCACGACGCCACCCGCGTCTTGGCTGGCCTATCAGCAGATGGCGATGCGACTTACGAAAACGAATACGCTCCAAGACGCCTTTAAAAAATGGAGTACCGACAACGAAGGATCGGAATGTCTCTATTTGATCCTGTCCCGCATCAATGATGGTGATGCCACTGCACTGTCGCAGTTTAAGGAGACAGAGATTGTTGATACGGATGGCGACGGCATGCCGGAGATTGTCGATGGATGGGGGCGTGCAATCTTGTTCGTCCGATGGGCGCCAGGGTTCTCGACCCACCCAGGAGCTGATGGTGCATGGGGGCGAAAGGGGGTGGACGACGACAGCGACGGCTTGATCGACAATCCCACCGAATTTGGCGCACCCGGGTCCGACGACATTTCGTCACCGTCGGGAGTGCACGATCGACGTACAGTTCGAGACGAATTTGATCCGCTCCATGTCGATCTGTTTTGGCAAAATCCCACCAAGAAGTCGATTGAGTATCCCTTTCCACTCTTTCCACTCATCGCCTCTGCGGGACCCGACAAAGAATTGGGTATATACCTCCTCAACAACAGTAACTTGCAAGAAATCCGCATGAATTCACCTTATTGGGTTGATCCAGACAGCATTACCGGGCCAATGCCGTTACAGGTCGGCACGCCCGACTACGAGACACAAACGTATCTCGACAACATTCACAATCAGACGCTGTAGAAAACCGTTTCATGCGACGACCTAACTCTCGACCACAACGCGGATTCACGCTCACCGAACTGTTGGTGGTGATCAGCATTATCGTGATCTTGGCGGGAGTGATGGTCCCTATGATGCAGCCGTTTTTTGCAGGGCAGGACCTGCGTGAGACAACTCGCACATTAAATGGATTTTTTTCGGGCGCGCAAGCCAAAGCGGTGCGATTAGGACGACCAGTTGGTATCTGGATGGAAAAGGACCCGAAAGAACCGGGCCTGTGCTACCGGTGCTTTCTCGCCGAAGTACCTCGCCCGTATTCGGGAGATACCGAACAGGCTCGCGCGATGGTGGCTCCCCTTACCGGATCGTTAAACGTGCCTCCTACTCACAATTTATACGCCGACTACTATTGGTATGAAGCCCGCATCGCGATGGCGGATGCCGCTACGGCGATACACTTGCTTTCCCACCTCTTCAGCAACAACATCAGTGATCCGACCAACGTTGCCTATTTTGGGGACGAAATTCGCTTCAATCAGCGTGGACCGCGATTTCGGCTTTTCCACGTGCAACAGGCAACCGCCACGCACTATAGTTTCCTGTTCCTTGCGAGGAGAAATGAAGTTCCACCGTTGAGCGATTTGTCGGCCGACCCACCGCCTAGGGCGCTCCCGCTGGCGTTTGAAGTCTTTCGGCGACCGGAAAAAATGTCGGGTGTACCGCTGACACTACCCGAGGGGACTGCAATCGACTTTTCGCAGTATGGATCGGGTTGGGGATCGAACAACATTTTTTCGATAAGCCCGCAACCTGTGATTGTGATGTTCAGCCCACACATCGGAGTGGAGCGCGTCTTTAGCGGCAATGATCAGGTCTCCCAAGAAAGCCTTTTGTTTCTTGTGGGCCACTCACAGAACTTATTGCAGACCCCGGATGCGACTCCCAATTTTCTCGACCAGGGCACTTTTTGGGTTTCGGTCAATATGCGAACGAGCCGGATCAATACAGCGCAGAATGCTGGCGTCGACAACTCAAATATGCCACCCCTCGCACAGGCCAGGAGACTGGCGCTCCAGGGTATCAGTACGGGTGGACGTTAGAAAATGGTAAGAGTAGGCAATTTCATGTTCATTCACCATCGATACACGAAGGGTAACCGTCGCCTAGCGCGATCGGGAATCAGCCTGATCGAAATCCTGATGTCGATCGGTGTTCTCTTGATTGGCCTACTCGGGGTCGTGGCCCTATTCCCGGCCGGTCAACATCGGGCTCAACAAAGTTCAATGGAGGACCGCAAGTCGCTCGGCGGTCGACGAGCGGTACGTGAATTCAGCATCCGTGACATGGACGACACGAGCAATTGGATTTACAACAGTCAAGCGCCCCACCCCGCAAATCCTGCGGACCGACGTCAATCATTTTGTGTCGACCCTCGGCTGTTCTTCAGTGACACCGTCGCGCAGCAGAAGGAGGCATGGATG
The DNA here is from genome assembly GCA_027619595.1 of Planctomycetota bacterium. Lineage (GTDB taxonomy): Bacteria > Planctomycetota > Planctomycetia > Pirellulales > Pirellulaceae > JAQCHP01. The sequence continues at coordinate 28,929 of JAQCHP010000052.1, forward strand.
TTCCCTTTCGGTGGGAACCCGTACGAGAAGAGTGGTAACAACGAAAGTATCGGTTTCATGCAGCGGGTCAGCCTGAAGGCAGATACTTCGGCAGAGTTACCGGCAGACCCCACGACCCATCTTCAGTACCGGATGACTCGCGCACAAGCGGAACATGTCTTCGCCTTCGAAAACGACCTGCTATTTGTCAAGCCCGATGACACGATGCTACCGGTCGAACAAGCGACGATCGCGAGTAATGCGACTCCACTCAAGCGGCAAGCGGACGGACATTTTACTTGGCTGGCCACACTTGTCCCCGAACCGACTTCGGATAGCGACTACTATCACCTGTCGGTTGTCGTCTCTCACAAACGACTACTGCAGGATCCAACGCTTACTCCGCTGGATCCTGAGAGTGTTGCAGAAAACGTAGTGCGTGTGGTGGACGGTTCGGGAACGGGGCTATCGGGTGGCGATTTACAATTGGAAGTAACCCAGGACTCCTTGCCAGCTTGGCTCCACTTACAGTCTTTGCAGCCGGGCGATTGGCTTATCTTGCATCAACGTCGGCAGTTGAGTGGCGGTCCCTTCATGTCCTACTTCCGCTGGTATCGCGTGGCCGCTGCGGAAGAGGCTCCCAACATCAAGACGCTACCGGGAAACGTTGTGAACCGTCGACGGATGGTCACCCTGCAGGGGCCGGATTGGCCCGGGCCGCTCGTAGCGCATACGGCAATTCTCGTTCGTAACGTTGTCGCGGTTTATGAAAAGACGATTCGTTTGGAGCAGTAACCGTCGGACCATCGACTAGGGGCGTCAGGTTCGAAAGTCAGAAAGCAGATATCGCAACTCTTATGTCCACACGTAAAAGAAAACAACGCCGCGGTATTTTATTACTCATCGTTTTGAGTCTGCTCGTGCTGTTCGTGCTTGTCGGTATGACGTTTATCGTTGTCACGAATCAAAGTTACCGAGCCGCTCGCGACTTAGGGCAGGTCGAGCGAGTCGCCGACCCACCAGAAAAATTATTGGACGACGCAATGGCTCAGCTATTGCGAGGATCCAACAACCGTGCGGCTGCATTCTACGACGGCGGGCTG
>JAQCHP010000053.1 GCA_027619595.1 Planctomycetota bacterium
GTCAGGGAACAACCAGGCTGCTTTCCGCTGGGGATCGGCAGCCGGTTTGTCCGCTTGGGCAATCGTCCCCAAGACGATCGTGAGGATCAGCGGAGTGATGAACGCCGACAGCCACGCCCAAGAGCGGCACGCCCAACCTCGCTGCCAATCTGCCAGATATCGCGGCATAATCGTTACAACACATAAATTTGGCTGATAATGTTTTGACGAACGTCGTTCCATAAGCTACATCATGGCAGACAGTTTCAATCGAGGTGAAGGCCGGGCAGAGCGTTTTGTGCTCGGAAATCGGACTCTGGACCTGAATTCATTCTAACGTAAAACTATGGCAACTAAACAACAGCACGACGCCGAGGACGGCCTCAACATGACGGTCGACATTGCCATGGAACGGCTGGATAGCCTTTCTCGTTCGCTCGAGGACGACGAAGGTCCCATGGATAATTTTATCAGCGACTTTCTGAAACGGCATCAGATTGGGAACGATGCGTCAGCGGACGTTACTTCCACCGCCGACACGTATTGTACCCAATTAACGCCGGAGGCATTGCAGTTCACTCCAGGGGCGTCCAATGCTTTACATCCGGCCGAGGGTTCAGCTGCGGCAGATCAAGGAATGTTCGCCCCGCTGCCGGAGCCAATCGACTACAGCGCCGTTGGCACCTGCCCGCTCACCGATCGACGATCGGTGAAGCCAGCGGAATCGCAGGGTGATCGGATGGCCATGCGGAACCTTGCCAACACGATTGCCAAGTGCGTTCTGGAGTCGCATGTTCGTGTCGTCATGGCGCGTAATGCGTTGACCCTCTTTGTGGCAGCGACCGGCTCGATCGTCGCCGCTACTGCCCTGGCACTCGCTGCACCAGTCGTCAACTCAGCCATGTTTATCGGCGCCGTCGTGTGGTACTTCGTGGCCATCTACTCAACCCTACATTTCTGGATCCTCAGTAAGCGATTGGCTCTGGGGCGAGCCAAGAATGTCCGCCCGTAATTCGCCCGTATTTGTTCATGGTTCTAAGAGAAGACATAACAATGGATAAATTGCTGGATACGGCCTGTCAGGCGAAAACACAATCGCTCGACTCACTTATCAAACTGGTAACCCTACTGTCGGAATACTCCGGTCACGCCGACGCGTTGGATTCCCCGTCAGACGAGGCAAGCCGATTGGTACCCGTATCCGATTCGGCACTTGCATCCGATCTGACGGACGCGGTGGGAATCGTGCCCGATCAAGGCGAGAGTCTGGATTTGGTTTCCCAATCGGCCGACGAGGTAACCGGGAATGCAGATCAACGCGTTTTTGCTGAACGGAACTTGAAGTTCATCTTTCGATTTCGTGCCGCTCTGCCGGTTGGACTCTGCGTGGCGGCTTGGTGCATGATGAGCGTCCCCTGGTCGCGGCCAGATTCTCATCCGGTCGGGACCTCCGAAATATCTGATTTAACAACTCTAACCGACCCAGTTGCGGAAGCTGCCATAGTTTCGCCTCCCTTCACAAATGATTCACCAGTGCCAAGCTTAGATGATCCAGAGACCTTGTCAGGGTCGGAAGTCACCGTACCGCCGAGCGTTGCCAGCAGCGGCGACCTACCTGTGCACGATCAAGGGCTGACCGCAGCAGAAACTTCAGTTGACCAACAAGCGTCAGTGGACGGCCAGGCGATGGTCGACGGCCCGGCATTGGATGACAGCCAAGTCATCGACGGCTCGGGCGGCTCGGGCGGAGCATCCGTCAACTGGCCCAACGATTCGGCTGCACTGGACCCGCCAGCGACAGAAGAACCGACGAGTCGCGATCTGGCAGTGACTCCATCGATAGCCGTTCGAGATGATTGGGCGGATGTCTTCAGTTCGATCGCGATGGTGGATCCGGACGCCATGTTTGACGCCAAAGGGAATTCGGTGCCAGCTACGACTGAGGTCACGGCTGAAGCGTCGATTGAATCATCGATCGAAGCTTCAATGGAAGCAAAGCCGAGCGACGGCGATGAGCCCAACGAGGTGAGTCCGCAGCGCGCCCTACCTTCTGATCGAATTGTCTTTGTAAATTTGACGGAGAATCGAGGTCCGGTCCGATTCTTGGTCGGCAAACGTTCGTTGGAACTCTTGCCTGGCGAACGTTTTGAAGTAGCTGACGGGTCGCCAGAACGACCGTCGGGTGACGGTGGTCCTCTGTGGAACGTCAAATTCCACCGAGGCGGCAAGTACGGCGAATCCGACTCGGTCCTCACGGCGGGGGAATACGTTTTTCACGTCTCTCCCGAACGTGGCTGGGAATTGTCTCCAGGTACTGAGTTTACCACAACACCGTCGATCGCCACACCGCCGGAACTGTCCGTTCCGGCCGGTGACTTGTCGACGGGTGACTTAGGTGCTGATGACTTGTCAGTCAAGGAACCCAACTAGTTCAGCACTGCAACTAGGATCTTGCAGCCGTCGCAAAGCACGATCCTGAATCTGTCGGATGCGTTCCCGCGTCACACGGAAAATATAGGCTACCTCTTCCAGCGAATAATTGTAGCCGTCCCCCAGCCCGTAACGCAGTTTGATGATTTCTCGTTCACGGTAGCTAAGTCGGTCGAGCAATCTATGGATTCGACCTTGCAGCATCCGCAGGCCAGCGCCATCCGACGGTTCCGATGCTTGCTGGTCTGACAACAGATCGGCAAATCGACCGTCGTCGTCTCGTCCGACGGACTGATCCAAGCTGTAAGGGACTTGGTTTACACGCAGGACACGCCCCACGTCATCGGAGGTCGTCCCTACGGAACGAGCAACCTCTTCAGTGGTCGGCTCGCGTCCGAACTGGTGATACAACTCACCGTAACGCTGACGCACCTTGGACATTTCCGTGGACATATGGACGGGCACTCGAATGGTTCGGCTTTGGTCGGCGATTGCGCGAGTCATCGCCTGGCGGATCCACCAAGTCGCATACGTACTGAACTTGAATCCTCGACGGTATTCAAATTTCTCGACAGCCCGCATGAGTCCGGCATTCCCTTCCTGGATTAGGTCCAGAAAGCTGATGCCTCGATTGCGATATTTCTTTGCTACGGAGACAACCAAGCGTAAGTTGCCCTCGGACAGCGCACGCTTCGCGCGATGATACCGCTGAAAAGCAGCTTCCAGCCGTTTCATCACATTTAAGAGAGCCGGCCCGGTATACTGACATCGGCGTAGGAGGCGTACCCATCGTCGCCGGGCATCTTGCCGGCGTGGGTTCTTGGACGACTTGGTGGCCTTGTTACGGACAGCTTGCAGCACATGGGTACGCAACTGTTCGTACCAGGGCTCTAAATACTCAATGCGTAGACCAAGCTCCTCGACCAATCGCACCACACGGCGTCGGCGGAACCGTAGCGAGTTCCACGCTTTGGCTCGCGTTCGTTGACTTGCGCGGCCCGACACTGCACGTCGGAAATCCTCGCGGTTTCGGTTGAGCAAGACCTCCAAGGTCGACAGATTGAGCGGCAAGCGACCGAGGATATGGTGCTTTTCCAATCGGTCGCTGACCGCCACTTGCACGGTGCGGTCAAATGGCAAACGTGAGTCGCTCATCTTGCACAGCAGGTGGACAGCATTCCGCTGAATAAACCCACACTCCAGGAGGAGCAGCCGGAATGCACGACGCGACTCTTCAATTTCGCGTGCTAAGCGAATTTCTTCGCTGCGAGTCAAAAGCGGGAATTGCCCGATCTCGCTGAGGTACATCTTCACAGCGTCATCGCGGTCAGGGCGTTCCGGAGCTGCTTCCATGTCGAGCACTTCGGCGGCATCGTCCAAAGAAACGCTTTCGATCGCCACATCGTCAATGTCGGCATCGAGTGCTCCGGCATCAAGTGCATCGGCATCAACTGCATCGGCATCAACTGCCAGGGAATCGTCGGTCAAAGTACCTTCCGAATCGATGTCGTCATCCATATCCGAATCCTCCGCGTCGGAGTCGCGTAACATTTTGCGTTCCTTGAGTGCGGAACCGGCCATGCCGCGGTTCGTCGGGGTCCAATTGGAATTGTTGGCAATACCTGAGTCAAACATATGCTTCAGTTCTTCTCTTGAAAATAGCTCTTCTCTTGGAAATATCACCCGCGTAACAATGATCAACCGATAGCGCCTGGGGGTGGGAGTCCAAGTTGCCAGAGCCATTGGTAGCTCCAGCCCCTTTTGAACGGTAGCGCTCGGGTTTGTCCACAAAAGCCAACATCCGTGACGACCTATTACACTATTAAAGCCTGGTTCCCAGCCGAATCGGACAAAAAAATGTGACACGCGCCCCGCATCGCTATCGGAACCCTTCAAGGGATGTGGACTTGTGGTGGCTGCACCGCACTTGAAGTATGTTTTATTGTACGCAACAGATTTCGTTCAGGCCAGTACCTAGTTCGGACAAAATCGGGGATATTTGACATAAAACCAGTTCTTGTCCGCTGTTTAGATGTTTTGTACCGAAGCGGATCGAAGCGCAAACTCTGACGAGAATGCCGTCGCTTTGCGTCGCTGAAGGGATGCCGGAATTTCCGCGTGAAACGCGCACCGATAACCGGTGTATCGGGATTTGTCCGTGGCAATTTCTGGGTCATACCCTAGAAACGGGGGTCAGTAGGCAATGCGTTTCGGAGCAGTCATACTCGGACGTAGTGTCGCTGGCTCCAGGCGACGGCCGAATCACGCCGTCCACTGGCATGGCTGCTGATTGAGGGTAGAACGCATGCGGGAGAAGGCCCCTGTCACGAATATTTATCAGAGCTACGGGGAAAGTCTGGGCCAGTGCCGAGCACTTTACATTCGCCTCGCCCGCCAAGGTGTGCGGTCATTTCCGCACGAAATTAACTGCGATCCGTCCGAATTTGTCGCCGCGATGGACGAACTTCACCGCGGATTGGTGGTCAAGGTATTCATCGAAATGGCCGGCGCTGACCGCCGCTGGTCGGTGCCCGAACAGGAATTGGCGACGATCCTCATCCAACACGTGTGGGGTTGTGAACTTAAGGGAGCGGCGTTGCGAGAGGCCATTCTGCGTCTCCAGACTCATGTGCATGGCCTTTCGTGGGCGGCGTTGGTGCGCCCTTTTCTCCAATGGCCATGGTTTCGCGAAGGGGGCGTCGACCTGCAGTCTTTGGTGCTGCGTCAGGCCAACCTTGTCGCGAAGTCCGATGGGACCATCGCTACGGCGGAACAGGAACATCTGAACCTGTTGCACCGAGAGATGTGCACAATTCTTGGCAGCCAGCCCGCGGTTGCGGCGTCACCCTCCCGGTCCCAGCGGGGCGTTTCGCCTCAGAATCGATGGCCCGCATCCGCGACCGCTGCCGACTTTGCACAGCCGACCAGTCCCCTGCCAACCTACCCTTCCACGGAGCCGGTGCTGGCGGAAATGGTGCCAGATTCCGAGGCAGACCCTCGCCAAACGCTCGACCGACTTATCGGTATGGATGCCGTCAAATGCGAGGTAGGGACACTCGTCAATTACATCGCGCTCCAGCATCAGCGGGCGGCCTGTGGATTGCCACGAACCGACTTGACATTGCACACCGTATTCAGTGGAAATCCCGGCACTGGCAAGACCACGGTGGCTCGTCTGCTGGGACAAATTTTGCGCGACATGGGGGTCTTGGCGAAAGGGCACCTGGTCGAAACCGATCGCAGTGGGTTAGTGGCGGAATATGCCGGGCAAACGGCTGCTAAAGTCAATCAGCGGGTCGACGAAGCACTGGACGGAATTCTCTTTATCGATGAAGCGTATGGCCTTGTATCGGGGCAGGCCGAAGATGCCTACGGAAACGAAGCGATCCAAACGCTCCTCAAGCGAATGGAAGACCAACGTCACCGTCTCGTCGTCATCTTGGCCGGGTATCCCGCAGAAATGCAACGGCTATTGGATAGCAATCCAGGGCTTTCCTCGCGGTTCACACGACGATTCCATTTCGACGATTACCGTCCACGCGAACTGGCCGAAATTTTGGAATCTTGTTGCGAAAGCAATTGCTACCAACTCACACCGGCTGCCCGTCGACTCGTTTTGACGGGACTTTGTCTCATGCACGAGCAGCGTGACCAGCATTTTGGCAATGGTCGGCTCGCCCGGAACCTCTTCGAGGACGCCGTACGACATTTGGCCAATCGCATCGTAGGAGTGGCTCCCCTGACCAAGCAAATACTATCGGAATTGCAGCCGAATGACTTTCGCATTCCGGGCGTCGCCGAGGGGCTGCTGCACGAGAGATCCGCATCGGTGCAAGTAGCGTTCGTTTGTCCTGGCTGCCGGGTAACCCGTACAGTGGCCCACAAATGGCTCGGGCGCAAGGTGCGGTGCCAAGCGTGCCGCCATCAGTTTTTCATACAATGGGGGGATCCCGTGTGGCCCGACACCTCTTCGGTCGATGACCTTGAAAATCCCAGCCCCACCTCCGTCAATCGCCCCGTTTCGACTGACCCGTCGGCGAGACGGAACATCGAAGGATAGAGTTCGTTCCAGCCGCGATTTCCGGCCGGGCAGTACTGGCGTGCGTTCCCCTCAATCGCCGCGACGGTTGGGATGCGAGCGGCCAGGGAAGCGGAATGCAGGAAGGAAAAACCTGGGCAGGTCAAATCCTGCACGCACAGGAACAGTCCGTACTTTTGCGCCGCCGCTCCCATCAAAAGCGCTTCGGAATGCCCCTTGCATGCCTTCAGTGCAACCCCCGTATAGCCCATTTCGCGGCAAAGCAGCAAACTATCGAGATCGACGAGAGATTCATCGATGACCACCGGTTTCAGCGCGGCCGCGGCATGCATTTTGTTTTCTGGATAGGCACGCAAGTTACGATGAGTAGGCTGTTCGATGTATTGAACGCGATCCCAGGCTGAGGGAGAAATCTCTTTGAGTTTTGCCAGGAACTCGAGGATATACGCCACGTTCGCACATCGTTCGTTGAAGTCAAGTGAATACCACCACTGTCCACAATGGCGCTGACGTTGTGCTTGTTCCGCGACTTGCTCAATTGCCACGACACGAGACACATCCCAGTCAAGCTGGTCTCCGTTGAGCTTAATCTTCAAATGTGTGAGTCCGTCGGCGAGAATCCATTCTCCTAACGTTTCCGGGAGGCCATCCTGTAGCCGCTCGGCGATGTCGCCAGCGGTAAGCGGGTCGAGCGCGCCTACCAAATGGTAGAGCGGCATACGAGCTCGTGGGGTGGCATGCACGTACTGGTCGAGGTATTCACCGCGGAATGGCTCGCCCAACCATTCGGATAAATCCTGGCCAACGTATTCTTTTCCCAGAAGTAGATAACTGTTGGTTCCCAACGCTCGGCCGTAGGCATCGTGTAACGCTGCGTCGATCGGACTCGCCGATACTAGCTGCGCCAATTGTGGAATTGGTTCCGGCAGCGACATTTCACGCGTGACCTTCGCAACCGCAGCAGGAAAGTGCTGCGCCAGTCGATGGGATAATTGTAGCGGGTGTCCGCTACCACAAATTCCGGCCGCTTGATGGGCTAGTTGTTCGGCCAGTTGCTGCATGGCTTGGAGCGTCGATTCGACTGGAATCGAGCTGCTCGGCCAGGCCCAGACATTTCCCAAGGGCATGGAGCCGAATCCAGTCGCGGGCTGTCTGCCGTTGATTTCAACATCGATTTCGACGTGAAACAGCACGGCTTCGGTCACCGTCCGTCCGCCGAATTTGATGGGGGTACGGTACGCCATGCGTTCCGACCTGGTTCGCACCTCAAGGATCCGCATGGAAAACGTGGGCTGTGGCATCGGTGATTCCTCGAGGCGTGTATTCCCAGCCAGACAATCGGCGTTGGTGGGCTCGGTCAAAAGTCGCTACCATGAAGTAACGTACTTTAATTCTGCTGTATTGACAACGCTCACCACCGGTGAATCCTGTGTTGGTTCATTTTCGCCGACGACCGCTGAGTTGGCCCATCCTGCTTGCGATCTTCATGATCCTGAGCCTGATTGCGCTGACGGTGGGTTGGTTCTTGTTGCCGTCGATGGCAGGCGATGTGTCGCAATTCTCGCCAATGTTCTGGGTTCTGCTTTCGATGGGGGCAACTCTGTTGTTGCTGCTCGTCGCAGGAGTTGTTGTCTATTTGGTCTTGACTATCAAAGCCATCAATCTTAGCCGTCGCCAATCGAACTTCATCGATAGCGTGACGCATGAGCTTAAGTCACCGATCGCATCGCTTAAGCTTTACCTGCAAACGTTGAGCAGGCACAATATGGAACCGGAGCAGCAGGCGAAGTTTTATGCCGATATGCTGGAAGATGTCGAGCGGCTCGATCTGTTAATCAACCATATGCTTTCCGCAGCGCGTCTTGAGCGTCCAGTAGAAGATTTGGCAAAGGATACTGCCGAACCTGTGCAGTTGGCCGATTTGCTGCAGCGCTGCGCCGCGACCGTGTGCAGTCGCTACCGCGTGCCCCCAGAGACGATTCGCTTGGACTTGGAGCCAGCCTGTGTGATGGCGAGCCCCATGGATTTGGAACTCATATTTCACAACCTCATGGACAACGCCATCAAGTACGCAGGGGACCCACCTGCCGTGCTCGTGTCGACGAAAATTGTGCCCTCCGGTGAGGTCGTGGTTCGTGTCGCAGATAACGGTAAGGGGATACCACGCCACCAACGCGCTAAAGCGTTTCGACGGTTCGTTCGACTTGTTCCTGAGTTAGAGCGTGACAAGCCTGGTACGGGATTGGGACTGTATATCGTACGTACCGTCGTGGAGCGACTGCGAGGCAAAGTACGAATCATGGGTCGCGAGGCAACTACCGGAACCGAGTTAACGGTGCGTTTACGTTTGTATCGTCCACCCATGAAAGTATCCTCTTGAATTCTTCCAGGGTCAGCATGTCTCGACAATCGCCTAAGCATGACAGTGAACGCATTCTATTGGTGGAGGATGAATTGCACTTGGCGACTGGGATCAAGTTCAATTTGGAAGCGGAAGGCTATCAGGTGACCGCAGTCGCTGATGGATCATCGGCCCTTCGCGTGTTTCGAGAAGAGCATGCGCAGATCAACCTGGTAATCTTGGATCTGATGCTGCCAGGCATGAGCGGATATACCGTCTGTGAGGAGATTCGCAAAAGCGATGCCGAAGTGCCTATCTTGATTCTTAGTGCGAGGAGCCTCAGCGAGGACCGCACGCGAGGATTTGACGTGGGGGCCGATCAGTATTTGACGAAACCGTTTGAATTAGACGAATTACTCAGTCGGGTTCGGCGACTTATCACGCGTTTGCGACGGTCCACAGCAGCGGGCGACAGGGCAGCGGCGAGCGAGGGGGCGATGGCGGGCGACAGGGCAATGGAACTACCGACCAATACTATGCTTGCCGCAGATAGCGACACGTTCGATCAGGGAAGGGTACGCGTAGACGGAGATCGATATCAGCTCCACGTAGGTGACCAAGTGGAGCAATTGACGTCGCGGGAACTTCAAGTACTACGCTACTTCCTCACACATCCTGACCGCGTCGTGTCACGCTCGGAGTTGCTGGAGGAAGTTTGGGGACAGCCCGGATACCTGCAGACCCGGGCCGTCGATCAGTTCATTCGCCGATTGCGAAAGCTGATCGAAATCAATCCATCGGATCCACGACATCTGGTTACGGTACGTGACGCAGGATACCGGTTCTTGCCCGAACCCGTTTTACTTCAATCGACAAACCAGGACTCGGAAAACCACGACTCGGAAAACCACCATTCGGACCCGAATGCGCGAACCTCATGCGACGAATAAGATAAGATGATTTGCGTGAATTACGCCAAAAGGCCGCAAAGCACAGGTCGCGAAACGCGGCAGGTGATCCAGTCGACTCTCAATTTCTTGAATTTGGGTGATTGACTTGACCATGACGCCGCGCGATAATTCGGGCGGTTTGCCATTCGCCAAATCGTCCCGGATGTTTTTTTGAGGGCCGTTTTCGGTCCAGGTCCGCCGCTGGGGTGATCGCATGGCAGGATGGCTGGTGTTGTTTTTTTGTGCGGACGTAGAGAACTGGAAAGATGATTAACATCTACGTTGGGAACCTCGCCTACACTGCGACGGAAGAGGACTTGAGGCGAGCGTTTGAGCAGTATGGAGAAGTGGCCACCACAAGCGTCATCATGGACCGCGATACAGGGAGGTCGCGGGGATTTGGTTTTGTCGAGATGGTCAACGATCAAGACGCGCGAAACGCCATTGAAGGGATGAATCTACAGGAGATTGCTGGCCGGAAAGTAACGGTCAACGAGGCCCGGCCGCGCGAACGTGGTCCCGGCGGCGGAGGAGGAGGAGATCGTGGCCGACGCGGGGGTGGGGGCGGTGGCCATGGGCGGTACTAAGCGATAACAAGTTAAACGGCACTAAGCCGCAAAAGACGCTAAAATCGCGTTCCGGAAATCGCCGAGAGTCTTTTCGGCGGTCACGGTGAATAATATCTATCCGTGCCCATATTCCGTACCTTGTCATTGTAGTATCGTGTTGGACGTACGCATTGTTCTTTGTTGTCTCGGTTGCCGAAAGGGATTGGTTGGGATGTCGAAAAATGTATTTCTACGCTCGATGATGTTTTGCCTGGTTCTGATGTCGCTGGGCTGCCAGCGTTCCAATCCGTCGGTATCGACTTCCGAAGGGGCCAAGTCGGCCACCGACGCGCATGGTCACGACGAGGTATCACTCCCGGCAGATTTCTCCGCGGGTGTTAAAGAGTTGGATCGGCTGCATTCGACAATCGTGGCCGCATACACCGAAAATCAGCCCGAAAACGCGCACGATGCTTTGCATGTCGTCGGGGAAGTCCTGGAGTTGCTGCCTCAACTGGCCGAAAAGGCAGCGATTTCCGGAGATGGACTGGCAGCCGTTCGCGACGCCACGCACGTTCTAGCCGATTCGTTTACGACGCTGGACGATGCGATGCACGATGAAAAGCCGGTAGAATTCGAACCGATAAAGCAAAAACTGGCCGATGCGATGACGCGACTCCAAGAGGCCGCGGCCGCCATTCCCGTGGCTAACAACCCCTAGACGGATGCCATCGGCAGTTCGTAGGGTCCGGCCGTTTGTTTTTGGCGGTGTTTTTTGGCGTGTTTTTCTCGGCGTGATCTCTTGAAATTGGCTTGTTTGTGCCCCTCTTTCGGTGCACAATGGACGGGTACACAATAATTCGCTACGTAATCGACAGCGCGAAGGCGTGAATGCCCGTCTTCGTATCGATGAATGACTTTAGATCCACCTCCTAGGACGTACTCGCCATGGTCAGACCGCGCTTGAGCCCCTACGGCTTTACTTTCTGTTTACTTGGTTCACTGTGTTTGGTGGGAGGGTTCCAAAGTTCGACGCTTGCGGAAGACGAAAAAAAGCCCGAGACTCCTCCTGCTGCCGCGGCCGCCAAACCCATTACAGGCATTGGATACGTTGATTCCCCCCTCCTGCCAGGAAGTCCTTGGCGAGTGCATGACCGCAATCGGCCACGTCCTCGCGTCGTGGCGGTAGCCACCGACAGCGGACCTGTCCCCGCTCCTTCGGATGCCATTGTGCTTTTCGATGGGACCGACCTTTCTCATTGGGTCAAGCCAGGTAAATCACCAAGCGAATTATTTCCAGCCGGCTGGAAAGCAGAAAATGGATATCTGGAAGTCGTTCCCAGTGCGGGAGATATCCAGACCGTTGACACGTTTGGAGATTGTCAGTTGCACCTCGAATGGTCGGCACCGACACCCCCCGAAGGGAGCAGCCAAGGGCGGGGCAACAGTGGCGTCTTTCTGATGGGGCGGTACGAAATTCAAATCCTCGACTCGTTCGCAAACGTCACTTACGCCGATGGCCAAGCTGGGGCAATCTATGGCCAATATCCACCGTTGGTAAACGTGACTCGCCCTCCTGGACAATGGAACGTCTTCGATCTTTTTTTCGAATCGCCGCGATTTGAGGGCGAAAAACTGACCCGCCCCGGCTACGTGACCCTGCTCCACAACGGAGTTCTTGTGCAGTACCACCGCGAATTACTCGGTGCGGTGGCTCATAAGGACGTTGCCAAATACGTTCCCCACCCGCCAGCCGGTCCAATTTCCTTACAGGACCACGGCAATCCAACCCGATTTCGCAATATCTGGGTAAGGCCTCTGGAACTCGGGCGGAATCCTTAGCCGTGAACGCCTAGGCGGATATCGCAGTAGATTTCGGTTGAGATTCAATCCGTTGCGTTCGGAGACTGCCGCCGAGACTTGCTTGACGCGATCTTTACATGCATGCCATCGACAAGGTACGATGGCAGCTTGACATCGCAGTCTGATCCAGACCGATCCCTGGGAAATTCCGTAAGGGGCGATGTCGCTTCGCTCATGCGGCAAGAAAGGAGTCTTCCTATGGTGGGTTGGTCAAGCAAGCGGATGCTTTTGTCGGTTGTCGTGGCAGGTCTCGCAGCGGGCCTCGCAACGGGCCTCGCAACGGGCCTCGCAACAACGGCGCATGCGCAGCAAAATCATTCGAAACATTATTCAACGAAGGCACATTCCCCGGTCCGTACCTCGTCCACGGCTCCGTCACAATACGAGTGGAATGAGGGGCAGAATTCGAGATCTTCGCATCAATTGCCTGACTATTCACGAAGCAGCTATCCGGCGACACGTTCTATTCCGTCGAAACAGCGTACTGACAACGCTTGGCCTTCTGCCGCTTCGTCCTATGTGGCTGCTGTTCCCGGGGTAGCCAATTACCTCGACGAGCCTCGATCGACCCGCGAGCAAAGGGGCGCTCCTCCTGTACCCTTGGGGCCCCTATATTCTGCCTCTTCACCGTATCCGCAGGGACCTGGTTACGCAGCGCCGGTTCCCGGTACCCCAGAGTCGCGTGCTCCTTTTTCACGTCCGTATGAAACGAACGTGGCGTACAGTGCCGGTCAGCTACCGTCCACTCAAAATCCTGCTGTGCCAATTCAAACGTCATACATTCCTCCGGGGACCGTACCGCAGGATTCTGGTGCAGCTAATCGAAAGTCCTCGGGGACGCTACTCGGTTTGTTGTTTTCCGTAGCGCTTAACCTGTTCTTGGCGTGGGTTACTTGGGATACCCATAACCGTTACCAGGACTTAGTCGATGACTTTGACGAGTTGCAAGAGCGACGTGGCGAGCCGAGGATTGATTCGTTGTCGCGAGGCGGTTCGTCTCGCCGCCGCGGCCGGGACTACGATGGACTCCCGCTGGAGACATCGGCCGAACCATCTATGTAGTGGCATTTTGCATGGGCGTCCCGCTTTTTGTTGTTTGTGCTTGTGGGCAAAAAATTCCCGTTCAGGCAGGAATGGCAGGTTCAACCATCGCCTGTGCCTGCGGAAAAAGTGTGTCGGTACCGACGTTGCGGATACTCACACAACAAGCGGGGCGCGTCGATTCTGAATCGCCAGGGAGCAACGATCCACTCTTGGCGTTGCAGGCGAGTCTCGAGCATGGCCAACCGCCGGCGGGTGCCACCTGCATCGTTTGCCAATGTGCCACGGACAATACAATTGTCTGTGGATTCGATGGATGGCAAACAGGATGGGAGGACCCCACTTTGCCGTGGATCACAAGATGGCTCAGACGGCTCAGGGGCCGATCTCCTGCTACTCCCTCAAGCCAACCCAATACCCATTTCTCCAAGAGTCGTTCGATCAACATTCCTATCCGGCTGTGCGCTGCCTGTTTTCGACGCGCGGGAGATCTGGGAAACGGACGTGTTTTACGCCAAGTCTTGGAGCATTCGACTTGGTTTCGCGAGCTTGCCGCCGCCTATCCACGGGCGACCTTCAACTACCAAAAACCGATGGCATACCGCCCTAACCCATAGGTTGATCTGATTCGCGGAACACCGACTCCCCGCACGAGTTGCCCGCATTCAATGTGTTAACGGTGGCTCGGTCAATTTCTTGATCCGTGCTACATTTCTTCGTCATGCACGTTTTCGGTCTGGCCATAGTTAGAAATAGTTTCGTTCGTCTGGCGTTTTCCGCGACGTGCCGACTCTGCGAAAAGCAATTCTCCCCAGTCGTTGCCAGAAAGGGAGCGGGTGGAATTTGTATCGGTAGGTTTGCTTCGTTTGGGCCGCTTGACTTCAGGAAATGTTGGCCGAGAAAATTTAGCGGGTGCGGTCTTGGTGACGCTCGCGGTAGCCACTTGGGCGGCCTGTGCGTGGGTGGCATGTGGCATTTCCGAGGCACGGGGCAGTTCGCGAGTTTCTGTTCCGAGTTCTCGGAAAATATCTCGGATATGTTCGTGACACGTGAACACCAAGACCTGATTACCTTGGGCCGCAAATTGGTTGAGCATTTCAGCGGCAGCTCGCGCGCGTGTCACGTCGAAGTTCACCAGCACGTCGTCAAGCACGACCGGAAGGTGGGTACCACGTCGGCCATAGGCGGCCGCTAACGCCAGTCGTAACGCGAGAAAGACCTGTTCCCTTGTGCCCCGACTCAATTTTTCCACAGAAACAGCCTCATTTTCATTAGTGTCGATTCTCAAGTCGGCTTCGCCAAAAGGAGTCCAAATGCGCTCGTACTTTCCGAGCGTCATGCGCGAAAGGTAGACCGAAGCCTCGGCTAAGGTTTCTGGTTGTCGGTCCCGTTCAAATCGTTCGCGAACGACTTCAAGCATTTGGCCTACGGCAGTAACGGTTTTCCATCTCGAGGTTGCGACACGTAAATCGTGACGAATTGCGTTTAATTCGCGGCGATGGTTCTCGGTGGTGCGGTCGTCTTGGAGAACTCGCAGTCGCTCTTGGATCGCACCCCGTTGTTCTTGGATGTGTTCCAACTTCTTTTCGCAGATTTGCATTTGTTGGCGAAGTTGGCTTTTTTGTTCGCTGAGCGTTGATTCCGCTTCGCTACGTTGCAGGGACGTAATGAGCCGTTGCGCCGGGCAGCCCATCTGTTTTGCCGCTTCATGAACTTGCTTTTGTAGGATTTTCTTCTGGGCCTGCCATTCTCGCCGTCGTTTTTGCTCGCCCAGCAGAATGGACACGAGCTTGGGGCTACGAATACCGTACTGAATACATTCTGCGGACTGTTTCTGTTTGACAACGGCAGCAGATTGCCGAAGCCTCTGCTTTTCCAATAGAACCGCCGCCACCTTTTCTTGGGTTACACGCCGAAGCTGGTTTTGTTCAGCCAGTGTTTTGGACACGGTCGATAGTAGTAGTCGCCGTTGATCGGCCGTGGAGGGAAGCGTTTGCCCCGATCGCAAGAGAATCCGATCAATTTTGCCGCCCAACACGTCACGTTCCCGTTGGATATTCTCACGTTCGTTCTGCGTTGCAAGTCGACGTTCACGTAGCTGTTGGAATCGGTGCAACTGTTCCGCCAGGAGTTCTATTCCTTCGGCACCGATTTCTTCGTGGAGCCCTAAGGTACGCAAGGCAGCTTGCCAGCGCAGATTCGCAGCGCGCTGAGCGTCTTCCATTTGTCCGATTTTGAGTTGTAATGACGAGAGTAAAGCACTCAACGCTGGTCGTTCACTGTCATGCGCCAAAAGATCTTCCAGGTCATTTAACTCTTGTTCCGCCTGTCGCAATCGGTCAGGCAATGGTAGCTTCGATTCTGGTAGCTCGCGGTCCAGTTGAACGACCTCGGCTTGGATCTGCTGTCGACGGTCTCTTAGGCGTTGAGTCTGACGTTCTGTAATTGTCAGCCCTTCTTCATTGGACCACTGGAACCAAAGTTTCCAAACGACGGACGTGACAGCGAGAAAAAGGCCGACGCCCCATAGGGACGACCGCGAACCGGGCCACCATCCGGTGTCGAGCCCAAGCATGGCTGCCAAGGTCATCAGCCCACCCAAGCCAAACAGCAAGGATAAGCCGATCAACCCCGGCATTGGTACCAGTTGTCGTTCTAGCCATTGGTTGGTTTCCGACCGAATTTCTCCCAAATAGAGTTCTGACTGTCGTATGTCGTCGACCAAAGCGTGGCGTCGTCGCAACCGGGATACTAAGTCACCCGCTCGGCTGATTGCCGTGTAAAGATCTTCATCAGTGTCCGTCAAACCAGCCTTTGCATTGGTCTTTTGCTTCGAATCCTGCAACTGGTTCTTGGCAGATTCATATTGCTGCTTCAGTCCGGTAACAGTCCGTTCGGCCTGCTGCAGCGTTCTCGCAGTAGGTCGCAGAAGCTGAATTATTTGGGGGGTAAGCTGCGTAACCTGCTGTACAATTTGTTCCGTCCCCTGGAGGCCGGGAAGTTTACTCTGTTCCCATTCGGTTTGAATTTCAAAATCAATCTCTTCAAGTTGCGTTGTCAACACCCGTGCTCGATCATCGAGTCGTGCATATTGCCGTTCAAAGTCCCCCGGCGATTTTTGCGCGCCATCCTGCGAACCGGCGGCCACAAGTGTCTGCCGTTTAAGCCGAGCAAACTCACCGGTTGGATCAATCTCTTTCAGATTTTGGTCTAAATCGACTTTCTGCTTGTGGAACTCGGCAAGTTGGTTGCCAAGGTCACGTAATTTGAGTAAGGCTTGCGTAGGGACGTTACTATCGTTCAGGTTCGTTCGTAGCGCTGCTTTGAGGGCTTGGCAATTGCTCCATGGTTCACGCAGTTGTTGGCAGGCTTCGATCAACGCGATGCGACGTCGACATGACTCGCGTTGCGCATGCAATTGCGATGTTTGCTTTTCGATCTCTTCCCATTTTTTTCGCAGGCGATCCCAGCGTCCCGCGTGACGCTCGCTATGTCCAACTGCCTGCAGGATCTGTGTTCGGCGCTGAGTCAGCTGTTGAATACGAGACGAATCATGATTGTCGAGTAGAAGTTTTCGCACTGATGCCACACGGCGCATGACGTCGTGGAGCGAAACACGATCACGTCCGGTTGCCAAACCGTAGAGTTGCTCTGCGGCATCCGTCGCATTTAGCGAAGCTAACTGTTGCAGTTCATGCAAGCCAACGGCAAAAACTTGCGTGCAAATGGTCTCGTCAATTCCGCAGAGAAGTCGCTCAAGGAACTGTGCGCCGCGGCGCACTCCATCGTTGGATTCAATAGCGAGCGTTTCACGTTCGCGGTGTGGACCATCGGGCACGAGTTGACGCTCAACGCGGTAGGCACCGGATGGCACGACAACATCCAGGCTGCCACCCCACGATCCGCCGAATTTCGGCGGCAAGTACATCTCTCGACGTCCTTCGCCAAAACCGTACAAAACGGAGCGAATAAACTGGAGGAGTGTCGTCTTGCCAGCTTCGTTGGGGCCATAAAAAACGGTAATTCCTTCGGGCAATCGTTCCAGTCGCAGTCCCGACCAGATCCCAAATCCTTCGACTTCGATGTCTGAAATTCTCATGGCTTCCCCCAGGCCGCTTCAAATGCGTTCAGGTCCACATCTCCCGTGAGGAGGTCGACTCCCAAGGCGGCGGCGTCACGTAAGACTTGGGAACGCTGTTCTTCGTCTTGTGACGTCAGTGCGTCCTCCAGATTGGACGGCAGGCCGTCTTCAGGTAAGTGATTTGAGAAATAGAACTCGTCGTTTCGCTCACGAAAGTCGCGAATAACTTGGAGGAATTCACTGAGCAACGTATCTTCGTCGAGCCATTCTGGTCGAAATTCTCGGTAGGCTGTTTCGATCGAAATCGGGACAGCAGGTATTTGTTGTTCCGCGAGGTCGGCGGCATGAAGCTCGAGGCACTTTTCGTCCAGACCACCGTGACGTAGTTGGGCCCCGAGATCCCCAGACGCAGTGATGTGCCAGCGGACGAGCATCCGGAATTGACCGTATTGTTTCTGCCGCATGCGGTCGAACATCATGCGTCGCAGGACGTCAAGGTCTGCATCTTCCGTCAATGTCAGTGTCTCGTTCTCCCAACGCAGCGAGTCAACGGCGATAGGTTTCAAACGTGCACGAGAATCACTTACTGTGACAAGAGTAGCTCCATGTGGACCCGTTTGGTTTGCGCGTCGAGCCTGTGGCATGCCAGCAGAATGCAAAATGCGCCCAGCGGTTTGACGCGTCCGACGCTCTCCTGAACCACCTACGGCCCAATAATGAGCGTCGCTTGATGCCCAGGCCGTCGGGACCCTGTTGGAACAGCAGGCGACAATCGAAAAGCGATCCGCAGGCTCGGCAGCATTTTCCGACAGCGTCTGATGGCGTTTCCAACTCTGGCCGACGATCTGCGCAATTTCGATTTTTTTTTGGCGAATTGCAATCGGCGGCGACGGATCCGTCGAAAAGCGGTGTAAGTTGGCAGGGAACTTAATTGCTGTCGACCATGTCTCCTCGGCATGATGGCGTCCAGCGGCCCAAAACACAGGTATGTCACGATCGGCAAGCCGCTGAAACTGCTGCCGCAAAAAGTCTGCCGGGCCCGGACCGGCTCCCGAACACCAAAGGTCGCCGACCAATACGACAAACGCAACACGGTGGCTGAGAGCGCAGCCCATCAGCCGTTCCACTGCCTCATAGGGAGCGTCTCGCAACGATTCCGCCAAGGCCGTCGGCTGTAGCCCAACTCCCGTAAGCGGATTGCCCAGCAGAAAATCACCTGCTTGCAAGAACCGGAACGACTGCCGCATCATGCTTGCCTCCTTGCTAGCTGTGGCTTACCTAGTTGCAATTTTCAGATACTGGCAAGTTTAGCAAGCGGCCGGGATTTGTCCTATGGCGATTCTGTGTGCACATAACTCAAGGTCTTTGCACGATACGCGTGCTAGCTGTAGTGGTGTGGTTTTCTGTCCGTTGGTTGAGGCTTCGTTTGGGCAAGCTATTTCGATTTCAACGGCAAGCTAAAAGGTTTGCCAATTTCACTGAGGGTTCGCCGATAAGCGTAGTGGACAATTTCCAGTGCTGCCGTCTGATTGTTGGGGCGGCAATGTAGCATCTGGGTTTCCTCAACGCAGGAGGCGGAGGTACATCCTGATGGTCCGCTCGCTAGTAATTTGCTTGGCCCTGATGGGCGTATTGTTCTCACACGTCGCCCCGGCGCAGGCGGACTGGGATAGCTTTTGGTCCCGTTTTAAACTCGATAGAAAGCGGATGGCCTGCTGGCCCGAACCTTTTAACGAAGCGGACCGCAAACTAACGGTCGCACCTTTCGAACGGATGGTTGTCAAGGGTTGGCAACGCCAGACGACGCTCGGGCACAGTCATTTTAATCCAGAAACGCAATCGTTAACCGAGGCTGGCGAACTGAAGGTACGTTGGATCCTCACACAGGCACCCTCCCAGCATCGTCAGGTATGGGTACTGCGTGGGCTTCGTCCGGAAGACTCCGAGGCTCGCATCGATTCGGTGCAACAGTATGCCGCTCGCGCCCTACCCGATCAACCGTTACCCAACGTGTTGGCCACCGACGTCGAACCAGCGGAATGGCCAGCCGACTATGTGGATGCGATTGATCGCCAGTTGGATGCGTCGATACCTGCACCACGACTCCCGAATCCTACAGGGATTTCGACGAGTAATTGATAAGATTCGGGGCACGGACTCTTGCTCCGGTATTTCACGACGGTGTTCTTGGCAAGCGATGCACGGTGCGCTTGCCAAGAACCTCCGCGTTGAATGTCTGTTCACCCAATGGCGAATTCGTGGGACGTGTGCCGTGGAAACAGCGATGAGGAGGTCGGAACGGAGTCGAGCAGGCTAAAGGTTGCCGCACAGAATCGCGGTGTCCATCCAGTCTCTCCATCGTACGCACTGTTCCTCAGAGAGTCCAACGGGGCGCTGGATGTCGAGACTAACGCGACTTCCGGTAGATTGCGGTTCGGCAAAAATGGCAAGTCGGCCTTCTGAATTGAGTTGAAAATGCAGCTTCAATTGCGTGCCCGAGTATTGTCCGAGAGAATGGTACCAGATGTGGCATTCGCCTAATGGAGTGACAGGATTACGCGCCAATTCATTGAGGCATGTGAGCGGCAGACGAAGCGAATCCTGTGCATGTTGCTGAGTACCAAAAAATTTGCTTCGTCCGCACGGTAGCGGTGTATTGGCGGCAATCATGCGACTGTAGCGCAGGTTGCCTTCGGGGGTACGTCCGGTCGCGATCCCAACGTCCACGGCGTTGACTTCTTGGAGGGACATTTTTGGTCCGGAATGCGAGGCCCGCGGGTGCAGATTGGCCCACACGATGGCTCCGTGACTGGCCGCGTTCGGATCGGTTAAGATCGTTACCGGGATATTCGGGGCGAATTCTCGCACCGTCTGCTGAACGCTGGGAATCCCCGCACCACCGCCGGTGAGCACAAGTTCGTCGATTTCGTTGGACGATAAGGAAGCAGCTTTGAGAGCGGCTTCTGTCAGGAGTCGGACGCGATCGAGTTGCGACAAAGTGGCGACTTCAAAGGCCGCGCGTGTGAGGCGAAAGAAATCTTCGGAACTGCCTTTCATTCCACGCAATTTGACCCTGTCTCGCTGCGACAAACTGAGGCGGGCCATTTCAGCACTCCGTAGTAGCGCCGTTTGTATCGATTCCGATTCGCTACCTGATGCTCGACGTGGCATCAGCGCCTGACGCAATGTTTCGGACAGTTGCTGGTCCCAGTCGTTGACTCCGAATTGAGGGTCCCCTTTCACCGAGAGAGCCGAGACTTCAAGTCCTTGCAGCCGCAGGACCGTCGCGTCGAACGAACTTTTTCCTAGGCGGACCACGAGCCAATGTCGAAACGGACGGTCTGCGGTAGTGGTTCGTAGCAGTCCACGCTGAAAAGCCAACCAAATTGCCGCAGCAGTCGATTCGTTGACAAGACCTATAACGTCGAGTGAGGCGACGTAAGCGGCATCTTGGAGTGACTTACGCTGTAAGTCGTTGTAGCAGCCAGGTACGGTGAGGACGGCGCGGCGGAGGTATCCCGCTTGGCTGCGAGCCGCATCATTAACACGTCGTAGTACAAAAGCCGCCAGCACGTCCACCGGAAGGTTGGAGGGAACCGATGCGGCAGGAGTCAAGGTGTTTCCCAGCAAGACTTTGAAGTCGGTGATGACGTGCCCCGATCGGTCTGTCAGTGCACTGGCCCCTGTCTGAACCTTGTCGCCACTGATCGAAACCGCCGTGGGGAATTCGACTGTTCCCGGGCCAAATTCGATGGCTACGGGGAGGCCGTTTCGAAGGGTCGATGCGCGAGTTGATCCGCACCCCAAGTCGAGCGCAACAACATGGCGCGGGTCGAATTCCAGATTGGATGTCTGCATCGGAGCTGCGGGCAGCGACCGACTAGAGCCCGAAGCGATCTTCCCGAGCGATATGCTCGACGACGACACGATCACCGGCGCCTGTAACTGAGACGTTGATTGGACTGCGGCTAAGATTTCGGTCTCAAATTGCGTGACGACTTCGTCCCAGGTAATCCTGTGCGTCGGATCCCTCATCATCATGCGGTCCCAAAGTTGGTGCAGATTCGACGACAATTCGCCGTACCGCGTCTGGAGCCTTGGAGGTGGTAAACTCCGTTTGGCCCGACAGATTTCTTCGTAGGTTCCCTCATAGGGAGTTATACCGTTGAGCATCCAGTAGATCAGGCATCCGAGAGCGTACACATCCGAGCCACCCTGTAGCGGCGAACTGTTCCAAATGAGTTCCGGCGCTAAGTAGCGAATATCTACCGATTCGGCGGTTGCCGGCTGCGATGACGGTCGAATCCCAGTGGCTGTTGCCGGTTGAGGCAACATGGTCAGGCCGAAATCGATTATCTTCGGGGAAGTTTGTTCGTACAAAATAATCTTGTGCGGTGTAATGCCTCCATGCGCCGTTCCTTGTCCCGATGCATATCGCAAACCTTGGGCCAGCTTAGCTGCAATGCTAACGGCAATGTCAGGCGTGTAGGGCCCGTGCCGGAGCATCGATTCGTCGAGCGAAACACCGGGAACTAGCTCGGTTACTAAATAAGGGAGATCTAAATATTCTCCCGCATCGAGTGTAGCCGCGATAGCAGGATGGTTGAGGTTTGCCGACGCGTGAAAACGTCGCAGTTGTTCGTGCGGAGAGATGGCGGTGGAATTGAGCGTATTGTCCTTGGCGATAGGATGGCAAAACGACACAACGGTCGCACGATCCATGCGCACATGCCGTCCGAGGAACTGCGAAATATGGGCGGTTACAAAGAGTGCTTTTACAAGTTGGTAGCCGCCCAGTTCGTCGCCAACTTGGGGGAGCCGATGCGTTGTATCCCCGCCCGTGACGGAGGACGAATCGCTCACGTTGTCCGGCGCATCCGTAGTTGGCCCCGTGCGAGGCTCGTTCGAATACAACAGGCCGGAGTCCGAAGCTGCCAACGGAGGATCGGCATTGCGGTTCTTGGATTCTTCGCTGTCCAATGCCGAATTCCCCGTGGGGTGTCTTTGTCATGCTGCTACGAGGTGAATTATCGCTTCGAATTCCGTTAGACGAAAGCCCGCGCGTAAAAAAGAACTGCTGTGGGTTTTTCAAGCCATTCGGCTTGACGTCAAAGGGAGCGTCATGGTACTAATCCGCGCTGAATATCGGTTCTTTACGGCTTGGGGGTCTCCAACAGCAGCAGTGCGGGATTTTCCACACCAAAATGTCAAACGTCATACGCATCGCCGGTATTTTGGGGTTGCTGGGGAGTTGCATGCAGTCGGTGCAGGGACAGGGGCGTGTTCAGTTTCTCGATCCCCGGAACGCCGTAGCGCCCGCTCCTAACAATCTCAATCCCTATAACGCGGTTCCCCCCGGGACGCCTGGCGCGTCGCTAGGTCCCGGTATTCAGCCTTTTGACCCGTACGCCATGCCAGGGCCACCGGGCCGGGCCCTTCCCCTGCCGCCACTCCCATCGAATGGCCTGGGTACTCCGCCGGCGACTATGCCGTGGGGGGCTCCTCCCCTCGGGCCTCCTGGATGGAATGCTGCTGGTACTTCAGCCGGCGGTTTACCGCCCGCCTTTCCAGCCCCCGGCTTTCCTGCGAATGTACCTCCGAATCCGTTTCCACCCCCAAGCGGTCCCGGTTACAGCCCACCCTTTGGAATCCCGGGGGGGCCACCCGGCCCACTTACGCCACTCCCCAACCCCGCCGGTTTGCCCGGTACGGCTCCCTGGCCTGGGACCAATCCGGTGAATCCGGGAGGACCCGCGAATCCACCACCTGGCGTCGGCGGGTATGGAGGGCAGGCGTATGGCAGTGGTCCCCCTTACCGACGTTTGTTCGAACACACCGGCTTTCGACACACGTGGTTGCCGGGGAGTGACGGAAATGAATTAGAGATTCACGAATCGGAAGTCAGCACGACGGGTAACTTTGCCAATTTTCTTGGGACTGCCA
The DNA here is from genome assembly GCA_027619595.1 of Planctomycetota bacterium. GTDB lineage: Bacteria > Planctomycetota > Planctomycetia > Pirellulales > Pirellulaceae > JAQCHP01. Next base: position 23,216 of record JAQCHP010000053.1, read on the forward strand.
ACGGTTTGCGCGTGACGCCTGGTTTCGTGGTTGATTTCCTCGACGGCCCCAGTCCCCCCACTGTTCAGGATTTGCCATCACGGCTCTACGGAGCCTATCTGGACTTTGGATTAAATCCACAATTTACTCCACAGTTAAGCGGTGAAATCAACGCGCGGGTCGGCGTTTACAGTGACTATCAGACCTTCACAAACGATAGCCTTCGCACCATGGGAGCCGGTTTGGGTGTTTATCGCATCAACGAATTTTATGCCCTCAAATTAGGTGCGGCGTATATTGATCGCGCGAAGATCAAGTTACTGCCGGCTGCCGGAGTGGTGTGGACTCCGGACGATCGTACTCGCTGGAATCTGGTTTTCCCCTCGCCGAAGATGTCGCGATTTTGGAATACCTTTGGCAACACTGACGTTTGGCTCAATTTGGGCGCCGAATATGGCGGCGGGTCCTGGACGATGGAACGTCCGGAAGATCCGGCTGCCGGCGCCAGCGAGCGGATCGATATCAACGATATTCGCGTCTTCACCGGGCTCGAATGGACCAACGGGAACCGGTATTACGGATTCCTGGAAGCGGGATACGTATTTGACAGAGAAATTGTCTATGTTCTCGTGCCCGAGGACTCGATCTCGCTTAAGAATACTTTCATGGTCCGTGGCGGTATATCGTTCTAGCCGGATTCTAGCGATCGTTCCGGCAGCCCGATGGCGGAAAAAAGAACTGTCCTATCCCGGATGCTCCGGTAACATTTCTCGTCTTTCATGACCGTTGCGCCGTCAAGCCTTCGGCGTTTGTCGTTCGATTTTCCTCGAATTAGGACGTAGTGTATTCGAGTGAAAGACGATCCGACACCGATTCACGAGACGTTACATGAATTCTGTATGGCAACGAGCCGGGCGATGTATCATCCTGGCGGTGTTTGTCGCAGCCCTATGGCTGTTGTACCGCGAACTGTCGCGTTTCGATCTGCACGATGTGAGTCAGCGCATCATGTCGATTCCCACTTGGCGGTTGGCAGCCGCCATTGGCTTGATGGTGATCAACTACGCCGTCTTGGTCGGGTACGATGTATTGGCGCTCCGTGCAATTCAGCGGCCCTTGCCATGGAAGAAGATTGTCTTCGGCTCATTTACTGGATTTGTCAGCAGTTACAATCTTGGCCCCCTCTTGGGTGGCAGCGCAGTACGTTATCGGTTGTACTCGTCGTGGGGACTTTCCGCAGTTGAAATTTTGCAATTGTGTGCCATGTTGGGCATCACATTCTGGGTCGGCGTGTTGGCGCTCGCCGGTGCGGTGTTTTCGTTCTTGCCGGCCGAGTCGTTGGAATTTACAGGGCTTTCCGTCGCCACAGTACGTGGTGTTGGCGCCGCGCTCTGCTTGCTCACTGCCTCGTTCGTCGGGTTTACCTACTATTGGAAAAAGACGATTTGCATTCGTGGTAGCGAAGTACGGCTTCCCGACGGAACGACCACACTGTTGCAGATTCTTGTTGCAGCCATCGATTTCTTGATAACTGCCGCCTGCTTATACGTGTTGGTTGACGACCATATCGACCTGGACTATTGGCAGACATTGGCTGTCTTGCTCACGGCCATGGTGACAGCCGTTCTGTCGCACGTGCCGGGCGGCGTGGGCGTCTTTGAGGTGGTCGTATTGCAGATGGCGGGAACCGGAGATAGTTCCGAGTTGATTGCCTGCCTTCTTGCATTTCGGCTGATTTACTTTCTGTTGCCGTTGGGAATTGCGATGGCAATGCTGACGATCAATGAAATCTCTACGCACGGAGCGAATGTAGGGCAATGGAAAAGCGAATTGTCACGTTGGAGCAACATGATTGTGAGGTGGTCCCCAAATATTGGACCACCGGCTTAGATAGGATTTGTGTACAACTTGGCCTTGAATTCTCCCGCTGTAATCAAAGGAATGATTCATGGCAAAGCGCAGACAAACTCATGGTGCGCCTCTGAAGGCGAAGGTAGCGATAGCAGCGGTCCGGGAGCAAAAGACGGTCAGTCAGCTAGCAAGCCAGCATGGAGTCCACTCGACGCAAATCCATCAATGGAAGCGTCGTCTGCTGGAGGGCGCGCCGGAACTCTTCGAGACGGGAAGATTATTGCGAATGGAGGATGACTTTCGGCGGCGAGAAGCGGAGCTGTTTCAGGAAATTGGACGCTTGAAAATGGAAGTCGAGTGGCTAAAAAAAAAATCTGCCCAATTCGATTAGTCAACGGCGCAGTCTCGTGGATCTATCGCATTCCGGGCTAAGTATTCGGCAGCAATGTGACCTGCTGGGGCTAGCGCGATCGACATACTATCACCAACCCGCTACCGAAACTGCGGAGAATCTCAAGCTGATGCGCATTATGGATGAGCAGCACATGAAGCATCCCGAATTTGGCCGACGCATGATGACCGCTTGGCTAGCGTTAGAAGGACACGATACCAACGAAAAGCGTATTCGTCGGCTGATGAAAAAGATGGGGCTAGAGGCCATTTATCGCCGGCCGCGAACGACAATCGCCAATAAAGCACACAAGATTTACCCATACCTGCTACGCGGACTCGAAGTCACTTACCCGAACCAGGTTTGGTGTACGGATATTACTTACATTCCGATGGCCAGCGGATTCATGTACCTAGTCGCGATCATGGATTGGTACAGCCGACACGTACTTGCTTGGCAGTTGTCCAACACGCTGGAAGGATCCTTCTGCAATGAGACGTTAGAAGAAGCCTTAGAGAGTGGAAGACCCACGATCTTCAACACAGACCAAGGGGCGCAATTTACGAGTCAGGCGTTCACGTCTATCCTTGAAAAATAGAACATCAAGATCAGCATGGACGGTCGCGGACGTGCGATCGATAACGTGTTCATTGAGCGACTTTGGAGGACGCTGAAATACGACAATATTTACATAAAGGGATACGAAACTGTGGTCGATCTCAGAAGTGGGTTGACTGATTTCTTCCACTTTTACTCCTGTGAAAGACCACATCAGTCGCTAGGCGGCCGCACTCCCTGGAGCGTCTACCAAGCGGCAGCCTAGCACAATGATAGCAACGATTTGAAACGAAACCACAACCGGCCAAGCAAACCACAAGCACTATCTAATTTCCGCCCGCCGGTGGTCCAATATTTGGGGACCACCTCAGTATTCCAAGTCGTGCAATTTGAGCATCGCGATGAATTCATCTTGGAATGTCTGCTTCGCATGATGCTCTTTTTGATTCGCAAGATACGTCCGCACCGAATCGATCGCCGAAAAACTCACCGAAAATGCTCCGTAACCCGATTGCCAAGCAAACCGGCGCTGGTCGGAAAACCTCTCGCAAACCCAACTCGACGAGTTGCTCTTCAGATCGCGGAGCGTGTCGGCAATCGACGCCTGTCGAGAAAGTGAAACCAGCAAATGAACATGGTCCTCGACACCTCCTGCGGCGACTAACCGGCCTTTTTGATTACGTAGGATGCCACCCATGTATTCGAAGAGTCGCGGTTGGATGTCGTCGACAATGGAGGGCATTCGATTCTTAGTACTGAATACGAGATGGAAGTACAAACTTCCGAATGATTGTGGCATCGGAACCTCCCGAATACAACTGTCGCCGCGTTGCGGCTGATATGCATTGATGTGACTCATTCCAGGGGCTCACGCCCCTGGCTATTGTGGAAGTGCTCCCTTCTTGTTGTTGCAATTTCAACCAACCCCCAGTTTTTTCGCTGAATAAATCCGCTACGGCGTTGCCCGGAGGGCGGCACATGAAAGGGGTTATTCCCAGAGGTACTTGCGATCATACGCGACGTCATGGTCTGTAAGTTTTTTTAATACTCTTCCTGAAAACTCCGCTTGCTGTGATGTTCCATTTGGTTGTCGATGTAGTCAATGACAGCCTCGACCTTTGATCGGCTTACTGAAAAGGCGCCGTAGCCATCTTGCCAATGAAACGGCAATCGGTTTCCTCTTTCGTCGTTGATGTGTTTGCTTGTACTGGCTTTGAGCTGTCGAATGAAATCAGCCACAGCAATTTTGGCTGGGATGCGGAGTAACAGATGTGCGTGGTCGATGTAGCCGCCGATGCGCAGTGCATGGCCTCCTAAGTTACTTACCGTTCCCGCCATACAACTCCAGACATTTTCGCGGAAGTCAGTGTCTTCGAGGAAAGGACGGCGTTCCTTCGTGCTGAAAACTATGTGGTTAGCAGTTGTTGATGAGATGCCATGGAGAGTGACCTGACCGTTTCAATGTGCCGCCCTCCGGGCTATTGGAATACTCGATTCTGCAATTTCAATAAGACCGCATTTTTTATGCAAGAAAGATCAGCTACGGCGTTAAACTGGGTTGCGAAAACCGCTAAGCCTGCGGCCCGAATTCCGATCTTTCGTTTACCGCCCTGCCGAAAGCGCCGGCTTACGATTCAGAATATGGCGAAAGCTCGACCGGCGCCTTCGGCTGAGATCTAAACGAATAAGTCATCAAGCCCCTGCGCAGCGGGTTACAAGAGAACCGATACGAATTAGCCGTTACCGTAAGCAAGGGACCCTCTCGACAATATCACCAATTTCCTACCGATTCACAATCTTGTAGACCGTATCTCCCAGTTGAACGACGATATCGCCGTCGATCGATAGAAGTTTACTCGCCTGCTCTCCGTGGCGTTCGAGCAGACGGAAGAATTCGTCACTGAATCGGACGAGCTGCTGAGCCGTGCGTTGTTCTTCATCGGTCAACGCGGCATCGACCCAGCATTGACTGCGGAAATAGAGTGTGCGTCCCGCTACATGCATGGGACCCTGCACGGCAGTTGTGGTTGGGGCGTTGACGACTCCGCTCATCGAGGACGCTTCCCCGCTAGCGACCCCCGAATCACGGCCAGATAATCGGCCAAGCTGATCCGATGCATCTAAGGTATTCAGTTGGCGAATCGACAATTTGTCAGCGCGGCCTTCGAATGACTCAGGACCAGAATCCGCCGACAAATGCTTGGCAAAGGCGCCCAGGAAGCGTTCCCTCTGTAAGGCTACATTGGGTGCGTGGTCATTCTCTTCCGCCAAGAACGAAGTGTACGGAGTAACGATTCCGTGCTGGGTTGCCAGCGTCACGATCTCGTGAATTAATTCCTCGTTCTTCCCCTCGATATCCAGCATATCCAAAAGATCACCTACGCGTCGAATTGCCCAGAGCCGAGCCACAAAACTGTTGGTACTGTCGGTGAACGCATCAGAAAAATGGACAGGGAATTCGTATCTTTTTGCTGTGCCGTTGACTTGCCCTTCGATAACCAGGGTCGCATCGCCGGTAATCCGAGATCGTCCCACCACCATGAGTTGTTGCCCCGCGAACAAATCGAAGGGTGAACCCGGATACATCCGGTCGATGCTGGCGCCTTGCTCTACAGCCCGTTCGGGAGACGCCACATAGAGCTTGGCGTTCGTGAGGACAGGTGATTCGATCTGCTCGTATAATTTGCTGACAGCCCCCTCGATCTGCTCATTGGGTCGCACGAACGAAGTGTTACCAAAATTATCTCGCGACAAGCGATCCAATAACCTACTATTCACGTCGTATCCCACACCAAAGCAGAACATGCGTGCCCGCACTTGATTTGCAGCCTGCGCATTTTTGGCGATTTCAGCGACCGACGTTGGTCCAACCGTGGGGATGCCATCGGTCAGAAATACGATGTAGGTAGGCTGCTGTTTGTCGTGCAATTGGCTCAATGCCGCCTGCAGCGCTCCGTTAATGTTCGTACTACCGCCGGCGTGGAGCCCGTTCACGAAACCAATTGCCTCTTCGCGGGTTGAATCGCCGTATCGTTGTAGCTCGGCGCGAAATGATTCAACGACCGAATCGTAGGCGATGACATTGAACAGATCCCCGTCGTGCAAATGATTAAGCACAAACCGCAACGATTCGCGGGCCTGCTCCATCTTTTGGCCGCTCATACTCCCCGACCGATCGACCACGAGCAGGACCGTCTTGGACACTGGAGCGACGGCTGTTTGCGGCAAGTCGGGTGTGGCAAAGAAGGCAAAATAGCCCTGATCGTCCTTTTCGGCGCGATAGCTCAACAGCTTGCCGCTCACGGGACCATCTCCTGCATCGAACAGGAGCCGGAAATCGGAATCGGGAATCCATTGCTGCCGCTGGTACGTTACTTTGGCGCGTCGAGCACCATCGCGTTCGACCGAGACTTGATGATTCGGAGAATAGATATTTTTCAAGTCGGCGCTGGACGTGAGATGGACAGTCAAGCTAAATTTCTCGATCGGTCGTTCGGTATACCGAGCGGTGGTGAGAGGCAATAAGTAGTCGGACACACCGTGTAAGGTGCGACAAATTTGCGAATAGTGGAGCACGACGGTGCGCGACTCCCCGGCCGGCACGGGGAAGACACTGGTCTTAAACAAGCCACTCCCCATCCATTCCAGCAGAGCGGGGTCTTGGTTC
>JAQCHP010000054.1 GCA_027619595.1 Planctomycetota bacterium
GTTCTCCTTACACACGCCGGCCACCGCTAGTTATCGCCACCTAGACCTACAATTGCTGACGTGGCCCCCTCCCAAAAAGGACGTCTCACGGAGCCACAGAGGCACGGAGATGTATGTATGAGAACGAGGTTGGCACGATCGCCAAAATTTTGATGCAGGATTTCGAGATGGTTTGATCGTCGCGGGGAAGGTGAAGCTTGGGTATCTGCTAATTTCGGCGAGTTTTGGATTCTTCATCCGTGGCTCCGTGCCATTGTGAACCCAATAAAGAGCGAACAAGCGGAGTTTGGGCGTGAGTCCCGACATGCCCTTCTGGGCGGCGAAGATGATGGCTTCCCGAACGGCATTACTAGCCGGCCCATGCGATTATTTACCCCTGCACAATTATTTACCGCTGGACAATTATTTACCGCTGTACGGTGACGGAACGTACGTGGCGCGGGCGCACGACAACGTCGCTGCCAGAAGAAATTGTAGGTAGCGGCATACTGGTCAGTATGCGAACGCGGATGACTTGCTTGGCCTCCAACGCTCTTCCGTCGGTTGTGTGGTAGGTTGCGAGTACTTCCAATTCCTCGTGCGTTGGTGGCTGGTGGGGCCACGGCAACTGCAAGTGGATCCCTTTTCCCACCAGAGACTGTCGCATATGGGCTGCAGTTTCTGCGGCGGTAAAGTCCCATCGAGCAACACGCGACGAAGTATCCGTACGCTTGGGATCCAAGACGGTCACTTCCAAAGGGGCAGGATTGGGTAGGTACGCACCTTGGTCATCTTGTGGCTCGACGACTAGGTAGAGGCCTTCGTGCCCTGCTTGCTCGTCAAAGTCGTATCCTCCCGTGAGGCGGCGATTCAAGATGATTCGCTCCACGCGCACGTCGTCGGATGTCGCGGCCACAGGCGTCTCTGGCAAGCGAGGCAACTCGTGCAAGAAGGATGCCTGTCGGTGCGGCAGCGGTTCGGATTCATGTTGGTTCGTTGCCGAAGGATCGACGGGACTCCCGAGTTCAATATTGGGAGGCATGAGTTCATCCTCGGCGGGGATCTGATCTGGTTCTTGCGGCTCCTCCTGGTTCTGGTGCGGCACGATGTTCGGTGCTGGGGAGCGTTGCTCTGGCAGCTTTTTGGGCATAAAGGGTGGCTTGGCCCGCTGATTCTCGTTCTGCCGACCGGGGGATGAGGAGCGAGGCGTGGTGGGGGACTGTGCAAGTCCCGCCGAATTTCTCTGCGAGCTCGTCCGACCCAGTTCCTGCCGCAAAGTGAGATTTTCGCGGTGAGACGAGGCAAGTTGCGCGCATTTTTCCTGGAGCTGATCATCGAGCAGATAGAGCTGGTCCTCCATCCACCGGAGTTCACTTTCTAAGAGATCGATCGACGGATCCATGCGACTTCGACAGCCTCCGCAGAGAAGCCCGATTGCGATGCCTAGCAACACTATTCGCATTTCGATCGCCGCCTTCCTTGGCGTCAAGATTCCACGAGTTCTATTTGGCGGGAGGTTGGTTGGGGGTTCGATCGATCACTCGATCAATCAATCGATACTCCATGGCTTCTACCGCCGTCATAAACTTATCTCGATCGGTGTCTTCCTCAATCTTGTTAAGGGGGTGTCCGGTGTGCCGAATAAGGATTTGGTTGAGCCTTTCTTTGACGCTTCGTAGTTCACGCGCGTGGATTTCAATTTCCATGGCAGTACCCGACATGCCAGCGAGTGGTTGATGGATCATGATTCGCGCGTTTGGCAATGCGTGACGTTTGCCTGCAGCTCCAGCCGTTAGCAGCAAGGCGCCCATGGACGCAGCTTGACCTAGGCAATAGGTGGCCACATCGCAGTTCACGAATTGCATCGTGTCGTAAATTGCTAGTCCGGCAGTGACGCTACCGCCGGGTGAATTAATGTACAAATGAATGTCGGACTTGGGATCTTCCGACTGCAAGAACAGCATTTGTGCTACGAGTGAATTCGCCACTTCATCGTTTACTTGCGAGCCGAGGAAGATAATTCGATCCTTCAGAAGTCGGCTATAGATATCATAAACGCGCTCTTCGCGTCCACTCTTTTCAACTACGTAAGGAATCAAAGGCATGCCACACTCCGTTTAGATCGTTAGTTTTTCGGGGGCCAGTGTGGCCGCTCTGCGTTTCGTTTCCGCCAGCATTTCGGTTGGCAGTCGCTTTTTCGGGCCAATCGCCCTGGGATATTTCTGAAACTACGATGATGAAACACGATGACGCTTTACGACTTCGAATCGGGCTCGTCTTCGTCTTTTTCACCGGCCGGTGGTTTTCTCAGAACATCGTCCACCAGTCCATAGGCTTTCGATTCATTGGCATCCATATAATAGTCGCGGTCGGTATCTTTCGCGATCCGTTCGACGGGTTGGTTGGTATGGGATGCTAGGATCTGATTGAGCGTGTCGCGGGTTTTGAGGATCTCCGCGGCTTGAATTTCGATGTCGCTAACCTGGCCACCCACGCCACCATAAGGCTGATGGATCATCACCTTGGCGTGTGGCAAGGCAAACCGTTTCCCTTTCGTGCCGCCAGCTAGCAGCACGGCGCCACCACTGGCAGCGAGGCCGACGCAGTAGGTTGCCACGGGGCACGACAGGATCTGCATCGTGTCGTAGATGGCCATGGTGGAGGTAACGCTGCCGCCCGGCGAATTGATATAGAAATGAATCTCCTTGCGGCGATTTTCGCTCTGTAAATAGAGCAGCTTCATTACCAGCTCGTTTGCATTCCCGTCATGGATTTCTCCCTGGAGGAACACAGTTCGGTTTTCCAGCAGTAAGTCACCGAGCGTGAGCTGTCGCTGGCGTTGATAGTCGCGGTAGGAATTGGTCACCTGCGACCTAGGCAAAGCATAATCCAACACGATGTCATCTCCCTCCTGGTGAACTGTATGTCGATCAGGTCAACGAGACGATCTAGTGGCCACGAGGCCGATAGCCATCACGATATCCTAAAGTCCGTTATTCCAAAATCCGCAATCTCAAGGTTTCAATCTCAAGGTTGCAATCCCAAAGTCCGTTGGTAAAGTGGCCCCTTCGTATCCTAAGATCGGTCGAGGGGCTGTTGGATTGATGTTGGCTTGTTGTCACTGTACTTGGCTTCCGGTATCTCGTTGAGATTGGCGCCACAGATCGAATGATCGACGGCGACTTCCGCAGAAGCCTGAGGCTCAAAGGGCACGTCCTTACTTTTTGCATGCTCCATAATCATCGACACAACCATCCGCTCGGTGATTTGATTGCGGATGACGTCGCTAAGGCCTCGTTTTTCAATGCGCGACCGCACGCGGCGCACGCTCTCGCCGCTTTGAGCGGCAATCAACTGGTATTCTAGACTGTAATCCGTTTCGCTCGGCTCGATTTTCTCCGATTCAGCAATCCGCTCAAAAATAAAGTGTTCTTTCAACGATTTGGCTGTGGTTGCCATTACATTTCGCCGGAGCTCATTTTGACGCGCCTGAATATAGTCTTCGTCGAATCCAGACCGCTGTAACTCCAAGACTTGCCGCTGCATTTCCCGGGAGCTTTGCCGCTTCAGCATGTCCGGTGGCAAGTCCCAGGTGGCTGTTTTTACTAGCCGATCGGTAATCTGACTCCGCAGTTGCTGCTGCTGGAAGTACTGCAGCTTTCGTTCGTATTGGCTGCGAACCGCTTCGCGTAGTTCTGCCTCCGTCGTGTAGCCGAGCCGTTCCAAGGCCTGCTCGTCGATGCCCGAAATTTCCATTCGTTTGACATCCAGTACTTCGATCTCCACATCCAGCTTTTGGCCTTGTAGCGACTCGACGGCCGCGTCCGAGACGATGTGTATGTGTGTCTTACGAGTATCACCGGCCTTGGCGCCTCGCAGCAATTCGCCAAAATTGCTGAGATTTCCGTCGGGAAAACTCAGAGCGGGTTTGACTCGGATGGTTTCCTCTTCCAGGCGAGATATTTCATCGCCGTCTTTGCGGAATACCATGTTAACAACGACGAAGTCGTCGATCTTGGCAGGTTCCTCTTGCGGCACGAGAGTGCCGTGTTCACCTAGCAATTGTTCGAGCTGCATGTCGACGTCACGATCAAGTACTTCGCGTACAGGGCGTTCTAACGTAACTCCCTTCCACTCGGGCAGGTCAAACTCGGGACGCACTTCGACGTCGAATTCAAACTTCATCGGACCTTCGTCCGGCACTTCCACTGCCTCGAAGTCAAAATCAGGTTCACTGATGGCTGCGAACGAGGATTCTTCGGTGATCTGTGTCATGCTGTCGAGCAGCAAGGACCCTTTAACTTGATCCGCTAAGTGCTCTTTGAAGCGTGTCAGTACAAGTTTTCGCGGAGCGCGTCCGGGCCGAAAGCCGGGAACGCTGGCAGATGGCATCAGCTCGCCAATCGCACGCTGCAAGTAGCGGTCGATGTCTTCACGCGGGATCACAACCGTAACGTGCCGCTGGCATGTGCTGGGGCTGGTGATCGCGACGTCCAGGGACAGTCGCTCCCGTTGCTCTGTGCCCGAAACCGATGTGTCATCGCTGCCATCGGAAGCAGCCTCTGCGGAAACTTCTAAGTCGGTCATCGCCGTAAGCCTCTCCTGTTAAACTCGCTAGATATCACCAGCCCGGCGTGGAACCATCCTACGCAACCAATCGCCAACCGGCATGACTTGGATGCCAGCCCATCGTTACGCCAGCCCGCAGTAAGTTCCGGAAACGGTTGCCTAAGAGCGGGTGATGGGATTCGAACCCACGACAACAACGTTGGCAACGTTGTGCTCTACCAACTGAGCTACACCCGCTAGGTCATCGCCCGTTGTACGCGAATGTCGAATTATAGGAGACGGTCGGCCTGTTGCAAGACCGCTAAGGGGACTCTTTAAGCCGTTTGCCCTGAGAGACTTACGTGAATTGTTGGCCGATCGGCGAGGAAATCTGGGCAAGTTTTCGGGGGGCGTAGCTCGGTTTATCGCTCTGCCTACGCCACAGTCAGGGGCTCGAGTTGCCTCCCGTAATGCGATGATTGCAACCGTTCGGCAAAATCACTAGACTGTCGAAGGTATCGCTGACGTGGGAGTATTCAGGCCGTCGGGCCGCTCCTCACCTCCCCCGCGACGCCCTCAAGAGGAGTCGTCCTTATATGGGAAACGAGTCTTTGGCCGTTCGGTTGGTTCTGGTCGGTGGCGATTTTGGGGCAAGCGACATCGAATTATGCGATGCCGTGACTTTCGGACGCGGAACGGATGTAGACGTTCGCATCAATCATCCGCTGGTCAGCCGTCGACATTGTCGGGTGGTGCTAAGGGACGGCGCAGTGCTTGTTACCGATCTTGGGTCGTTGAATGGCACGTTTGTTGGGAGTGCGCGGGTGGAAGCGGAGACTCTACTCCCTCACAACGGGCTACTCACCATTGGGGCCGTCACTTTTAGGGCAATTCATTTGAGTGCCGAATCTCTCGACAATGACATTAAGTCGCCGCACTGCAATCACGGGGCGGATCGTCTCGGTAATATTTCCCCCACTGACGACACGGTTCAGCCGGGTATTACTTCGCTGGCAGAGACCGTGCTAAATCCTCAGGATCGGCCATTCAATTCTATGCGTCGCCCGGAAGACTGAGGCATTCCCATTGCGTCGAACGTGAAAAACCGATCTTGACGCCCGATTTCGGGTCGACGTACCCTTCTCGCCGGTTTCAGCCATCACCGCGCGGAAGGACATTCGACATGACGTCGCCAACTACAGCTATCTCGTCCGTACCCATGTTGGATCTTGGACGGGAGAATGGGCCACTCCATGCCGAGATTCAGGCTGCCCTGGCGGAAGTCGTGGCGTCGGGCAATTTTATTCTCGGACCATTATGTCAGCAGCTCGAACAGGCGATTGCGAAACGTTGCGGCACAACGCATGCGATTGGGTGCGGGTCAGGAAGTGACGCCTTGTTGTTGGCGCTCATGGCGGTAGGTATAGGTCCCGGCGATGAAGTCATCCTGCCAAGTTTTACGTTTTTTGCCACCGCCAGTGCGGTGTCGCGGTTGGGTGCCCGCCCGGTCTTCGCCGAAATTGAACCGGGTACTTTCAATCTCGATCCTCAAAGCGTCGTGTCGAAAATTACCAGGGCGACGCGCGCGATCCTACCAGTGCATCTCTTCGGTCAGTGTGCTTCCATGGACTCGCTTAGATCACTGGCGGTCGCCCATGACCTTGTAGTGATCGAGGATGCCGCTCAAGCGATTGACGCACGTTATCACAACCAGTTTGCTGGTAGCATGGGGAGCATCAGTTGCTTTAGTTTTTACCCCACGAAGAACTTAGGTGGCTGTGGCGACGGAGGGATGTTGACGACCTCGGACGATCGCCTCGCAGACCGACTCGAACTGCTCAGGGCCCACGGCATGCGTCCTCGATACGAGCATCATCTCGTAGGAATCAACAGCCGGTTGGACGCATTTCAGTCGGCAATCTTGCTCGTAAAATTGAGGTATCTTGCTGATTGGACCGAAACACGCCGCGTTCATGCTCAACGTTATTTCGATGCACTGAACGCAGCCGGCATCGACGATGTCATTCAACTCCCGGCGGTTGATCCTCGAGCGGAACACGTGTGGAATCAGTTCACTATTCGTGTTTTGCATGGCCAACGTGATCGCATGAGGGTCGAGCTTCGCGAACAGGCCGGTGTGGGTACAGAAGTCTATTACCCGATCCCGTTACATCTGCAGCCATGCTTTACATCCCTTGGCTATCGAGTGGGAAGTCTCCCGTTGACCGAACGAGCGTCTCAAGAGGTCCTCAGTCTGCCGATTCATCACGGCCTGACCATGGCTGAGCAGCAGCATGTCATCGATGCTGTTGTGCATCACGCGCAGCTGGCCCGATTCCGCATGCGGAGGTCGGCGAAGGCTGCTTAGGTAACGAAAGCGGCTTGCTCGTCAGATATCGATTTACGGCCGCTCGCCTTGCAAAATTTGCACGATTCGGTCGACATCGTAGACGCACCCCCCCCACGTGCCTCCCCCAACCTGCTGCAACGCTGCCCATAGGCGTGTGTCGTCGGGCAACCGTGGGTCGGCTTGCAACGATGACCCGGTAGTGCGTGTCGCCAATACTTGTTGGGCCTCTGCCGGTGACCAGCGATCATCGAGATGTCCGACCAGATTTACGGATCCCGATAGTCGGACTCGATCAATGATAATTTCGATCGTGTCTCCATCAATGAGCCGGCCCAAGGGCCCGCCCGCTAAGGCTTCGGGGCCCACATGCCCAATACAGGCGCCCGTACTGACTCCAGAAAATCTCGCGTCAGTGATCACAGCGACTTGCCGTCCCCAGGCGAGATACTTCAGTGCTGAAGTGATTTGGTAAGTTTCTTCCATGCCGCTCCCCATGGGTCCGCGGCCGGCCAATACTAAGACATCGCCCGGTCGAAGGGGCGTCCCCTGCCCTTTGATCGCCGTCATGGCGTTGGCCTCCGAAGTAAAGACTCTGGCTGGACCCGTATGCCGGTAGACACCATCGGCATCGACCACCGAAGGGTCGATCGACGTGGCTTTGATCACAGAGCCTTCCGGGCAGATATTGCCTACCGGAAAACAGACGGTACTTGTCAGGCCTTTTTCTCGCGCGCGATCGGGGCCCAGGATCACGTCGTCCGGATCGATACCGTCCTGTTCGAACAGCCAGTCGCGTAGCAGACGGCGCCGGTGTGACGTTTCCCACGCACTCAAGACTTCGTCCCATGTTTTTCCGGTTACCGTGAGAGCATTGAGTCGCAAAAGACCCATTCGCCGAAGGTGCAGCATGATTTCGGGAACTCCGCCGGCCAAGAAAACTCGCACCGTAGGGTGATTTTGCGGGCCGTTCGGCAACACATCCACGAATCGCGGCACGGTTTGATTTACGGCGGTCCATTCCTGCACGGTCGGGCGCGTCAGTCCAGCGGCATGCGCGATTGCAGGGAGATGGAGCAAAAGATTGGTCGATCCACCGCAGGCGGCATGGACAACCATCGCGTTGTGGATTGCGTCGTCGGTGAGGATGTCACGCACTTTTAAGCCGCTTTTCAACATTCCAGAGAGTGCTAAAGCAGACTGCCGAGCCATTTCCAACCAAACTCCTTGGCCGCTGGGGGCGAGAGCCGCGTGCGGTACGGTCAGCCCCAACGCCTCGCCGATCACTTGGGATGTAGCGGCTGTGCCTAAGAACTGACATCCTCCCCCCGGAGAACCACACGCAGCGCAGCCGGCACGCGCAGCCTCCTCCAGTGAAATCTTTCCATGGACATACCGTACGCCAATGGTTTGCACAAATGCGGTGTCCTCGGCGTCGGCCGTGGGAAGTGTGACTCCTCCGGGTACAAGTACACACGGTAGTTTGTGCTGTGCGGCCAGGGCCATCATCATGGCGGGCAAACCCTTGTCGCACGTCGCAACTCCGATCACACCGCGGCAAGTAGGTAGGGACCGAATCTGCCGCCCAAATAGGCGTGCCGCATCGTTACGAAAGGGAAGACTATCGAACATGCCAACCGTGCCTTGGGTGCGGCCATCGCAAGGATCGGAAATGAATGCGGCAAAAGGGACGGCTCCGTCTTTTTTTAACTGTTTGGCAGCCGCTTGCACCAAGAGTCCCACTTCCCAGTGTCCCGTATGGAAACCTAAGGCAATGGGTCGGCCATCCTCCGCCCGGACTCCGCCTTGGGTACTGAGGAGCAACACTTGCGGGCCAAGCATTTCACGAGGGTCCCAACCCATTCCGGCGTTCTGTGTCATGCCGAATAGGTCACCGCTTGGCGCCGTACGCAACATCTCGTCCGTCAGGGGTAAACTGCCTTGAGGGCTCGGTCCGACAGTAGGGAACGTTACCTGAGAGGGCTCGCGGGGATTTAAGTGATCGTCGAGTACGTATTGATCGGACATTCGATGCTTCTTTACAACTAAGGACGTGAATTATTGACGTAGTGATTCAAAAACCAGCGTGTCGCGGCTGCCAACAGCAGCGGTAGCCCGGCACCGATGGCCAGTGCCGTCGTGAGCCATGCATGTTGATCTGCCCAATGTCCTAACCCCGCATAAGCAATCGCCAATCCGAGATTGCTCAAGGCAACCGCCGGAAAGAAATGTTTCCAGCCAAGGCCATTCACACCGGCCAGAACGACGGATGCTTCGGCCAGCAGCGGCAGTCCGCGCACGATGACAATTACGATCGCTCCCCACTTTTCTTGCCAAATTCGCATACGCTCTGCTTCGGCTGGCTCGCCTAGCTGCAGTGCTATCCAGCGTCCGCCACGACGTCCCACTCCGTAGCCCACAATTGCCCCTAGCGTCAATCCGACCCAAATTAACAGCGTGGCGAGCCCGACCCCGAAGCGGGCGCCCGCGAACGTGCCCACAACGCTGGAAGGGACAGGAAGCGCAATATCGGCTGCCAGGAGCCCTACCAACAGCAGCGCCAGCCAGCTTAAGTCATGCGATTCTGCCGGCACACGACTCCACCAATTGGCGATCGGTGTCGCCAGAAAAAGGAAGGGCACGACCATTAGCACCAATGTAGCCAGCATAATGACCAGCGATCGAGGAATAAATCGCTGTGACGACATAAAAATCCTTAAGTAGATCAACTCGCCGAACGAACCGCTAAGAGGCCTTAATTATTCGGAAGGCACCTTGCGGTGAAAATATCGGCAAATTCGCGTCTTGGTGATTCATTGGAAAAATCGGATCCACATGCTCGTATTTCTCCCAAGGACCCGCCGGCTTCGCATGATGGCTAGGTTGGGACACTCCGTACTACTGTGGCTTTCCCTCGCCCCGCCGGCTGTGGCAGCCGATACGCTGGGCGCCGAACTTGAACCGTTGGTACGACGGTATCGGATGGAAGTCTACCAGACGTTTCAGAATGACCGCTCGGAGTATGACCGGTACGTGCGTGCTCTGCAAACCCTGACCGTTGCGTACCAATTGCGGGGTGCCACCGATTCCGACCGGCAGGATTTCGCTGAATGGTTGCAAGCCAGTCGACGAGGCCCTGCGGTGATTCCGTTGCCACCCTGGGTGGCGAGGGTTCGAACTGACCAAGGAAATCGTGTCTCGCCAAGCTCTGAAAAACAATGGAGAGGCGAACGGGTCGGCCCCGAACGGACTCGACCCGCCCGTAAACCGATCGGGGCACCTGCCGTGGATCCGAGTCCAATCGTCGGATTGCCATGGATTAACTCGCTGGCAAAATCGTCGCAATGGCGTCATCGTTTCCGACTGCTGGACATAGCTCCGCTTTCGCCGATGGCCGCCCCGCGGTCGAAAGTGTGCGCCCCCTCTTCCCCACTCCCAGACGGCACCGACCTGGTCGATGTGGGTGAATTAACGAGCTTGATCGATGGATACAACCAGGCAGTTAGGTCGCTGGAAGCCCTTCTATTTCAAGAGACGACCGAGCCCCTGCCGCGACTTACGTTAGTCGTTCGGGAATTGGAAGAGCTAGAAGAACGCCAGAGGATGCAAGCGATCTACGTCACTGCCCTCTCACCCACGTCTGCTTTGGCGATGCCGCCCCATCGCTCCACTGATTTTCTGCAGACCGATTTGAAGGAGCGGTTGCGCGGGTTACGATCGGAGGCTGACGCAGCACCACCGGGGGAAACGCAAACAGAAAAATTGAGACAAATTGACGCGTTGCTGCGTCAACTAGAAGCATTGTCTGCCGAAGTTCGTTAGTCGGCCCAACTATTGGCGAGCGAAACCTGGATCGAAGTCGATAGCCGGCAGGCCTAAGGTGATCGCAATTCCCCTTTTTCGTTGGTTTGCCACGATGTGCCGCAACGAACGTCTAAGGCGGTGAGCCACATTCCGCCGTAACAGAATGTATCTATGCATTTTAGGTAGCCAAGATCGAACACTTCTCCCTGGTGGTCGGCGGTGTGACCAAGAATCGCAGTCTTGCCACTCTCGTGAGGCTTCGGTCGTTTGTCGCGCAACGAAGTCCATCGCAACAGCAGCGAGTCCTGTTCGGACAAAGGGCGGTCCGCATCGTAGTTGGCATGCGTAAAGAAAAAATCGTCCAGTTGAATTAAGCCCGAGCAAGAGCGGAGAAAATCAAGATGATTGACTGGGATTGCGTCCCAGTCACCGGAAAAGCCGTACGAGTTGAGCGTCGACGTGCCGCCATACCGAACCCAGTATTCGGGGGGGAGGCTACCCTCCAACACCGAAAGCAGCATCTCATCGTGATTTCCCAGAATCGTGAGTAAGGTGCATTCGAGCCGAAGTTGCAAGATGCGGTCGATGACTCCGCGACTGTCGGGTCCGCGGTCGATATAGTCGCCCAACAGGACGATGGTGTCACTGGTCGTCGGTTCAATGGCGACCAATAAGCGGTTAAAGGCTGTGAGGCAGCCGTGAATGTCGCCGATAGCGATCAATCGTTCCGACACTCAATAGCTCCTTGATCCTGCAGGTTCTAACGGTTGTTTTGTCGCCGTGCGTGCTGAACGTGCATCGTATACCGATTGAGCATGTTTGATTTGGAGATTCCTGCATTGGCGATTGCACCGCAGCGATAGCATAGTCTCATATCAGCTAGTTACGATCGCCGAATCCCAAGTAGCGGACACCCCCGACCATCGTTGCCGTTCAGGAAATGGACTTCCGGTATGAAAAAGCCTCACCGCACCATCAAGAGTTTGCTCCGTTTGATGTTGAGTGTTCTCTGGATTGTACACGGTTTTTTTTCGGGGCGAGAATGCGTTGCGGCATCGGTAGCTACGGCGGTCGCACTGGAGCCAAACGCGAGCGAAACAATCCTCCTTTCGTCCTTTTTTTGGCCGTACCCGCAACGGTATTGCCCGGGCGACGCGATCGCACCCTATGACCGATGCCATTTGTGGGACGGATATTGCACGGACAGTCCGATTTTGACGTGCGAACCACGACGCAACCCTTTTATCAACACGTGGTCCCCTTCGCAAGCTTGTTCCCTTTGCAATCAAGGGGGGCGACGCGTACCGTGTCCCCGCCGGGAGGTGGAATCGGTTCCGTGTCGAAGGGCGGTTTCTCCTGTCGAACAACCAGCGACCGACTCCATCCCCGCCTACCCGTCGCCGCCCGCTTCCTTGGAAAATTCGATTCCCTCCCCCAAGGTCGAGCCGGCAGAGGATGTGATCCCTCGCAATTTTATTCCGACTGCCAGGCGAACCCCCGATGCCCAGCCTTCGGTTCCCGATCGCGACACTGCGGATCGACTGGTTCGGCCAAAAAAGACGAACGTTGCCAAGGAAATGCCTGGGGCCGACGCGACGGCATCAACTCCTGGAATTCGTCTGGAATTCGCTGCCTCTCCACCTGAGCCGGAGACATACGATTATCATCTACCACGCTCGCTGCGAGACGCAGTGAGTCGCTCAGACGGGTCACCCTTAGCTGAACAGCTTCAGGAACTCATTCAGTCCAGTCGCTAGCTGACCCGTTCCCACTTGCTATCAGCAATTTCAGATTTCTGACCTTCCAAGCATCTGTGGAATTTGCTACTAACCGCTCGCAAGGCGAGTTCCGTTTTTTTTGGGGACGGAACTGAGCCTGTCATTACGTTGCCCAGCGACGGCGCGGTACATGGATGGGGTGGGAAACCATGAAGTCGATAGAGAATCTCAAGCGAACGGTACGACGATTCATCCTGCGAACTGCGGGGCTAGGAATCTTGGTAGTCCTCGGCGCGATGTCCATTGCTCATACGCAGCGTGAAAATGCGGCGAGAACCAAGTTTGCGCCCCCGGCCGAGCACAATGGCCGCCGTACCATGGCCGTAGCAGTGCGTGGGGAACTCGATCCAGCTGAAGTGCCGTTGGCCAAACAGCCCCCGGCAGGAGCACCACTTGGGGCGCCCAGCGACCCCGACTGGAGTCAAGATTCACAGGACGCTCTAGCAGCATCTCCGGCGGATTTCGGATCGGCCGTGAACACTTTGGTCGATGACCACGTCGCGCCGGTTCGTGGAACGGATGATATGGCAACTGACAGCACCGCGAGAATTCCGACACACGATCCACAGCGCAATCCGCTCAGAGGACCGCCGGCCGAGTGGGGACAGGGCAACGAATCCGACGCAACGGAATTACCTGGGTACCTGCCATCTGACGCGTCAAGCGACGATCAACTTGCAGAAGACGATGGCTCGAACGGTGAAGCGGCCGTCACTCCTGGTGACTTCGGATCAGGCGATGCGCCTGAAACAGCTCCCTTCGCCGCGTATCCGTTGGCCGATCCATACCCGGCGAAAACATCCGAAGGTTTACCGTTGACGACATCGCCCAACGAGTCTGAGCTGCAAGAGGCGAATGGAGCAGAACGCGAACCCCTGCAAAGGTCTCCAGTCCCCAGCCAGTCTGCGTTCGCAAATTCTCCCCCGGAGTCTTACGGCAGTGAAGCAACGGATACTGCCACGACGGAAAATCCCGACGCAGAGCGTTCTGCCTGGCCGAATGCGGATGAGAATGGCAGCGCGGCTCGGCACGAGTCCCCTACGAATTCTGGCAACGGTAGCGGCACACCCGGTGCCAAAGAGTACGAGGGCCCACAAACACCGAGTATCGTCTTGCAAAAGGAAATGCCCCCCGAGGTGCAGGTAGGGCAACCGGCGCGATTGGCTTTGCGGATTCGAAATACGGGTCAAGTGGCTGCGCAAAACGTTGTCGTGAGGGACCAGGTTCCACGCGGCGCGAAGCTTGTCAAAACGAGCCCAGAAGCGGAACGCGAAACCAGCGGCGCATTACTCTGGCACCTAGGGACTTTGCCTCCCGGCAAAGAATCCATCATTGAAATGCACGTTGAACCGATCGATGAAGGTCGCATCGGCAGCGTTGCTAGTGTCACGTTTGAGGCCAACGCGACTGGCAGTACGCTCGTAACCAAGCCCAACCTTACGATCGAGCATACCGGGCCGCAGCAAGTCATGGTAGGAGATTTGGTACGTTTTGCGATTCAGATTTCCAATCCCGGGACGGGGACGGCTGAACGAGTCATGTTGCAAGAAGACGTGCCACCCGGACTTGCACACTCTGCCGGGCAAAAACTGGAATATGAAGTCGGTTCCATTCGACCGGGAGAAACGCGGCATTTGGAACTGACGCTCAAAGCGGCCGCTGCGGGTCCGGTTGACAATGTTATTACGGCGCGAGCGAACGGCAGCCTGCAGGTGCAACACATGACCCAAGTTGAGGTCATTGCGCCGGGTTTGCGAACTCGCATCGAGGGGCCGGTACGTCGCTTCCTGAATCGCAACGCTACGTACACAGTCATGTTAGAAAACCCCGGGACCGCCGCCGCCAATAACGTTGACATGACCGTTCAGCTTCCGGAGGGACTACAGTTCGTAAACACGAACAATGCGGGGCACTATGATTCGAGTCGCCATGCGATTCGCTGGAATCTCGCGACGCTGCCCGCGAAGAAACGTGGGAAAGTGCAATTTACCGTCGTCCCGGTCCAAATGGGTGATTTCAAGGTTCAAGTATCCGCACAAGCCGATTTAGGTCTTTCCGATCAACAGGAACATCTCGTGAACGTTGACGGCGTGCCGGCATTGCTGTTTAGTGTGGCGGATGCTACCGACCCGATTGAGGTGGGTGGCGTTACGTCGTACGAGATTCGAGTTGTGAACCAAGGTTCGAAGGTGGCGAGCAACGTCAGGCTGGTCGCTGCGGTCCCCGACGGGTTGGAAGCAATTACTGCGGAGGGCGCGACCGATGCCAACGTTAGTCCACAAAATGTGGAATTCCGTCCGGTGGCTCAGTTGTTACCGCAACAAGAAGTGAAATTTCGCATTGACGTACGTGGTGTTCGTGACGGTGATTGGCGATTTGCAGTTAGTTTGACCAGCGACGAAACAACGTCGCCGATTACTAAACAGGAAAGCACGCACGTCTATTCCGATCAGTAGATCGTGGTTTCCTGACGTCAGCTTAGGTATCGTCCAATGGAGTAAAACCTTGGGCGTTTTTCCGCCACGCCAGGACCTGAGAAACGATTTGTTCGAGGGACGGCGGAGGAGTATCGGGCATATTTCCGACGTCCGATACTGCTAGGTCTGCCGATGCATGTGCGTCGCTGGGTTGGACCAAACGGGCCATCCGATCTAACCATTCGGGCATGGTCCGATGAGCGCCGGTGACGTTGCTGATCAGCTTTTCGCAAGCGAGTTCGAGTCTCGTAAACGCAGGTTCTGCCACATCCTTATGAGCTGGATCCATGGCGGTGCGAGTGTCTCCCAGCAAATAGTTGATCTGCATGGGGTGAACGAATTGTTCTCGAATCGCTTCGCGAATGCTTGGTAAGGCCACACTGTACTTGTCTTCCATGGCGTTCAGACGAGCCAGAAAATGATCGGCCCGCTCGCGTACTCGGTCAGCAAGTTTCTTCTCCCATAGGGACGCAACTTGCTCCAGTCCCTGGTTGACGATCGCGCTATGCGCCAGTACGAACGGCCAGAGGTTCCAGGCAACTCGACGGTATTCACATCGCAATCGCAAAAAATCAAGTAACACATAGGTTAGCTCACCCCGATCGGCTTTGGACGTCGTGGCGTGAAATTCGGTGTATTCATCGAAATTCTCCGCTAACGCCTCCAATATGCCGTTCATGGTGCGTGATACGGCTCGAAGCTCCTCGGGGTTCTTGATCTCCCGTAACACGGTGGGCAGGTCCTCTTCCGGAACATTCTTCGAAATTTGAGCGAACCATGTTTGACTTCCCTGGTAGAGAATTCCACGCAGGACACCGAGATCGAGTTTGTCTTTTGTGAATAGATCGTGGCCGTATTTTTCGATGAATTGACGTGCTTGATCCCAGTCCGGTCGTGACATGAATCGCTCGACGACGGATAGACGAAGCGACCGGCTATAGCGTACCCAAGAAATAAGCAATGTTTCCGCCACGACTTCAATTTTTTGACATAGTTCCTGCGCTGTGTATTCGTTGGAGGCCGCAGCGGCACGTGCAGTCGTTTCAAAGATCGACCTGCACGCGAGTTCGAACAAGCGATTGAAATGGCTGATGGTGTGGGCACGTCCCATCGCTCTGCCTTCTCGGCGGCGCAGGGTTTCCAGTAGTCGGCAAGCACTGCCAACCTGGCCTAAGCGGGGTAGGTGCCAAACCAATGTGCGCAAGAACGCGTGTGCTGTGTGTGCAGTAACTGACTGCCGGCAGGAGCCACCCCGATGGATAGCAATATGAATCAGGTGTTTACCACGCAATGCTTTTAACAACTGCTGTAGCGGCACATCTGCATTCCGCGACGGGTTTCGAGACGTACGTGCTGAAAAAATCGCCCGCAAACAACGGATGGCTTCGCGTTTGGGAAATCCTTCTGAATCGGTGTCACGATCGGCACCTGTTGATACTGGCCCACACGACCGCAGAAGAAGTTCGGCTTCACGGAGCGCAGTGATCGTGGCAACTGTTTGTTCCAGCAAGGAGTCACGCACGGCCCGTCGATGGTCATAGCGCGACAAAGACTCGTAGTCCTCCGTGATTGCGGGGAGCTTCCAATGCCGCAATTGCGTGACAAGCTTTTGCATGCCACGTCGCATTTCCGTCGAGACCTTGATCCATCCTTCGAATCGATCTGAAAGTGGACCCGCTGGCGACTCTTGCTCAAGCTGCCTCGCCACCATACACGCCATGCACGCCGTTTTCCATAATCCGGCCACTCGATAGAGAAAAAGCAAACGTGACGCAATTCGCTCGGCTTCGTGGTCGAAATGGGTATCGTCTTCGAACGGCGATTCAAATAGCGGACCTTCGATCCCGTCGTTGGTGCTGTCTTGATAAACGAAGTCTTCACCATAGGCCGAAGCGAATAGTCCGGAGTCTGAATTCTCGGTATCACCGGACGTGTTTTCCCATGGCGAAATATCAGCGTCTTTGTCGGGGTCGACAACATCATCCGTTAGTTCAGGAGCGACCCAGTAATCACCACTGTTGGCCTCCAAATAGTCAAAGAACTTGGCCGCCAGCGACCAATTTGTCGCACTTGGATTAGGTCGCACACCCGGCTCGTATGACCCGTCCCGTCCTGAATAGGATAAGGTGTCACTCAGCCATTGATGAGCCAGTTGGCCAAAGGATGCCTCGCTGCGTTCCAACGCTACGGCTTCGTTGCCGAGCCAATGCATGAGTAGTCCCATGGACGCGACGTGATCTTGATGCTTAAGTAGCACGTCGATTACCTGCACGTATGCTTGGGGTGACTGAAAGGTTTCTGCGTGAGGCGCCCAAAAGGCAACGTTGCCCGAGGCCGATCCGGACTGCACCCATTGTCGAACAACCTCGGCGACATTCTGCGCAGCAACGAGACGCAGCATGGCCGATTCGCCATCAATGCTTTGCACTTCGTGAGCGGCAAATGTGTGCCACCACTCGGCAAAGGTGCGCAATTCTCGCTCCGTTTCGGCGGCGCACGCGGAGTTGTTTCCGGCGGCAGCTTCACTCCACACGCGTGCCGTTAAACGGAAAATCTCATGCACAATCTCCAATAGAGTTTCGAATCGGTGATCGAATACGCTGTTCTCGATGGCTGGAAATAGACTAAATTGACAATCGAATCCGAGCATGTTGCGTGGATCGACGATCGTTCCGCATTCAATGCCTTCACGTAACCGACGCACAATTTCCTGCAGTCCCTCCTGTGCGGTTGCCAGCTGATTCGCTTCAGTAGCATCTCGGACCCGGATGAGGAGGCAAGCAATGTCGCCGCGGACGCGCGCGGACGCCACCGGGACTGCTTGCAGTTGGCGTTGAGCAACGTCTGGGTAACCCATTTGTGCGAAGACTTCCGCCAACTTGAGACGCACTTTTTGTACGGCGTTTCGACGCGCGAGCGACGCGTTGAGATGCTGACGCACTGCGTTGAATGGTTGGCCGTCTTTTGCCGACTGCGTTCGCAGACGCGTGGCATGGTCGCCAGAAACACGGTTCAACATGTTGACATAGAACGCATCGCGACAGCGTCCCAAATTTGGGATGAGCGTGCCGAACGTAGTGTTGGAATCGTGCCCCTCCGGGCCGCGGCCACTTACTCCTGCGGCAACCAAAAGTGAGCCAACTGTCACCGCAGCCGCTTCGAGTTCTCGTTCGGTCCGTTCGACTGGATTGGAAGATTGCTCGACATATTGCTGGACAATATCCAGCATCTCCTTCCGAATCACGAAACGGTAATAGTGTTTCGATTCGCTAATCGCGTGTGGATCCCATTCACCGAATTGGTAACCTGGACGTCGATGGACCGGGTGGTCAAAATCATAGGACCGCGGATCAAAAGCTAATTCGCGCAGTTCCGACGGGTCGAATTGCACGAGATTGAGAATTTGGTCGTTTGTCGCCGTCAAGATGGCGATCACTTGGTCAACGAGCTTTTGGTACGGACCGCAGGCGGCTCCGACACCCCGAATAAAAATAGGGACCGGTCGCGAGAATTCATGAGCGTATGGCTGAGCCGTGTGTCCTTCCAGATTGGGGACCGGACGGTGCCCCACAAAATCATTGACTTGCGACACGGCTCCTTGCAGGATTCGGTGCTTTTCTGTCCACGGGCCTCCCTGGCGCAAGATGGCTTCGAAGAATCGGCCCAACATGAAGGAGTTCATCATGTCGGTTTCGGAGAGGTGCTGCAAAATCACGTGGTGAAATTGCCGGTATTCGGCCACGAATTCCGACATCAACCCTAACACGGCGATGGCTTGTTGGCAGGCGTGAAAGGCTGGCTGCGACCGTTGCAGGTAGTCGAGCCGTAATTCGAGGAGCCGTACCACATACCGCCAGGAAGCTTCCTCTTTTTGATCCTGCAGTTCTGCGATCCGTTGTGGTAATGCGATGCGTTGTGCTAAATCGTCCGCAGTATCTAGTCCCAACGAGATCGCGTTGAGACTGCGCATAAAGGCCATGTCCTCGCTGCCATTAGCAAGGTTGAGATAGCCGAGGGCCCCATCAAGAGCCGCGAGCAGAACTGGATCCAGCCGCTCCCAATCCATGGTGCCTGACCTGGCGGTTGTAGGGTATAGCATGACCGGAAGGCGCTTCCCCGTGGAACTCCTCCAGCCGAACGCTTATTTTCCGTGTCAATTCTGGTTATGATAATTGCTGTGAGGGCGATCGCCCTGGCAGCATTCTGAGGCATTCATTGACTGGTGGACAGGGGCCCGCGATGGCGAAACCTATTCTGTTGCTCGTTTTCACGACAATTTTGACGCTAATAACGGCTGGTCCCACGGCTCGTGCCGCGACTCGGGGCACAGCCCAATCGTCAAGCATGGAGGCCTGGAAACGGATGGACGTGACGCCGCTTTGGTCCAGCGTCGTTCGAATGGACCGAAATGTCGACCGCCTAAAATACGTTCAAGTTCACGTCCAGAAAGAGGCTCAATATCCGGTTTATCGTGTGGTAAGCGAACGCGGACGTGAGGGATTCTCGTCACGCGAGGTCAATCATCTTGGGCTAACCTTGGGTGAAACCCAGGCCAAACGGCGGGCCGAGCAGAGAGTACGTGACTTGATTGCCATGGGGTACAAGGCGGAAAGCCAATCAGAACTTATCGCGGACGTGCGTCTGTACGTTCAGACCGACTCCGGGTTGTTGCAAGCCATCGACGGTGAAAGTGGTCGTTCTTTGTGGTCCATCAGGATTGACAGTCGGCGTGATCAGATATTCCCCGTCGCTATCACGGACGAGCGGGTCGCGGTTGTTTCCGGTACCCGAGTTATCATCATTGATGCTGCGACAGGATCTGAACTAGCGTCGATCGAAGTGGGCGGAATCCCCATCGCTGGACCTGCTCTCATCGATCGGCTCGTGGTCGTGCCACTACTCAGCGGCTTCGTGGACGGCTTTCCAATTCCATTCGACGCGGACGAAAAAAAAGATAACGCTGCAGTCGCAAAATCTGGTAAGCAAACGGTTTCAATTGAAAGCGCCCGAGAACGATTTGTGGCTTCGGGGCAGGTGTCTGCATCTCCAGCGGTCGCTGGGAATCTGATTGCTTGGGGAAGCGATCAAGGCATTGTCAACGTGGCCAAGTCACAGCCCCCGCGTCTAAAGTTTCGCATGCACACTGCCCCCATCGCAACCGAATTAGTTTTTCGCTCCGCAGAGGAACTAATCGTTGCGGATCGGCACGGTTACGTCCAGTTATTTGATATTGCTCGCGGCACAACGCGGTGGCAAACGTCAACCGGGGAACAGATTCGTCGTGCCCCCGTATCTATTGGAAATCAAGTGTTCGTTGCAACTCAACGCGGAGGCCTTTTTTGTTTGGACGCCGAAAAAGGCCATGAAAAATGGACGTCGTCGTCGATTGCCGCCATTTCTGCTGTCTCCGGGGAGCATATCTATGCACTCGACCATTTTGGCGCGATCCGCCAACTACGCGCAGATAACGGCCAGGTCGTCGTGGCAGGTGACCGTCGCGACGGAAACGTCGTTGTGACGAACTCCGTGACAGACCGTATCTATCTTGCCGATGCTACTGGACATGTTGTTTGTTTGCGTGAGGCAAACCAGACATGGCCGCGGTTTCATGCCCCTATTACCGGTATCGCAAGTGCGCCGTCTGGAAGCGATGCCACAACGAAGGACTCCGCGGCGACACCCGTGCTAACTCCAGCGGAGTCCCCGCCGTTAGACTCTAGTGGCGATCCTGAAACTTCGAACGCTGACACGACTCTCGATCCGGCCGATGCGCAACCATCTTCCGAGGGCGACGATCCCTTCAATCAGGGAGCCGGCGATGATCCATTCGCCACACCGTAACAGCGGCAATGGCAAGGCTTATTGTCGAAACGTAGACGCCCCAACGAAATCCTCGAGGCTGGTAGCGGAAGCGAACTTGGTGAAAACCGGCTTCCAAGTGCACTGACTGCATCACTAAATTGGTCGGTACGATAGGGAGTTGGTTGTGCTTGCCGTCGCGTTCGTCCACGGCGTTCCATCCCGGAGCGGGATACTCGGCTAGAACAAGTCTACCTGGACGATCGAGGTTCACGCGAAGCATGATGTCTCCCGGGCGATGGGCGATCCATTCCACGGAAGCTACCAATTCGGGTCGCTCGTCTGTACTCAGCAATTGAGCTTCGGACGCTGCCGATTCTGGCAACAAAGCCGTAGTTTGCCAGCGATCTTCATCAACTAACCACGAAGCGACGCGTTTGCGTCGAGCGCCAAACGATTCGGGTGGCCATGACTCGGCTTGGTGTACGATCCACGCGCGGGGTTGGGCCCCATCGATCGTCGACCAGGTTGGAGTTTGGTCGGTTGTTTTGTCACCTAGGACAACCCGGTCCACGCCCAGCAGCCTACGCCAGGCGAGTTGGCCCGCGTTTTTGTGGTCGTCGGCCGCTTGCCACAACGTTTCTACTTCGCCAGGGACGGCAGAGCCGGTCGATCGAGCTATTCGTAAGGAGTATTGCAAATTGTATTTTGCCGATAGTGTTGCGCGATCGTGAGCAACAACTTCCTCCAGCCGATGTCGACTCGACAGTGATGACCAATCTTGGGGATACAAATCGTCGCCACGATCAAATACGACGTGAGGTAAGTTGTGCGTTGTGGTGGGAACCGGCGCGCCGCCGGACCTGGTGGCGTGGACGAGTTCCGGTACTTGACGAAAAATCGACGCTGGAGCCGTTGGTAGCATCCAAGCGTGCGTCCAGCACAGATCGGCGGCAGTTAGAGTCAATAAGCCCAAGATGACCGTGCGATTGCGCAGGCGACTCAATGTGAGGGTCGTCATCCAGCCTACGACGATCATCTGGAGCAGCGACAATCGGAGGTCTGCCATGGCGCCCGATCCATCCAGAGGTCCCCAAAGGGGGCTCGGGGGCAAGTTGCTTACTGTGCGGCTGACGGCCCGCTGGAAAAAGACGACGATCGCAAGTGCGACCATCGATGCAGACAACACGACCTTCAGGTGTGACCGGACTTTTTTTGGATTCCGGACAGTCAGGTTCCACCCCCACCCACAGGCGAGACTTAGGGTGAGTGTCACAAATGTCCACCATTTGGCCGGGTAGCGAAACATGGCGTAGCCCGGAACCAGTGAGGAGAGGAGCCAATAAACGCCCCCAGCGGGCGCGTCAATGGATGGCTGCCAGCCGAAAATCCTGGCGCACTCGATCAATATCCATCCCACTCCGTACCATCCCAAACTTGCCAACAGCGAGCAGATCGCCATAGATCGCACCCAGCGATGTCGTGGGGAACGCGTGCCACCAACGAACTGGAAATAGCTCAGTATTGCGGGGAAGAGTCCGACATACAGCGAAGGACTCCAAGTCTGCCCCTCGGCAGGAACGATGTGAATCCACCGACGATAGATGGGAAAGCTCTTACCGCTGAAATTCGGCCAAAACACTTCTGGCCAGCGCCAGGGTGCAACACTGAATCGGTATTGCGATTTCGCTTGTGTCGATGTATTTCGATCGCTTGACGTTCCCCACGTCCCCGTGGGAATTGGATTCACGAAATGTTCCCAGATGCTACGAGGCGCATTGGGAGTGCATCGATTTGTCAAAGCAGCCCATTCCAGAGATGGCACCCACTGCACGGCAGAAAGTCCGGCCGCAACGGCAACTCCAGTCGCTAAGCGCGCCCAGGGTCGTACCAGCCGAATCGGTAGCGGACTCGTAGTTCGTTTTTGGGGAAAATAATAGAGTCCACCGATGGCCCCCACAAATACCGTGTGCAATGCTGTTTGAGGGTCACCGCCAAGTACCATCAGGCCCAATGTGATTCCCCACTGGACCCCGCGCGTCACACCGCCTCGCCGCAGTAGCGCGTCAAGGTACATCAGCGACCAAGGTAACCAAACAGCGCTCACTAGGTAGACAACGTTGGAATATTGAAAAATTACATGCCCCGATAAGACGTACGACATGGCGGAAAACGTCGCGCCTACCGCGGATGCTCGCCAACGTCGCGCCAGTTGGTACGTACCGTAAAGGCCAAACAAATAGTGGCCGAACACGTAGATCAAGAATCGACGCTCATAGGAAAGTGGCAGCCAGAATACGATTTTGCCAGGATAAAACACGCTGGCGGTCACATCGGCTGCCAAAGGCTGGCCGGTGTTCTCGCCGCTATTCCATAACGGTACAAGTCCCGATTCCCACTGTTCTTGCACGTGCTGGAAGAGAGGGTGGTAATAGTGTGCCGCGTCGCGATACAGAAAGAACTCCCCGCTAAGAAACGGGGGCAGAAATAGCCAGGCGATCGGCAGGGTAAGGATCACTGGCAACCACCGATGCACCGTCGCCGAAGTACATTCGTCGCTCATACCGGTTGATCCTACGCAGGGAGCGAATCCAGGGGGGCGGTCGGAATCGATACGCTCCGCACCAACTCATACGGCGGTTCGTGTATCTTGGGATCCAATCGGCCGCAGTTCAATCCGCCTGCCGCCGCCCTTAGCGATGTTGGCGCATAAAAAAGGGCCTCAGACGTGCCAATTCCACATGGCAAACTGTTCGGTCAGGGGCAAGACGACCGGCCAGAAAAAATCCGTCAGAGGCCCCGCGGGCCGCCGATGGAAGACCACCTACACAGCGATCCCCCAACGACAACTTACGAATTGCACAACCCGTACCGCAATTCGTTGTGTCTGGATTGACAGCTCTCGGAATGTTTTAAGTGGATTGCCTGTAACAGGTTGTGGCGAATCGAAGGGTCGTCTCAATTTGAGCCGCGCTGTGCGGAAAACGGAGCCGATGGCAGAAGAATGCATGATCGCTGCGTAACACTACAGCCACTGCCATGCTTATACCAAAAATCTCAATTTGAGACGCGGCCAGCTGTCTGAATTTCCACGGCCGAATAACTTACACTTAGCGCTCAAAAACTTCCCCCATCTGTTTTGCTAATATCGAGACCGCCTCTATGCCAATTGACCGATCCGTCGTCGCGCAGGTTGGGCCACATCGATGTGGCTCAGGCTGCCCGCTGTTAGTGATTGCCGGACCCTGCGTGATCGAAAGTCGAGACTTTGCCTGCCGCGTAGCCGACCAAATTGCGGAGATTGGTGCTCGCCTCGGCATACCAATTGTCTTCAAAGCGTCCTTTGACAAAGCGAACCGGACGAGTCTTGAATCTTTTCGCGGGATCGGGTTGGAGCCCGGGTTGGAAATACTGGACCTAGTCCGTAGCAAAACAGGATTGCCCGTGACGACCGATGTGCATGAAGCGTGGCAGGCTGCTTCGGTGGGGCAAGTGTGTGATCTGCTGCAAATCCCGGCATTTCTGGCGAGGCAGACCGATTTGTTGGTGGCCACTGCCCAAACCGGAAAAGCCATACACGTAAAAAAAGGCCAGTTTATGGCCCCCCAAGATATGAAGTTCGTGCTGAATAAGTTGCAGCAGTCGGGCGCACAAAGCATCTTGTTGGGAGAACGTGGGACCTTTTTTGGATATGGCCGGCTCGTGAACGATATGAAATCACTGATTGAGATGCGTCAGTTGGGGGTCCCTGTGGTATTTGATGCGACGCACAGCGTGCAACAGCCAGGGGGGCTCGGCCATGCCACCGGCGGACAGAGGGAAATGGTAGAACCGTTGGCCAGAGCCGCATTGGCGGTGGGAATTGACGCATTATTCTTGGAAACGCACCCGGATCCAGATCATGCACCCAGCGATGGGCCAAACATGATACCGCTCGACGAATTGGAGTCGGTCCTGAAAAGGCTCCTCATTCTGCGTAATTGTGTTTCAGGTTTGGGGATTCCGTATTAATATCGCCACATGACTGTGTCCGTCCGTCCTCTCCTTCCAATATCTCTAAGCGGATTCGTTATGCCGTTCGTCGACCACTTACGTTGCACTCGCATTGATTGCCATCAGGCGTGTGTCACCATCATTTTTCTGGTGTCCATTTCGGCGTCCGGTTGCACCAGGAAATTTCCTCCGATTACTCCACCCTCTTCGCAACGAGATACTACATCGAGCATTGACGCTCATTTGGGCAACGTAATGTCGTTTCTCAATCATCAAGAGGAGTATACTCCGACGATGATGCGGGAAAAGATTTTGATCAAGCTTAACCAATGGATCGAGACGCAGCGGCCGGACGTTGACTGGATTGCTGACCCACAGTATAGCCGCCTTCCTCCTCGATTTACAGAATTCCAAGCGGACAATGCACTGTCGCGAATGATGTACCATCCTTTCGACGTGTTTATTTTGCAAGAGGCCGTATGGATGCGCGATATTTCGCGCACTGTGGCACGAACCGATCGATCGATGGGTTATTTGGATGAATGGCTCGACGGGCTTACAGATCGCCTAGAGCGCGAAGAAGCTTCGCGAGTTCGATTGGCGGCTCAATTGTTCGATTGGACGGTGCGAAATATTCAATTGGATGCTGCACGGGACGAACCAAGCGACGAAAAGTCATTTGCGCCCCGTCCCGGCGGTAAGTATTATCCCGCGGAATTGTTGCTCTTAGGGCATGGCGATTGGCTTGAGTTATCCCGGCTCTTCATTCTCTTAGCGCGACAGCAGAATATACCGGTTGTCATGTTGGGGATCGAAGACGACACAACGAACACCGCTAGGCCGTGGTGTCCTGCCGCTTGGATTGGTGGTGAGCTGTATCTGTTTGATATGTACTTGGGGCTGCCGTTGCCAGGGACCGATGGTAAAGGCATTGCTACGCTGCGGGAAATCATGGAGCATCCCGAATTGCTCCAGCAGTTGGACGTGGAGCCCGAACATCGGTATCCCGTGCGTGGCCATGAATTGAAACATCTATCTGTGCTTATCGACGCCACGCCCGAGGCCCTTTCTCAACGGATGCACATATTGGAGGCTCATCTGACGAGCACGGACGCGATGACGCTTACGACATCGCCGTCGCTGCTCTGGCAGGAATTGCGTCAGCATCCGGGGCTTGCGCGGCAATCATTACTCACATCGCCCTACGAGGCTTATCGATTACGAGGCCGGGTCGGTCAGGCTGCCGCACAGGGGAATCGGGATGCGGCCGTGTTTGCCACTGAATTTGGATTGGAAATGCGTCCTTTCGAAGATCTCAATGACCTGTTGAAAGGGCTCATGGTGATGTTTCGCGGCGAATACGAAGATGGCGTGGATACACCCGGCGCCAAGACGTATCTGGGGGCAGTGAGACAACCCGATGCGCTCATCGACAACCTTGCCACTTCTGAACAAGCACAGCTCGAGTTGCAAGTGTACAACGTATTGTTTACTCCGAAAATCGATCCTCAGACAAATCAACCTGAGATCGACCTCAACACGATGAAGCCCGTGATGGTACGAATCGCCAATTTTGACGCCGTCGTGTCGTTGCTCCAGCTTGTCCTGCGTGAATTGAAACAGCACGCGAGTTATCGGTTAGGCGTGCTGGAATTAGAGGCACAACGTTACGCGTCGGCCGAATCTTGGTTGCAGACGAGAACCATCGAGCCTTTTCCGCAATGCCGTTGGATTCGACATGCAGGATACAATCTGGCACGTGTGTACGAAGAATCGGGCCAATCTGAAAAGGATATAGAAAAGATCCTCAAAGCAGTCAGCTGGTACGAGTCGGACGGACCGGGACCGCGAATGCACGGCTGCCGGATCCGGGCAAACCGGATCCGCGCATCGCTGACCCTCCCGTAGCCAGAGTCACATCGCGTCAAGACCACGTGAACGCGTCCACTTTTTCTAAACGTCAGCCGGAACTTCGTAGTTTCATATAGAGTCGCTGTACCTCACGCAGGCAACATGTACCATCTGCCGCCAAGGTACCACAGCGCGCTTGGGGCGATTTAGATCGATCGAGCAGGGCTCGAATCCGGTGAGGCTCGCCGTCCTGCACGTCTGCCTCCACGTCGTCGTACGTTAATCCAAAACAGGCGCAGATCGGCACGTCGAGATCGTATGGGTATAAGGGGCCTTTCAATTCGCTCAGCATGATGACGCTATCGAACGAATCAAAGTAAGCGACTTCGCAGCGACTGTATCCGCAATAGGAACCAGAGTCGGAAATTTTCTGCCGGAATTCAGCCCGAATATAAGTATCTAACGGTCCCGATGAGACCATGGTCCCCTGGGTGCCGCACCGCGGACAGTAGCCGGGTCCTTCCAATTCCGGTTCGCGAACGAAGGCCTTGTTCATCAGTAGTTTCGTAGATCAAAAGTGTCCATGCGCGAGTCGGGGAAAGGAAAGGTGGTTTTTGCGAACGGCCTCCACGCTAGGCAAAACCTCCCTCGAGGTTCGAATCGCTCCGTTTGGCCTTGGTTTCGACTCCTGTCGGTTACAGAGTTCTTGCGTATAATCGACCTAGGTTACCACTCGTCGTAAGTTACAGTCTAGCTAAGCGGCCTTGGAGGTGGTAACGCCAATTTCGAAAGGGTGGCAGAAATCCTATGCAGACCGATATTTCGACAAACCCGCGGTATGAATTTCCGGAGTACCGGACGCGTTCCAACGAGGAACTGAGCGACCGAATCGAAGCAATCCGCCGCCGATTGGGGGAGGAATTGCTTTTGCTTGGGCACCACTATCAGCAAGATGAGGTGATCGCACACTGTGACCTTCGTGGTGATAGTTATCAGCTGAGCCAAATGGCGGCTGCCAACAAGAGTTGTCGCTACATCGTGTTTTGCGGTGTGCACTTTATGGCCGAGACGGCAGACATCCTGGCGAACCGGCCGGAACAACTGCAGGCTCGGGATGGCCGAAGAGTGTCGGTCGTGCTCCCCGATTTGGCAGCCGGTTGTTCGATGGCAGACATGGCCGGTATTCGGCAGGTGGAGAATGCCTGGGAAGACCTCGGGGAAATCCTTGATACCGAGGACATCACACCGGTAACCTACATCAACTCGGCCGCCAGTCTCAAGGCGTTTTGCGGTAAACACGGTGGAATCGTGTGCACGTCAAGCAATGCGGCTGCCGTCTTGAAATGGGCGTTTGAACGAACTAGTCGCGTTTTATTTTTCCCCGATCAACACCTCGGTCGAAATACTGCCCTGACCATGGGGATCGGTAACGACCAAATGCCCGTGTGGAATCCCCACGAGTTGGAGTCAGGTGGGAATTCCGCTGATGCCTTGTTGCGTAGTCGAGTCATCCTTTGGATGGGGCATTGTAGCGTGCATCAGATGTTTCAGGCGGCACATGTGCACCAGTTTCGGGCAAAGTATCCCAATATCAAGATACTTGTGCATCCCGAATGCCCACAAGAAGTAAATGACATCGCCGATGTTTCGGGGTCCACCGGAAAGATTATCACTACAGTTCAGCAGGCGCCTGCCGGTACTCAATGGGCCATTGGCACAGAATTACATCTTGTAAATCGGCTAAAGAAGGAACATCCAGAACAGGAGATTCACTTCTTGTCACCAGTGTTATGTATGTGCGCCACGATGTACCGAATCGACTTGGCCCATTTATGCTGGTCCCTCGAAAACCTGGCTGAGGGGACTCCAGTGAATGTGATCCAAGTCAATGAAGATACTGCGCGGTGGTCGCTCGTCGCACTCGAACGTATGCTCGATGTGCGATAGTGCTAAAAGAGATATTCTAACCCGACTGTCAGTCCTTGGGCCCAGAATGCCTGAGAGTCCAGCTGGAGTTCCGGTCGGGCCGTACCAGTGAGCGTATTCGGCGGGATCTGAGATGGATTGACTCCTGGGTCAATCGTTTCACCGGCTCGCAAAACGTCGCTCCAGTGAAGGAACGAGTAGCCCAAGTTCATTGTGAGGTCGCAAGGAAAATGTCGGCGGATGGAGACGCCGAACTCAGACAGGGTGCTGAATTCATTTTGCTCTAGCGAGCGGATATTGGTCCCTTGTGCCAGTAATCCCGCCTGAGTCGTCTGGGATTGTCCCGCCAAGGACGCTGTCGTAGTTCCCGTCACAGTCACATGGGATTGCGTATTCCCTAGTCCGACCTTGGCGAGGAATTCGGCGGACCAGTCACAACATCGTTGGTTGACCCAGCGTAGGCCCAACTGACCTCCGTGAAATTGGTTTTCGGTGACGAACGCCTCGTTAAGTGCGATCGATGCGTTCAATAACGGTCCAGAAAGACCAAGTGTGGACGAACTGAAACGTATCGAATCGTCGAGGGTTGCGCCACGATAACCGACAAGTCCTTCTACGGCACATGTGCCAATCCGATAACGCTTACGTCGTAGATTGACTTCGTAGGCCTGAAACTTAGATTCGGAATGGATGTCAAGATTGCCAGAAACGAAGCCGGGAAAAACTATAAGTTGTGCGTCTTGGGCACCCGTCTGAAC